>JAYGCG010000013.1:0-17847 GCA_046583455.1 Dehalococcoidia bacterium | reverse complement strand
AACACCGGCTCGAACGGATGCAACAGCTACTGTTGCTTCACCGGACGGGACGACGTCATCGGTACCCATTGCGGGTGCGGATGTCGCTACTGCGGTTGCTGCGGGTGCAGCTGTTGCAGCGTCGCCACCACTTACAGCAGTTGCAGCATTGGCATTGTCGCTCACGCCGGTGAATGTCCGGAACGCGTCCGGGTCACTGCTGCTTCTGCCGGCCGCTCCACCGCCGCTAGCACTTCCACAAGCAACAGCTGCTACAAGGATCAGGCTCAGCGAGGCGAGGACGACCCAGTGCCTCTTAATCGAAATACTTGCCAACGTCTTCTCCTTAGGATTCGGTAACTTCACCGAAACAGGTTCCGTTAGTCGGGGTCGTCGCGTGGGTTTCCACGTGAATCGATCAACGACCACCACCGGAATGATATGAAGGCTGATGCAAGATGGTACGGGATTCACCCCGTGCGTCAACACCCTTCTGTAAATTAGAACGCAGTTGTGTGGCGATTTCGTTCCCGTATGACCATTATTCGAACTTGAGGAAGATACTGGCGCGTGGTCGGTCACACGTGGGTAATCCGTGATCAAATCAGGGTCGCGGCATTACGCGTATAGATCCAATTGACCGCCGCCGAGTATGTACAGACCTGCCGGTCCCATCCCCTGTTCAGGCAGAAACTCCGCCGCAAATCTGAAACCCTCTGGCGATTCGTCTTCCGCCAGTAAAACCGCGGCGTCCACGAGATCGGGAATTCGTTCGTCCTTCCACATCTCTTCCTGGGTCGCCGTGCCGGATAGGGTCAACCGCACACTCCACGGGGCGCTCAAGACTTCTGCGGGCTCGACTACCACGTCTCCACTTGAGGTGCCCAGCGGCGCGGCGCCTTCTACAACTTCCGGCATGGGCTCGTAGTCTGGCCGGGCTATTACATGAACGTGTGCGTGGTCCTGGCTCTGGTGGGCGATGCGCCCGAAATTGGATATGGCACGGAAGCCCTCCGGCGTGACGTCATCCGGGACGTTGTCAATCGTAAGCTCGCGCCCAAGCGCGAGCGCATACGGGACAAGGGGAGCGTACAACTCTCGATCCCCCCAGAACTGTTCCTGTGACGGATGTCCCGGCGGAACCACCAGGGCCATCACTCTCAGCCAGGTCAGGCGGTTGCGAAACGCAAGCGGTCCGTCGGGATCCATTTCCGAGCGCTTTTCTGATTCGATTCCGCCCGGAGCTATGTATCTGGCCGGCTCATCTCCGGAAGATATCCTGCAGAACACACATCCGTCGCGTAACGGGTATTTGTGCTCCGTCGTGCCCGAACTCAATTAACGGCGACCCCGGCCACGAGTTCCGGGAGAGCGTCTTGCCCGCGGCCGCGCTGCGCCACGGTTTCTGTAGTCAGGGGCCTCTATATATCGCTCGCTGACCATCAGACCGTCACGCAGTCGAGACATGATCGAGGTCGAGAACGAGGCACCTCTCGGGTCTCCATCGTCCTGATCCGGGTCTGTGAGTTTCACCTGACTCGTGATTACCGTGGGAAGTGCCGAGTTGTAGCGGTGAACGATGATTTGATACAGCTTTTCTTCCGCCCACGCCGTGGAGCTGTGAGCGCCGAGATCGTCCAGAATCAGAAGCTCAGAGTTTCTTATCTGCTCAAACAATCTGTCATAACTAATGCGGCTGTCCGGGTTGAACGCCTGTCTGAAATCGTCAAGTAGATCGGGCACGATCGCGAACGTTACCGGGAGCCTGAGGGAGATTCGTAATCCGGCGATTGCGACCGCCAGGTGTGTCTTCCCGGCGCCGGTTGGGCCGGCAAGATACAGCCAGCGGTCCGGGTGTTCGGCGAAGGCCTTTGCAGTGCCTAGCGCATCTTTTAGGACCGCCTGTTGCGCGCGGGTCGCTCCGGCTCCACCTTTTGGGTCGAACGAATCGAAGGTCATCGATTCAAGCATCCGTGCCGGGATGCCGCCTACTGAAGATTTTAGACCGCTTGAGGGAGCCGTGATTTCACGCACAGCTGAAAGTTCTGGATCGAGGAGGCGAGTGCGCATGCGGTCGCTGAGTGATCCGCGATCCATACCGGAAGTCACAACTGTAGGGCGACGGGAGTTGTAGCGGCTCGTCAGGATCTGGTCCATCTTCTCTTCAGCCCAGGCCGTCATGTTTCCGGCGCCAAGATCATCGAGCACCAGCAATGGTGCGTTCATGACCTGCTGAAATAGCCCTTCATGTTCAGACCATTCGCTTGATTCTCCGCCCGAAAAATTGGAGGGGCGCAGTTGGTCAAGCAGCTGGGGAGCAGATATGAAAAATACGGGCTTTCCGTCTTCAACGCATTGATTTGCTACCGCGGCGGCGAGGTGTGTCTTGCCTGAACCGGACGGACCGAGTATGACCAGCCAGCCCTCTGGATTCTCTGAGTATGCCCGGGCCGCCTCAAGCGCGGGAGCGTACGTCGCCGGGTCAGCAAAACCGTCGCGTCCCTCGGGGAGGGCGGTGTCGAACCGAAGCCGTTCGAGCGGCCCCAGATTGGCGTATCGTTTCAGCCGTTCGCCCTGTCGATCGTTCCAGATTTGTTCCTGGCATTCACACGGCGCCATCTTGCCGAACCCGGGACTGCCCATCGGCTCCGCGACGCGAATCCAGCGCACGTCATCGCAGACATCGCATTTGGGCTGTCCGTCAACGGTTGCCCCTGGCTCGCTGGGCGGCGAGGTAACGTTCGAGGTACTCGTCTGAGCGAGTCTGGTCAGGATCCGATCCAGGCTTTCCATCCTGCCTGCCTTCATCCGCCCATCCTCTAAGGACGGCGGCAACATAGTTCCAGCTTCTGGCGTTGGCCCGCGCCGCCGTGGTCATGGCTTCACGGATCCATTGTTCCGGGTAAGTGTCCAGGGCGTCACGCAACGTGTCCGCTACCGCCGGCGTCAACGTTCCAATGTTGTGCTCGTAATCAGCGAACACTGACGGCTGTGAGCCCGCATCTGCGAGCGCCGGGTAGGTCTCGCCCGTCCCGGAAGGAGCATCCCTGTTCCACTCCGGAAATGACGATTCAACGGCCCTTACGACGGCGTCCGAATTCAGAAAATAAAGTGTCTCGCCGCCGTCACCCTGGACTGCCAGCAGCGTACCACGGCGTGTCGCTTTTTCCAGTGCTTTTGACACACGGTCTTCAAGTTGCGCTCCAGATGCATGGAGCATCGCCGCCGTTGTGCGGTCTGAGAGCAGGTCTCCGGCACGGATTGACGCCGGAAATAACCGGCGTTGATGCAGGAACCAGATCGTCCTGAGCGTCACCTTCAACTCGTCGAGATCGTCGATCTGTTCGAGCAGACTGGACAGCAGGGGATTGGGAACAGGTGTGGACTTGTATCCGGCGGGGAATCCGGGCGCAACATTACGCGCTCGCTCATCCCTCGCTCCAGATCTGGGATCACTCATCCGGGACTATGTCCGGATGTCGGCTAGCCGCCTGGAGTCGTCCTGGAAGCTGCCCCATTCATCCCTGACTGCCAGTTCCACGCTTCCGGTCGGCCCGTTGCGGTGCTTTGCGATGATCAGTTCTGCCAGACCACGCGGGTAGATCAGTCCCGGATTGTTACGCACCCATTCATCTTCGGTCGTGAACTTTTCTTCGCGGTGTATAAAGATCACCACATCTGCGTCCTGCTCAATAGATCCACTTTCACGCAGGTCGGACAGCATCGGGCGGTGCGACTGGCGATGTTCAATCGCACGGCTCAACTGGGACAATGCGAGCACCGGCACATGCAGGTCACGCGCCATGCCCTTGATGGATCGAGATATCTCGCTGACTTCTTGCGCCCGGTTGTTTTCGCTGCGCCGGCTATTGCCCCTGATCAGCTGCATGTAGTCGATAACGACGAAGTCCAGCCCGTGTTCCATCTGCAGGCGACGCGCCTTGGAGCGCATCTCCGCGACGGACTGGATAGGCGTGTCATCTATGTAGATCGAAAGGTCAGATAGCACACCGACAGAGTCCACCACTTGCGCCTGTTCCGCATCGCTCAGGAGTCGCATACGCAGGTTATGCATGTTTACGCGTGCTTCAGCAGACAGGAGCCTCAGGGCGATCTGTTCCTTGCCCATCTCAAGGGAGAAGATGCCGATCGTCGCGCCCGACCCGATCCCTACTCCAGCTGCGGAGTTCCGGGCGATGTTCAACGCGAGCATGCTCTTGCCAACACTGGGCCGGGCGGCGAGCACGATCATGTCAGACCGGCTCATCCCGCCGAGAAGATCATCCAGATCCTTAAATCCGGTCCCGATCGGCCGACCCTCGATGCCGTCCAGATCCGTCAGCGGTGATGTCTGTTCAAGGAATGGGTCAAGCGATTCGCTCAGCGGCACGAAATCCCGGGTCGGGGCGCTGGCCCGGATCTGGAACAGCGCATCCTCGGCACGGCTCAGCGCCGCGTCGACGTCCGCGTCCTCCTCGTACCCGATCTCTGAAATATCGGACGCTGCGCGGATGAGCTTGCGCATGGTGGAAGTGCGCTTAACGATGCGGCCGTAGTGCACGACGTGCTGCGAGGTCGGCAGGATCTCGACAAGATGGCCGAGGTACGCGGTGCCTCCCACATCGGCCAGCCTCTCGGTACGCTCAAGTTCGTGAGCCACCGAGATCTGGTCGATCGCCTCCTGGCGTTGGAATAGCTCAAAGCAGGCTTCGTAACACCAGCGATTCCGCTCCCGGTAGAAGTCGTCCGGCTCTAGGAACGATGTCACCCGCGTCAACGCTTCGGTGTCTACGAGCAAGGAGCCGATTACGGCCTCTTCAGACTCTATGTCGTGGGGGGGAAGCCTGTCCGCCTGCAATTTTGTTTATTCCTCTTTGGTGCTCTCCGTGTCGTCGTTTGAATCAGATGATTCACCGTCACCGTCTTCGTCCTCGCCGCGTTCCCTGGCCTCGCGGGCAAGTCGGCGGGCCTCGAACTCTTCAAGCAGTGACATCTCGCCGGTGCCGTCTCCGCCCACGCCCTCAACCATGGCTGCTTCCATCGCAGCGGCCTCTGCGCCGCCGTCGACAGACACCACGTTCAATACGATCTGGCCCTCGACGCCTTCAAAGTAGCGGATCGGCACGGTGTACTCGCCGAGCATGCGGACCGGGGATTCAAATCGAATTCCCCGCCGGTCTATCGCCACATTTGAAACCTCGGTCAATCTCTCGGCCAGCATCGTGTTCGTGACTGAGCCGTAAAGTCGGCCTTTGGGCCCTGAGCGAACGAGTATCTCGACAGGCTCTTCGGCGAGCTTCGAGGCGACTTCTCGCCACTCTTCCGCCTCTTTCACCCGACGGACCTCGGCGTCTCGCCTGAGGCCCTCAACCCTCTTCAACTCGCCCCCCGTCGCCATCGTGGCAAGCTCACGGCGCAGGAGGAAGTTTCGGGCGTAACCGTTCTTCACGTCCTTGATGTCACCCGCGCGAGCGTTCGGCGGGACATCCTGCAGAAAAATGACTTTCATCTGGTCCTCCATGCCTCCTGAACTGTACGTTCCCAGGGAAGGCTGAATCAGGTGTGACCCGGCGGCGGAAGGTCCGGAGCGCGATCGATCACCTGGATGCTGCGACTCAATTGCCGGATCACGAACCCGTTACGCGAGCTGTCCGGCGGGAGATGAACATCGATCATAGACCCGAGGCCGCTTCCGACACAACGGGCATAAGGCAGACTCCTTGAACGATTGAGACAGGCGTAGGACTTGTGATGGATATCCTTTGCCAGGTCGATCGCCAATAAAGCGAGCCGGTATTTGAATCGCAACTGCGGTTCGCCTTAGCCGATGACGCCGGCCCCTCGCAATTCGGCGATCTTCTCATCGCTCATGCCAAGCAGGTCGCTCATGATCTCTTCATTATGCTGGCCGATGGTGGGCGTCGAGCCGACCGGCACGTCGCTCCGGCTGAACTTCACGATCTTGCCGGTGACGTGGATCTTGCCGGCGATCGGGTCGTCCACCTCTACGAGAACCTCGCGCTCGCTCAAGTGTTCACTCATGGCTGCGCGCGGGATGTCGTTTACAGGGGCGCACGGTATGGAGGCTGCGTTGAGCGTCTTTTCGGCTTCATCCATGGTCCGCTCGGCGAACCATGCGATCAACGCCGCCTCAATCTCGCCACTTTCTTCGGCGCGTCCGGACCGGTCCTGCCAGCGCGGGTCTTCCTTCCATTCCGGGTGGCCTACGGTGTCCGCCAACCGGGGGAAGATGTTGTCGCTCGACGCGCCGGCCAGGTACACGTGGCCGTCTTTCGTTTTGTAAGAATTTGTCACCCCGTCGCCGTTGCCCTGGCGTTCAGGGACGATCCCCGCTCCGAGGAACGCCGTGAGCGGGATTTCACACGTGGTGAACCCGGTGTCTGCGAGACAGACATCGATCGCCTGACCCTCGCCTGAGAACTGTCGCTCGTACAGCGCGCCAAGCGCACCGATGGTCGCATGGAGGGAAGTGATGCGGTCGATCAACGGGAAGGGGAGAACCGTCGGATCGCCATCCGGCTGGCCGGTCAAGGACATCAGACCGCTCATCGCCTGGCCGATCGTGTCGAAGCCGACGCGGTCCCTGAACGGGCCGTACTGGCCGTACGCCGACACGTTGACCATCACGATCCGCTTGTTCAGCTTCTTCAGGTCCTCGTACCCGAAACCCATCTTTGCGATGGTGCCGGGGCGGAAGTTCTGGATCAGGACATCGGAGACTTTGACGAGATCACGGAGGACCTCTTTGCCTTCCTCGGTCCGGAGGTTTATCGAGAGGCTTCGTTTACCGGAGTTGTACTGCACCCAGTAGGCTGACTGGCCGCGAACTCTTGGGCCGTTGGAGCGACTTTCGTCGCCCTTGATGGCTTCCACTTTGATCACATCCGCGCCGAGCCGGGCGAACATCAGCCCGCACCGTGGGCCCGCCTGGTAGCGGCCCAGGTCAAGCACTCGAATGCCGTCCAGTGCGCCTTTTGCCTTGGTGCCATTGCCGGTGGTCATCAATTTCCCTCCAAATGGATCACCGTTCTTGCGCGGCGTGTCCCAGAGTTCGTAGTAATCAGGTCGCTCGGTTTCGGGCGGCGAGTGCGGGGATCATACATCCGGTGCGGGGGCGGCGCACATTCAGCAAATCTAGAAGAAACGGCGCGCCGGATGTGTGGGGGTGAGGGATGCCGGACTCGGATCGCAAGTAAGCGGGACAAGTCGGCCAATGAAATCGCTCAGCGGTTCACAAGATGGGACGGTTTGCGTAATTCCGAAAATGTAGTCCCGCTATCTGGCAGGTTAAACAAACTTAATGCTTGTGAGTACTACTTTCCTGATGACGTGATAAGACGCAATTTTAGCGTTCGGGTCACACCAATGACCGTCGACCAGGTTTCATTGGAATATGCGGGTAGCAACAGAACGGTTCATCTGATGAAAACCCTGGCGCGGGTCGGGCTAACTACCTGAAACCTGCACTACCGAGTTAGTAGATGAAGTCCATTTACGAGCCCGCCCAGTGGAACGCTCCCGACCACCGGCGACGGAGACGATGCGGGATACGAATCATCCGAAGGTGAATCAATCTAATGAGTCCAAGCCTGAACGTAAGAATGAATATTCAAAACAAAATCTTCGCGTCATTCGGGGTCGTTATAACCCTGATGATCGTGGTCTTCGTCGTTGGCATGTGGGGGTTGAACTCCATGGCTTCGCATACGACCGAGATCGTTACTAAAGACCTCCCAGAGGATATCGGCGTCCGTGAGTTAGAGGTGCTGGTACTAGAACAGACGGCGACATACGCCGACTTTGTGATCACCGAGCACGTTGAAGATCTGGAAACAATCGAGCACGAGACCGAGGCTGTACATGAACATTTCGCAACTCTCGAGGAGGAGTTCCAGGATAACGAGGAACTCCTGGAACTACTCTCCATAGTTGAACGTGAGTACGTAAGCTTTGTTGAAGCTGGCGACGAACTTGTGGACCTCGTGCATGAACAAGCAAGCAAAGAAGAGATCATCCATGAGCTGGAGCTCCTTGGAGAGAAAGAAGTCCTTCTCGAGGAAAAACTAGAAGTCCTTGCGAATGCCGTGGAACATCAGATCGACGTTGCTTACCAGCAGGCTCTTGACGCGAAGACCCTCGCAACAAGACTCGCCTTCAGTGGGCTTGTGCTCGCTGGAGCCCTGGGATTGATGTTGAAGCGGAGCATTGTCGGACCGGTTAACCGGGTGAAGGACACGGCTCGGGAACTTGCCGACAACGTCCTACCGCGATTGAGCGAGGTTGCCTCTGCTGTCGGGGAAGGTGATCTCACCAGGCAGGCCAATATTGAGTTCACTGAGACCGAGGTGACTGATGTTGGCGAACTAGGGGAGATGACCGCCGCGATGAACACAATCGGGTCTGAAATATCGAACGTCGGAAACGGCATCGCCAGCAGTCAACTTTCAGACGCTGCAACGCAAGCTGGTGAAGCAACTCAGGGCATCGCTGCCACCAGTCAGCAAGTCGCGACGGGCGCGGATGAGCAGGCTCGTACAGTGGAGCAGACACAGGGCTCCCTGGCCGAGTTCATTGCGGCGGTCGCCGAAATCGCCACCGGAAGCGCGGAACAGCAAGAGCAGGTTTCACAGGCGATTGACATTGTCAAACAGGTCTCGGAGTCTGCTGAGAGCGTGGCCCAGAACGCGCAGGTCGCCGCAAACAGCGCCAGCGATGTGAACGAGGCTGCCAGGAATGGCCAGGAGATGATGCGGGACACCATCGAGGGCATCCGGAGCATTGAACGTGCCGTTGGAAGCGTTTCGGCAACGGTATCTGAACTGGGCACACAGTCGGCCGAAATCGGCAAGATCATTGGCGTGATTGATGAAATTGCTGACCAGACCAACCTGTTGGCCCTTAACGCGGCTATCGAAGCGGCCCGGGCGGGTGATCAGGGCCGTGGTTTCGCAGTCGTGGCTGACGAAGTTCGGCAGCTTGCAGAGCGTGTCACGGGGGCGACGAAAGAGATCGCCGGCTTGATCGAAGTCGTGCAGACCGGGGTCCAGGACTCCATGAAAGCCACAGATGAAGGCACGCAGCAGGTCTCAGAAGAAGTCGAACGTGCCGAGAAGGCCGCCGGAGCCCTGCAACAGATCATTGACTCGGTCACAGAGGTTACCGGCCAGATCGAGCAGATCTCGGCCGGGGCCGAGCAGGTGAGTGCGTCCGGCGACGAGATGGTGAGTACCGTTGAATCGGTCGCCAGAATCTCGGGAAAAAACGCGGCCTCAGCGGAGCAGATGCGTGATTCCAGCGCGAGCGTGGAGCACGCAATGAGTAGCATCGCCGCCGTAACCGATCAGACCACGGCCTCGGCGCAAGAGGCATCTGCGGGAGCGGAGGAGATGAGCGCCCAGGTTGAAGAGGTGGTCGCCTCGTCTGAGACCCTTGCGGACATGGCGCAGAGCTTGAAAAAGGCCGTCGGGACCTTCCGGATCGGTTCCGGTGATGACGACAAGGTAGCCGGGGCGAGCCCTGCATAGGGCTTAGCGCCAGAAACCGTTAGCACAATTACGGTCGGACTTGCCGGGGTTGCACGCATCGTGTGCCCCGGTGTAGTCCGGCCGTTTTTTATTTGCCATGCCGCTTCAGGAGCGGGGGCTAACCAGTCCCTTTACGATCGATGAAGGACTTGAAGCCTTCGAGCACCGGGGTCGGCGCCAATTTTTCCTTCTGCTCGTCGAGCTCTTCCTCGAATTGTGCCCGCCAGCTCCGGCCGATGTTGCCGTCGATCAGGCGTTTGGCGCCCTGCACCATGCGCTGGTCGTTCTTTGCGATGTCCTGGGCGATCTCTACCGCTTTTGTAAGCACCTGGTCCTGCGGGACAAGGTGGTTCAGGAGTCCGGCGGCCAGCGCCTCGTCCGGCTCAACCACACGGCCCGTGAGCAGGTACTCGCGCGCCATCGGCAACCCGACGATTGTCGGCAGCAGCCACGTGTTGTTAATGCGGCCGTAGGTGACCGCGAGGAAGCGGAACCGGGTCTTGTCGCAGCCGACGCGGATGTCGAACGATGTCGAAAGCACGCCGCCGCCGCCGTAGCAAAGGCCGTTTAATGCGCCGATACGCGGCTTGCGGCCGGTAGCGAAGCGCCAGGAATGCTCCGAGAAATTGCTGGAGGGCGGGGGCACGTCCTGTGCCGCAAGCCGGGCCATCTCTTTGATGTCCGCTCCGGCCGAGAAAGCGCGGTCGCCGGCGCCCGTGACGACGATTACCGAGGTTTCGTCGTCTTCGTCAAGTTTGTCCATCGTGTCGTACAACTCGGTGAAGAGCTGGCGACTGAGGGCGTTCATGGCGTGCGGACGGTTGAGCGTCACGATGGCGACTGAGCCATCGTGTTCGAGCAGGATGGGATTCTCGTCAGACAAGTCTGAATGGCTCCTCTGTGGTTGGTGAAGCTGGCAATTAGCCCGGTTCGGCCGCTCCAGTAGATGGGCCGGGGCGCGATCTGGTGACTCTGGAGGCCCGATTATGTATCGGCGCCTGAGGCGGGTCAACGCGGGACCACTTTTGCCGGAGGCTCCAACCTCCGGTATCCTCATGGTCCGCCAGCGTATGTAACATCACCGGGCCTGATTCGACCCTCACCCCAGCCGCCAAATCGCCTCACGCCAAATTGCTTCACGGAGGAATCCCAGTGCCGTTCGACCCCATTTTGAAGGCCCCGATCTCAGAGATGACGGTCACGCCGAACCTGATCGACCGCGACGAAGCGGCAAAGGGCTTCGAGTGGACCGATATGTACGCCGAGCTGGACTGGCTGCCTGACGGAGGCTTGAACAAGGCGTACGAGGCGATCGACCGGCACGTCGCCCACGGTCACGGCGATAAGGTGGCGATGATCTGGGCCGGCAAAAACGGCGAAGAAGAGTTGTACACCTTTGCCGAGATGAAGGCCCAGACAAACCGCTGGGCCAACGTCGTAACGGATCTGGGACTTGAACGCGGCGACCGCGTCTTCATCTTCATGGACCGATTGCCGGAACTGTACTTCGCGTTCTTCGGGACCCTTAAGGCCGGCGGCGTGGTCGGCCCGCTCTTCTCGGCGTTCGGCCCCGAGCCTGTCCGAGACCGGCTGCAGGACTCCGGCGCAATGATCTTCCTGACCCAGCCAGAATTGCGTAAGAAAGTCGCCGGAATTCTATCGGAATGCCCGGACGTCAAGCACATCGTCGTCGTCAACAAGGACAGTCGATCGAGCGATTACCTGGCCGATGGCGACCTGTGGTACGAAGAGCTGATGGCGGACGCATCAGATGACTTCGGAATCGTCTCAACATCGATGTACGACTACTCGATCATGCACTACACCTCGGGCACAACTGGCAAGCCAAAAGGAGCAGTGCACCGTCACCTGGCCGCCGTCCAGCAGTACGCCACAGGCAAGTGGGCGCTTGACCTGCATTTTGACGACATCTACTTCTGTACCGCGGACCCGGGATGGGTCACCGGCACGTCGTACGGGATGATGGCGCCGTGGACGAACGGCGTGACGAACCTGATCTATGAAGGCGGGTTCAGCGCAAACAACTGGTACGACCTGATCGACAAGTACAAGGTCAGTGTCTGGTACACGGCGCCGACCGCCATCCGCATGCTGATGCGCGCCGGAGAAGAGCCGGTCAAGAGCCACGACCTGTCCACATTGCGCTTTATCGCATCGGTCGGAGAGCCGCTCAATCCGGAGGCGGTTGTCTGGGGCAACGAAATGTTCAACCAGGCCATTCACGACAACTGGTGGCAAACCGAGACGGGCGCAATCATGTGCGCCAACTACGCCTCAATGGAGGTCCGACCCGGCTCGATGGGCAAGCCGATCCCGGGCATTGAGATGGGCATCCTGGACGCCGAGTACAACCTTCTCCCGCCCGGAGAAGACGGCCTACTTGCGGTGAAGCCGGGATGGCCTTCACAGTTCCACGCCTACTGGAACAACTCTGAGATGTACAACTCCAAGTACAAGAAGGGCTGGTACATCACCGGCGACCAGGCGCAGATGGACGAGGACGGCTACTTCTGGTTCCAGGGCCGATCCGACGACGTGATCAACACCGCAGGACACCTTGTTGGACCGTTTGAGGTCGAGAGCGCGCTTATCGAGCACCCGGACGTCGTTGAGGCGGGGGTTATCGGCGTGCCGGACGACATCGCGATGGAGGTCGTAAAGGCCTTTGTGGCGACCCGGCCGGGTGTCGAGCAGACGGACGCTCTACGACGCGACATCATGCGATTTGTCCGAACAAAATTGTCCGCGGCCGTAGCGCCACGCCAGATGGAGTTCATCGACTCGCTGCCAAAGACGCGCTCGGGCAAGATCATGCGCCGGCTGTTGAAGGCGCGAGAACTGGGCCTTCCAGAAGGCGACATCTCAACGCTGGAAGACGACTAGGGCGTCTGCGCTCTCTCCACGTAAACGCGTCATTCCCACGCAGGTGGGAATCCAGGAAACGCCGTGATTACTATCAAGCCGGTGTGAACCCAGCACCGACGTACTGGATTCCCGACTACTCGGGAATGACGGGGCAACTCAGGGCACCGACCGGTTCTGACAGCCGCTAAACCAAACACTTCCCGCACGCGGGTCGTAACTCATCGCATGAACGATGTACCGACGCCACCCGCGACCGTTAGTCTGTCCGCCATGCAGGACACCCCTGAACAATCCGAGGGAAAGCGTTTACGATCCGGGCTGCTTCGGGCCTTCACGGTCGTCCTCGCGGTCGCGCTCTTTTTCATCGCGCCGATCGTGCTGCGTGAGGCGATACACGTGTTGGTGGCGGTGATCACGGGAGTGTCGCCGGTTGATCTCCAGGTGGGATTTGTTGGCGTCTACCCGGGTGTTGTCGTCAACGACGCGATGGCCGACTGGCAGTTGACACTGTTCCACTACTCCGGCGGCCTCGTCGCTGGCGCGGCGATGGTGTACGTCTACATCCGCTGGTACTGGGGCTGGTCAGGCGATAAGACATCGTTTGTTGAGTGGTGGATCGGGGCGCTGATCCTCGTGATCGCCGGGAACGAACTCGGCAACGGCATAGCAGAAGGCGCGTTCAATGCCGAATACATCGCCAATCGCGATCCGGCAATCATCATCGGCCTCGTCGCTACCGTCGCCGGATTCTTAGTCCATCGATTCATGCTCGGCTCACGCGGCGCGCGGCTGGCGGTAATGCGCGGAGAGTACGGGAATCGTAGTCAGCTCGAGGCCCGGCAGCGACATGGCGATCGGGGAGAGCCGCGCTGGCCCCGAGAGGGTGTGTAGTTCAGAAACACCTTGTGGGGGTGAATGACTATCCGCCCCCTACGGGTTGCTGTGATAGGACCCTTTATTTCGCCCACAACCCGCGCCAGATAACGGCCGCCAGTACCGTGCCGCCCAGTCCCACGACCGAGTTGATCGCAAGCGCCGTGCGGATGCCCAGCCACTCTGCGATCACGCCGCTGATGATCAGCCCCATCGGCAGCCCGTAAACGGCCAGCGAACGGACGCCCATCACCCGTCCCCGGTACTCCACTGGCGAGGCGTGCAGCAGCGTCGTCGACATCGAGATCATCGCCAGGCTCTGCGTCGTTCCGTACACCACGAGCGTCGCCAGCGCTGCCAGCCACCAGCCCATCGCGGCGAACACCAGCATGCTGGCGTGCCAGAGCACTATCCCGATCATCATCCGCCGCATCGGCGCCGCCGAGCTTGCGTGCCATGCCAGCCAGATCGACCCGATAAGCGCCCCGATGCCCGCCGCCGTCTGCATCACCGCTTGCCCGTTTGGACCCTTGTCAAAGATCTCGCGCGCCACCACCGGCATGAGCCCGTTGACCATCGGGAACAGCGTCAGGTTCACCAGGAACGCCAGCACAAGCGGCCCGAGAATGGCCGGATCATGCCGCATGTAGCTGACGCCGTCTTTCAAGTTCGCCAGCCACCCGTAGTCCTCCATCTTTACAGTCTGAGATTTGAGTACAACGCCCACCGATATCAAACTGCTCCCGGCGTACAGCAACACCACGGCGACGTACGCCTCGCCGATCCCGAGGGCGCTCAACAGGGCGCCACCGAGCAGCGCGCCGGTGATTCGTGACATGTCCATCACACCACGACTGAGCGCCAGGGCGTTGGAAAGGGATCGCGCCGGCATTACGTCGGCAAGGAGGGCCTGCCTCACGACGTTGTCGAGGTTACGAACAATGCCGGTCAGGAAGGCGAGCACGAACGCGTGCCAGGGCTGGAGAGCCCCGGACAACGCCAGGGCGGTGAACCCGAGAGCGATCACGGCCAGCACAGCTCGGTCCGTTATGAGCAGTACCCGACGATTGAACTTGTCTGTGAGCGCACCGTATATAGGCCCAAATAGCGTGCCGCCGAAACGAAGCGTCCCGATCAGCCCGACAAGTGCCGGCGAGTCCGTGGCGGTCAGGATGTACCAGCCGAGGACCAGCGTCTCCATCTCGAAGGCCCAGATCGTCAGCCCATCGGACGGCCACTGAAATCGGAAGCTACGGACCTGAAATGCGTCGAGAATGCCTCCGCGCCTTTGCGGCGTGATGGCGACGGCCAAAGGGATCTCTTTTGAGACGCGCGAATCCGCGGCCGGTTCCGCGTGCTCTTGCTTGGGCTCGTCCAGGGATTCGCTCATTCAGGCGAAAAGACTACGCCTGAATAGAAGTTTTCGTGAAGGCCCGGTCGTGACACTCCAGGACGAAATTTTCCTGCCGAGACAGCGCCACGAACGGGCGACTAGATCGTGTGCTGGGTCAATCCCAAACAAAGTCCAGAGTCATCTGGTCTGGCTATCTGGGGATGATGTCCAACTCCACGTAACTCTCGTGCTGAGAGTCGTGGAACACGGTATTCGTCGCCACCGCTATCTGGTCACTATCCGCCCACAGGCCGGTGTTCAGGTTGCGGGCGAAGCGCGGGAAGTTGGACGACGATATCTCCAGCCGGATGCGGTGCCCTTTTTTGAACACGTTGCTCGTCGCCACAAGGTCGATATCGAACCGCTTCGGCAGATTGGGATCGATGTAGTGCGGGCGTTTGCGGGAGTCCTGGTAACGGGCACACACAATTCCGTCCGTGAGGTTGACCGCGCAACCGCATGGGCGAACATCCAGCAGCATGCCGGTGAAGTCCGTGTCTGCGGCAGATGTGGACGCCCAGAGTGAGACCGTCACCGGCCCGGTGACCTCCACGTCCTGCTCCAGTTCGGGCGTTGAGTAAACGAGTATGTCTGCCCGTTCCTCTTTCTCGGCGTGGTTCTTTGGACCGTCCGGGAGCGGGCCTCCGCCACAGCACAACGGGCCGCCAAGGGTCAACACCGGCGCCTGGGGGTCGTATAAATACACGTCCGGGCGTTCTTCTTCAGGGGCATCGATGGACAGCACCCCGTGCTCGCTCGGGGAGTGCGCGCGGCCGTTGCTGTGCAGGTAGTACCGGGTCCTTTGAGCGCGTGCCAGGGGCCACTCATCCTCGTCCCGCCACACGTTCTCGCCCATCACAAAGATCTTGACCGGCGGCTCGTCTGCGATGCCGTTGTCTTCGCCCTTTAGCCAGTGGTCGTACCAGCGCAAGGTCAGTTGATCCAGGTTCACACCGGTCGCCGTGGCCTGGTGTTTGAAGTCTTCGTTTCCGACCACGTTCTGGCCGATCGTCGAGTGGCTCCACGGGCCGATGATCAACTTCTGGCCGTTAGCCGCTTCTTTGGAACCGGCTTTTTCGCGCATGTTGACGTAGTTGCGCAGCGTTCCCATCAGGAAAATGTCGTACCAGCCGCCCAGGTTGTAGGCCGGGGTCTGGATATCGTCGTGCTTGTCCTCGATGCGGATGCGAGACCAGTAACCGTCGTCCGCCGGGTGGTTCAGCCAGTCGAAGAAGTAGGGCGATGTCTGTGCGCTCATGTACTCCTGTTGATCGAGTGGGAGCGTCCAGAAGGCGCTCTCCACGTCGTCTACGGTGCGCGCCAGCTCGGCGACTCGTTCATCCGAGAGGCCAAGGTCCGCGCCCAGGTGATAGGCGCTATCCGCCGCCAGCCTGATGCCCCACGACACGTTGAATCCAAGCTGGAACACGCCGCCCTGATAGGTCCAGCCCTCGTGGTAGTCGGAAGCCGTTATGCGCGGGAAGATCGCAGTCAGATGTGGAGGCTGTTCAGACGCCGCAAGCCACTGGGTTGCCCCAACGTACGAGCTGCCGACCATCCCGATCTTGCCGCTGCACCAGGACTGCTCTGCGAGCCACTCGACCGTGTCGTACCCGTCGTGCGCCTCGTTGGCGAAGGTGTCGAAGGTGCCTTCAGACTGGAACCGCCCTCGGACGTCCTGCATGACGACCGCATACCCTCGCTCGACGGCCATGAGCACGTTGACTGCGGGCGCGACCCTCTTGTTGTAGGGAGTTCGCTGGAGGATCACCGGACACTCGCCATCGACATTCGGGCGATAGATGTCTGCGTAAAGCGTCACGCCATCACGCATCTCGATGGCGGCGTCTAGCTCGATGATGGCCGCTGAGGTGACCATACAAGTCGCTCCCTGGGTATCGTTGAGTAGAGTCGTTCTGGTCGCCGGGTTCGTCGTGCCAAAAAGTTAGCGTAGTACGACTCTACCGGCAACCGCGATATCCAGTCGATAACCGTGTAGCCGTGCGCTTATACGCCTGATTAGTCCCCTGATATGTTCGGCAAATCGCCCGGTTTCGCGTCTGGGTTCGCTTCTGGAAACTCAACCGGGCCGTCATCTGGCAGGTGGTCCATAAACCACCGGATCGCCGTTTCAAGCGCGTCAGGAGCCTCGATGGCGGGATCGTCGGCGCAGTCTTCCAGCTCGTAAAGCCTTGACCCGGGAAGTCGATTCATCAACGACACCGCGGCCTCGTGCGTGAAGCGTTCCGCCTGTCGCCCGCGGATGATCAGTGTGGATACGCCGGGGGTGTCTGTGTCTGGATGTGGCAGGCTGGCGTCTATGACGGCGAGAGCCTTCACCTTCCGAAGACGTGTCGAAACGAACGCCGCGCGGCACGATTGGCCGTACCCGACGACAAGTGCGTGCGCGCCAACTTTATCAAGCGCCGCCGAAGTCCAATCCCCGCCTCGTTTGTCTCCGGGGAGCGGAACCAGCTCGACAAAGAAGTCTGAAGAGAGTCGTCCGGCGAGCGTGTGCAACGGTCCGGGATCGACATTAGGGGGGCTAAGCAACACCACGGGTCGATCTCCCGGCTCGCCCCACGCCTTGTATGGAAGGGTAGAGCCGTCTTCCAGTTCCAACGTTGCTTCGATTACGTTCACCCCTGAGTTCATCTGAGCATCCGCAAATATGGCATCGATATCGTTAAATTAATGATCAGGCTGGTGTCTGATATGCCGCTCAGGCCGACATGCTAACGCCATCGGGGCATGAATAATCCGGACAACGCTGCCGTAATGCCCGCGCTGCTTGAAGAATGCCACCGGCGCGGGCAACCCTTCGGCGGTACAATGCGCCAGCCCAACCAGCCCGGGGATTACCGAGATGGCGCAACGAGAATCGACGATCTCGCACCGGCCCACGGCAACACGAGTCCCGGTATATGACTGACCAAAACGCACTACACGTCTGAGGACGGAGGGTCTTCCAGCGATGAACGGCTTCGACTTTGTAGCTCAATGCATGAAAAAAGAAGGCGTCGAGTGGATGGCGTGCTTCCCGGCCAACCCGCTTATCGAGTCGGTCGCCAAGGCAGGCATCCGGCCGATCGTTTTCCGGCAGGAACGCGGCGGAATCCAGGCGGCGGATGCATACAGCCGCCAGCTCGCCTCAAAAGGCAAGATCGGCGT
>JAYGCG010000104.1:0-3748 GCA_046583455.1 Dehalococcoidia bacterium | reverse complement strand
ATAACGGAAATCCCTCCGGACCTTAGAGCCGGGATGAAACAATGACTAGTTATTTTTGCTGCAGCTTCCTTGGCCCACATTAAACTTTCGGATAGACGCTGGAATAGCGTCGCTGCCGTTGGCTGGAAGAGGAGACTGACTCTTGCTTGATCGCTACTACCTGCGCCCGGACGACATGTGGTGGCGCGTGGAGAATGATGAGCTTCTCTACACGCCGATCGTCGTCGTGCGGGGCGCTGAGCACTCCCATATCTACCTCTCAGGTCAGCTATCTCGGCTGCCTTCCGGGGAGGTGATCGGCATCGGCGACATGCGCGCCGAGATTCGGCAGATTTGCGAGAACATCAAGACCGGGCTGAACCACGTCGGCGCAACGTTTGACGACGTTACGCGCTCGGCGACCTACGTCGTGGCCGAACATGTTGAGGAGTACTACGCCGCGTCCGCTGAGCGCTTCAAATACTTCAAAAACGTTCGGCCTACGAGCACCGTCGTGCCGGTCGTCCGCCTTGGGAAGATCGAATGCAGGGTCGAGATCGAGTGCGAGGCGATCATCGAGTCGGACCGGCTGCCGCTGGACGATATGAAGCAGTGGATGATCTAGGCCCCATCGGGCCGTTTGATAGGGCTAGTGGCTGTCGGACTTCAATGGATCCGGCGGTCAGTATTCAACCGGTTATTTGATCTGAGAGTCGGAGATATCGGACTGCCATTGAGCCAGTCTCTGCTCCAGGTCGTCGAGCACATCCGGGTGTTGATACGCTAGATTTTGCCGCTCTCCGATGTCCTCTTCCAGGTTGAAGAGCATGTTGTTCTGGGCGAACCCGGCGCCACCGTCCGCCAGCAACTTCCATTTGCCGTGGCGTACCGCTGCCTGTTGCCGTCCGGGAAAGTTGATACGCCAGAAAAACGTTCGTTCTTCGGCAGATGACCTCCCGGATATCAGTGGGAATACGTCTATGCCGTCACTGCCCTGGGAACCGTCAGTGCTTGAGCCGGTTGCGGCGAGGATTGAGGCCGTCAGATCGAACCCGATGATCGGCTTGCTCGGCAATGCCGCGCAGCATGGTTAAGTAGGAATCGGTGTCGGGTTCATCGCTCCCGCACGCGACGAGCCCGATGGTGGCGAGTGCGAATCCCAGGGCCAACCACAACCTCAGTCGATCTTTCCAAACATGCATGTCCGGTCCCTCGAGAGTTGAACGCTCCGGCTTCATGGCCGACCTCGGTAAGGCGCTCCGGTCTGGCCAACCATGGCGTGCCGCCACGGCAAAAAGGCGCGCGAAACATGAGATGCGGTTGCACCGCGAAGGATTTATCGATCCCTACGACCCTGACGCAAAATCACCGTAGGGGCGGGCAGCGGCCCGCCCGCATCCGTACTTCGAGAAACTCAGCATGGACCCCCAACAACACCGTATGTCCGGATGACAATCTGGACCCCTCCGATGCTCAAATGAGACCCCCTAGATCGTCAGTTCAAGCACGTACATACCGCCCTTGAAGCGATCTATTGCGTAGATCAGTCCTTTTTCGTCCCAGTAAACATCGTTGATGTTGACCCCGTGCATGCCCTCCGGGTAGGCCGGGATGTAGTACGCCACCTCTACCGGCCGGAACGGGTCGCTGATGTCGTGCACCCGGACCCCGCCGTTGAAGTACGAGCCCACGATCAGCGTGTCTGACTGCATGGAAAGCGGCCCTGGCTTGTTCTCGTTCAAGTTGTGTGCGCCGAACCTGCCCTGCGTGTTCTTGAATGGTCCCGGGTCCGGCAGCGGGAATGTGCTGATGATGACCGGGTTTCTCTCGTCTCGGTTGTCCATCACCCACACCAACTTCGGGTGATCGTCTGCGTGATCGACGGTGGATTCGTCACTAACGATAAGTAACTCACGATTGAATATCGGCATCACTGTGTGCGTGAAGCCCGGGAACGGCGGGTGATAGTCAACCCGGCTGATCATGGTTGGCTTTGATTTGTCCGAAACGTCCAGTGTGATCGCGCCGCCATCGATGTACCCCAGGTATGCGCGATCAGGTCGTTCCGGCCACACGTTGCCGTTGTGAAGCCGGAACCCGGTGTCAAAGTCGGGGTGTCGCTCCGGCGGGTCTTCGGTATCTCCGACGCGGGTCCCCGGCAGCCACCAGCGGCCGACCTCTATCGGGTTGGTCGGATCGCCCACATCCACGATCATGAAGAACTGGTCGTCCAGCGGGTTGTGCGGCTGGAAATCGGCCGCTCCGGTCGACAGATATGCGTATCGACCGTCGGCAAACCAGAGGCAGTGCGCTCCCCGGGAGTGCGGACCGGAAGTGTCGAAATGCGAGATCTTCTTAGGGTTCTCCGGGTCTTTGACGTCCCAGATACCCATGCCGACTGGCGCATCGCCAACTTCCTTGCCCTGGTATGCAACAAGCAGCAGGTCGTCGACCATGTCCAGCGAGTTTGACCGCACGCGGTCATTCGGGACTTCAGTCTGTGCAACGATAATCGGTTCGGACGGGTCGGTCACGTCCAGCGCCGTGAAGTCCTTCGGTCCGCTCTCGTGAGCGACGTACATGATGCGTCGGCCGTCGGCTGTGGCCTGAAGCGCTAGACCTTCTCCACCATTGCCGAAACCTCCAAGATCGCTCTGGGAGATCAGCTTCATGTTCCAGGCCTGAGCGCTGCCGTCGCTCATATGTGTCTCCTTACCCCGATAAATGGGGCCGAAATGTGGGACCCAACCGAACCGAGAGTTTGCTGATGAGAAGATAACACCAGTTGCCGCCATAGCAATTGCGGTGTTCAGGACGAACCCGAACCACGTCAGCGCGGCACGGCCCAGCCGGGATCCGATCTGCCCTTTTGGCCCATGAAATCGATCGCCACGGTACTTAAACTCGCCCCATGGGCGAGCGAATTACATACGCCTTGCTGGCGGGAATTCTCATCCTCGCGATCGCATGCAACCCCTTTTTATCTGGAGATTCAGGGGACGGCGACGTCGCGTCGGGACCCTCGCATGAGGAATCGCGGAAGAACGCCTTTTCTTCCAAGCTGCCCGGCCCGCCCGAGATCGTCAGCGTCACGCCCGGAGACGGATTCGCCACAATCGCCTCGAGCGCTCCACTGTCCGATCATGAGTCGACCCTGGGCGCGGTGAATCACTATGTTGTAACCGGCACCCCAGGCGGGTCCCGATCCCTCGACGGCGATGTTCTCAGCGTCCGGATGGGCGGGTTGACCAATGGGCGGGAGTACACATTCACAGTGCGAGCGGCGAACGAAGCGGGGTTCGGCCCCGACTCCCAGTCGTCGCAGCCGATCCTCGTCGCGGCACCGCCCGGCCCGCCGCCTGCCGTGGCGGTTACCGAGCTGTTGGAAGGCGGCGTGAGGCTGGCGTGGCGTGCCCCGACGCGTGACGGAGGAAGCGGGATCGTCACCTATGTCGTCAACAGCGAGGCCCGTGGAGCAACGCTTGTCCTTGAAGGCGAGCCGACGGCGGGGTACGCAATCGTCGGAGAGCCGGGTCGGGTGACACGTCCCGGGTTGGCCGATGGCGGCTCGATGGTATACGTGATCGATATCCGCGACGTTGCACCGACCGATCGTTACCGCGTGGCGGCAGCGAACGAGCGCGGGTTGGGGCAATGGTCGTCCTGGACCCAAATCATCTCAGGGGTTCTGGAGGCTTCGAGCCAGGACTCGGAATCGGACGGCGGGTCAAACATAGATCAAAATGGTCTCAGCGACGGTTCGATCCCT
>JAYGCG010000073.1:0-17242 GCA_046583455.1 Dehalococcoidia bacterium | reverse complement strand
CTGCGAAGTGCCGTGTCGGAGTCGCGCTCGCATGGCAGCCCGGCGCTCTCCGCTTCGACCGAGCGGGAGGTAGCCCGGATGCCTGAGACACGCCACATCCCCGTCATGGTCCCTGAGGTGCTTGGAGCACTTGAGATAGCCCCGGGCGGTTTCTACATCGACGCCAATCTTGGCGAGGGCGGCCACACAGAGGCGATCCTCCGGGCAAGTGCGCCGGACGGCGTCGTGCTGGGAATCGACGCAGACGCAGAAGCCATCAGCTCGGCAGTGGAGCGCCTCTCGGGTTCTCCCGAACTCGCCGACCGCCTGACCGCCGCGAACGCAAATTTCAGAGACATCCAATCGGTCTCGACAGAACATGGCCATAACCCGGGATCGGTCGATGGCGTTTTATTCGACCTCGGCCTTTCCTCGTTACAGCTTGATACCGAAGAACGCGGATTCAGTTTCCGGCGTTCTGAGCCTTTGGACATGCGTTTTGACATCCGTCAGACGCTGACGGCGGACCACATCGTCAACACCTACGACCGAGACGAGCTGGCGGACGTTATCTACCAGTACGGCGAAGAACGGGCTTCCCGTCGCATCGCAGCGGCGATAGTAGCGGCGCGACCCCTACAGACGGCGACGCGGCTTGCAGACGTGGTCGCGGGTGCAATTCCCCGACGCGGCTCTCGACGGATTCACCCGGCGACTAAAACCTTCCAAGCGTTGCGGATAGCTGTCAACGACGAGCTTGGCGCTCTCGAAACCGGATTGCAACAGGCCATATCTCTACTGAAACCGGGTGGACGATTCGTCGTGATCGCCTACCACTCTCTCGAAGACAGAATCGTCAAAAACCTGTTCCGCCGAGAGGCGACCGACTGCATCTGCCCACCTGAACGACCGATCTGTGACTGCGGCCACACTGCCTCGTTGCGGCTGGTGTCCCGGCGGGTCATCAAGCCGTCTCAGGCCGAGATCGAAAGCAACCCGAGGAGCCGAAGCGCAAGGCTCAGGGCGGTGGAGCGGCTATGAAACCTTTCACGAGATACCGCTCCCTCGAACCTCCTGATATGTGGGGAGTCACAGGGGTGAAGAGAGCAACCGGCAAATCTGACAACGGGTATCTGACGGGGACAGCAAAATGATCCAGGAAGACTACAGAGCGGCAATAGATGTCGGCACAACAAAGGTCGTAACCGTAATCGGTCGCGAGCGTCCTGACGGCAGTGTGGAGATCGCCGGCGTTGGAGTATCACCTTGCGACGGGCTGAGTAAAGGCATGGTTCGGGACGACGACGCCACGTCGGAGGCAATCCGGGCTTCCGTGCGGGAAGCTTCGGCAAACGCAGGATTGTCGATCAAATCTGCCTACGTTGGGCTATCCGGTAGCCACATCGAATCCCATAATCGCTGGGATCAGGTGCAGGAAAACGCGGTCGAGAGCGTGATCACCCAGGATGTCCTGGATGCCTCGCTTGCGACGGTTCGTGCCCTTGCGTCCGATAGTCCCGGACAGCTTCTACACGTAATCTCCCGGGGCTACGCCCTCGACAACCGGCACCTCGTTCGGCTGCCGCTCGGTATGCACGCGAGAGAGATCCACGCACACACCCACATAGTCAAGGGTGACGAGTCCGCCATCGAGCGTCTCAAGGCAGCGGTTGAGGCAGCGAGCATCCACGTGGCAGGCCTGATTGTCGAGCCGATAGCCTCCGCCGAAGCGGCGTTAACGACATCGGAACGTGACGACGGAGTGGTGCTCCTTGACATCGGCGGAGGAACCACCGACATCGCGGTGTTCGTCGGCGGCCAGATCGTGCATAGCGTCGTCCTACCGGTTGGTGGATGGCAGTTCACGAACGACCTCGTTCTGTCATTCATAACCTCATTTGAAGAGGCCGAGGAACTGAAACGGGCATCCGGTTCGGTCACTCCTGAAATCGCCACCATGCGGGAAGAGTTGCTTATAAACTCCCTCGCCGATTCGGTTGACGGTCCTATCTCGATAACAAAACGAGAACTCGGCCAACTGCTAAAAGAACGTGCACAGGAGCTGTTCCGCCTGGTCAAAGGAAAACTGGCCACGCCGCACCTCGCAAACGTCCCGATCGATCGCGTCGTCCTCACAGGCGGCGGGGCAAAGCTGGACGGAATGCAGGCGCTCGCACGCTACGTGTTTCAGGGACGCGTTCGCATCTCCGGCCCGAGGCCGCTGATGGGACTTGATGAGCAGTACCAGGACCCGGCGTACAGCGCGGGAATCGGGATGCTGATCTGGGGGCTGCGCAACATGCCACGTGGTTCACACCTCGGAGTTTCAACCGTCAACGGAACTGAAATCGTAAGTGGCGGCGGGCGCTGGTATGACGCCTTCACCGGATGGCGTAAGCGGGGAGAAAGCAGCTCCAACAAGACCCGTGAAGGGGTCTCGGTGTGATCAAACAGAACCCGTCCGGACTCAACGAATAGTGACTCGGACGGCTTAAAGAATTACCAAAACCCACGGCCAGGTAGTCGGCCAACCAATTCCCAGAACATTTAGGGACCAATGGGCGACAGCGGAAGTGATCCGTAGCCGGCGGCCCGCAGATGTGTGCCAGGAGATTTAAAACGATATGAACGCAAGGATTGAAGCGACACCGGACATCATCGGAGTAGCCAGCATCAAGGTCGTGGGCGTTGGCGGCGGCGGATCAAACGCTGTTTCCCGAATGTACCGCGATCGAATGGCAGAGGTGGAGTACATCACCGTGAACACGGACGCGCAGGCGCTCGTGCGCAGCGACGTACCGGTTCGCCTGCGGATTGGCGACGAAACGGCACGTGGCCTTGGCGTTGGCGGCGATCCTGAGAAGGGTCAGGCGTGTGCCGAGGAGAGCCGCGACGAAGTTCGTGAGGTTCTCGAAGGCGCAGACATGGTGTTTATTGCGGCCGGCATGGGCGGCGGCACCGGCACCGGCGCAGCACCGATCGTTGCCGAGATAGCCCGCGAGATGGGCGCTTTGACGGTCGGCGTCGTAACCCAGCCTTTCGCATTTGAAGGCCGACGACGTATGAAGCACGCCGCGGAAGGCATCGCCCGCCTCAAGGACAAAGTAGATACGCTCATCACGATCCCGAACGATCGTCTTCTCATCATCTGTGATGAAGAGGTAACCATGGAAGCCGGGTTCCGGATGGCGGACGACATCCTCCGACAAGGCGTCCAGTCCATCGCAGAGCTCGTCACAGTGGCCGGCGAGATCAACCTGGACTTCGCCGACATCAAGGCCGTCATGAGCAACGCCGGACCGGCGTGGATGGCCATCGGCTCAGGCAGCGGCGAGAACCGTGCTATTGACGCCGCAGAAGAGGCAATCCAGAGTCCTCTGTTAGACGTCTCTCTTGAAGGCGCACGTGGCGTGATCTTCAACATCACCGGCGGCAGCGACCTGACGATCAGCGAGGTCCACCAGGCCTCTGAAGTGATCTCGCAGGTCGTCGACCCGGAGGCCAACATCATCTTCGGCATGGTGACAGACATGAAGATGGAGAACGAGGTCAAGTTGACCATCATCGCCACCGGATTCCCGGCCGATGATGGCTCGATCAATCTGTCGGACGCAGAGGCCCTGACAGCCGATGTCGGCGATCTCGACATCCCGCCGTTCCTGCGCCACCACCCGGCGGCACGACGCCGGATGCGCGGAAACGTCGCCGCAACGGCGATGGACTAAGCGCCTTTCCGGCGGTCATTCGCCGGAGGTTTCAGGCAAATCTGAGAAGGCCTTTCACATTCGTGTGGAGGGCCTTCTCGCATGTCTTGTATCGCTCGCACGCCTTAAGCCGACCAACTCCCGGAATACGTTCAAAAGTGGTAAAATAAGGGTCCCTTCCGGTGTTCAATCAAACATCCAGAAGTCACCGCCTGCGGGGATCGTTGGACGCATCGCATTTGGCCGATAATCGGCTCAATCCGAGTCTTGACACCCCACTACAGTTAGTGCATGCTCTACGTCTCACGCACGATATGTAGGGGTTGGAGACATCAAACCACTAGATAGTGTGTGGCCCTTTCAAAAGAGGGTTTGGCGTATTAATTCGGGAGGGTCGGAGGCCCAAACGTGCATTGCCCGTTTTGCGGCCATAACGACTCAAAGGTCATCGACTCACGGGAATCACCCGACGGAGTTCGACGGCGAAGAGAGTGCACAGGCTGTGGACTAAGGTTCACGACCTACGAGCGGGTGCATACCACCCCACTCTTTCTCGCGAAGTCGGACGGTCGGCGAGAGCCGTTCTCGACAGACAAACTTGAGCGATCACTCCGGATTGCATGCGCCAAGCGCCCCTTAGAGGTTGGAGCGATTGGCAAGATAGTTACAGATATCGATTCCGAGTTGCATCGTCTCGGCAAGGCCGAGGTTGAAAGCCGGGTTGTCGGCGAGATGGTGATGGAACGGTTACGGGAACTGGACCGCGTGGCGTACATCCGCTACGCATCGGTGTACCGGGACTTTGAAGACCTGGACACCTTCGCCCAGGAAGTCGAGGCGCTTCGTGATGAATCGCCAGACACCCCCAAACCACAGCTCAGATTGATCGAAGACGACGTACCGAGACTTGCCGATCGAGGCAGAAGACGAAGGACACGCAGGGCGGCCACAAGTAATTAGGGCCTTACCACTGCCGATCAAGCCGCTCCCACGGACGGGAGTGAGGGGAAAGGAGGATCCGATGCGCATAGCACGACGCCGGTCTGCCGGCTCAACAATACGTAGGCGCGTTCGGATTCTCAGATTTCCCGATGCGCCACGCGGAAGAGGGCTTCTAAAGCTCTCATAGGCCCAGCCTTTCCGGTGGATCTGTGGTCAACGACCGGTTTCAGATCACCTTCCGCACGCCCTCCATCTAATCGACCGAGTTCCCGACCGCACGGGAGCCATACCTTTCTACACGGCCATTGGTCACCAGACCCAAGTTCAGATACAGGATTCGCGAATGAGCACGGACACCACCCGCAACGGACACGGCTACGCCGACGCAACTACCGAGATGCTGACGGCGTTGAAAGAACGCGGCCTCATAGAGGACATAACAGAGGCAGCGACCGTGCTCGGTATCGGTGGTAGCGCCGACAATAGTCCTGCGGATGACACGTCTGAAGAGTTCGCACCTGCGGTAATCACAGACAACGCTCTCGTCGTGCTCGAGAAACGTTATCTGGACAAGGACACGAACGACCACATCAAAGAAGACCCGCAGGGTATGTTCCGGCGAGTCGCCAGGACGCTTGCGGCTCCTGATCGGGCGTACGGGCAGTCAGACGAACAGATTGACGAAACAACCGAAGAGTTTTATCGGATGATGGCGAAGCTAGAGTTCCTCCCGAACTCGCCCACAATGATGAACGCTGGCACAGGCGCGGGAACGCTATCTGCATGTTTTGTGCTTCCCCTCCAGGACAGCATGGAAGGGATCATGGGCGCGGCGCACGACGCTGCGATGGTCCAGAAATTTGGCGGCGGAACCGGATTTGCGCTGACCGAGATCAGGTCAAAAGGCACGCCGATCCAGTCAACCCACGGCAAGGCCTGTGGACCGATCGCCGTGCTGCGGCACCTATCGTCTGTATCCACGCTTGTCACCCAGGGCGGGAAGCGTGACGGCGCAAACATGGCCGTCATGAACGTCCACCACCCGGACATCTTGGAGTTCATCGACTGCAAGACGGTCGAGGGCGAGATCCACAACTTCAACATCTCCGTCGGCGCAACGGACGAGTTCATGCAGGCCGTCAAGGACGGTACCGACTACGCGCTCCGATCCAAGGTCAAGCCTTCCGACCCGGACAGCCCGATGATGGAGGTCGGACGCCTAGATGCCCGTGAGGTGTTCTCCAAGATCGTGTACGGTGCATGGAGGAACGGTGAACCAGGAATGATCTTCATGGACGAGGTGAACCGGAACAGCCCGGTGCTGCACCTCGGCGAGATCACGGCGACCAACCCCTGCGGCGAGCAGCCGCTCCTGCCGAACGAGTCCTGCAACCTGGGCTCTATCGACGTGTCCAAGTTCATCGTCGAGGACGCGGACGGCAACAAAGAAATCGACTACGACCACCTGCGCAAGGTGACCCGGTTGAGTGTCCACTTCCTGGACAACGTGATTGACGCCAACAAGTACGCGGTGCCGGCCATCGAAGAGATGGCGCACTTCACCCGCAAGATCGGGCTCGGAGTGATGGGCTTCGCCGACGTGCTGGTGACGCTCGGCGTGCCGTACGACAGCGACGAGGCGATCGAGATCGGCCGGACGCTGATGGCGTTCATCCGGGACGAGTCAGACCAGGCGTCCATTGAACTGGCAACGCAGCGCGGGCCGTTCCCGGCTTTCGCAGGCAGCAGGTACGAGACGGACGGCGACCCGGATATCCGCAACGCCTGCCGACTCACGGTGGCGCCGACCGGCACGATCTCGATGATCGCCGGTTGCTCAAGCGGTATCGAGCCGATCTTCTCCCTGGCGTTCAGGAAGCAGAACATTCTTGAAGGCAAGACCCTTTTCTACGTAGACAACAACTTTGAACGGATCGCACGGGAGCGCGGCTTCTACAGCGAGGAGCTGCTGGAGCATTTGTCTGACGGCGGTTCGCTGCAGGACCGGGACGACGTTCCGGAGGACGTGAAACGCCTGTTCCACGTAGCCACCGACATCAGCCCGGAATATCACGTCAAGATGCAGGCGGCGTTCCAGGAGAGCGTTGACGCCGGTATCTCAAAGACAATTAATTTCCCGAACGATGCAACGATCGAGGATGTTGAAGAGACCTACCTCACCGCATGGGAGCTGAAGTGCAAGGGCATCACGGTTTACCGCTCCGGCAGCCGTGACAAGGAGGTCCTTGCAACCGGAACGTCAGACAACGCTAGCTCCGGGGAAGCCGATGACAGTTCGAGCGTGAAGGTAATCCCACAGTTCTCGGTCCCGCGTGACCGGCCAGCGTCATTGCAGGGCGTAACCAATCGGGTTCGCACCGGACGAGGTCCTCTGTATGTGACGGTCAACGTCGCATCAGATGGCCGCCCGTTCGAGATATTCGCAACCCTGGGCAAGGCCGGCGGTAATGACGCCGCAATGTCGGAAGGCATGTCACGCCTGGCATCGCTCGCACTCCGATCCGGCGTGGACCCGAACGAGATCGTCAAGCAACTTCGCGGCATCACCGACGTGCCGGTATGGGACAACGGAGACCTGATTCGTTCGGTTCCGGACGCAATCTCACTGGTTCTAGACCGAGTGACAAGTGCAGGACCTATGCCGTCCATCCCGATCAGTGATTCCGAAACGGCACAGATCGGGATGTTCGAAGCACCGGAGCCGGACGATATCGGTTTGATCTCGACCCGTTCGGCAGAGGCGACCGAGATCACAAGTAATGCGAACCAGACCATGGTGGAAGCCCTGTCCACGGAGTTGTGCCCGGATTGCAACGCAAACCTGGCCCACGAAGAGGGCTGCGCAAAGTGCTACTCCTGCGGTTACAGCAGGTGCTAGAGGCCTGAGAGCAGATGCCCTCCAGTAGTCCGCTCCCCCCAAAGAGGCCCCAGTACCTGAGAGCTGAGCCGCAACGTAAAAGCCCCGGCGGAACCCACCGTCCGCCGGGGCTTTTTCTTTCGGTCAAGACCAGTTTATTTTGAGAGACACATCGTGTGACACACCTTGGGAACCAATAATCTCTGGTCCCATATTGACTCATAAAGACCGGAGACTAGATGCACAAAAATATGCCCGGTGCCAGCCGCAAAGGCCCCACCGTTGTCCCGATCCTTGCGGACGACCTTGGCTGGGGCGACATCGGTGCTTACGGCTCTGAGATCCGGACTCCGAACCTGGACCGTCTTGCGAAGGGCGGGGGCCGGTTCTCGCAGATGTACAACTCCGCCCGTTGCTGCCCTACCCGGGCGTCGCTCCTAACAGGCCTCAACCCGCAGCAGGCCGGTATCGGCCACATGGTCGTTGACCTTGGCGTTCCGTCGTACCAGGGCTACCTGAACGACAACTGCGTCACCATCGCCGAGGTGTTGAAGGACGCCGGATACAGAACCCTCATGGCGGGTAAGTGGCACGTCGGCGGCGAGCAGGCGACGCTCCCAGAGGACTGGTATCCCGACATGCCGGGCTATCCAACTCCCAGGGGCCGCGGGTTTGATCGCTTCTACGGAATCCTCTCGGGCGGCGGGAGTTACTACAACCCGAACATGCTGATGGATGATCTGACCCGCATCAGCGTGGACACGACCGATTACCACTTCACGGATTCGATCAGCCAGCACGCCGCCGATTTTGTGGACGACGCACTGCATCGGGACGATCCCTTCTTCCTTTATCTGGCGTTCACTGCGCCGCACTGGCCCCTGCACGCGCACCCGGACTATAACCAACGGTACCGGAGAACGTACATGGGTGAATGGGATGCCCTGCGCACCTCGCGCCACGAACAGCAAAAAGGCCTGGGAATTCTCGACTCTAAGTGGGCCATCTCTCCACGCGAACGGGGCATTCCTTCGTGGGAGGACGCCGATAGCAAGGAGTGGCGGGACGTCCAGATGGCGACCTATGCGGCACAGATCGAGCAGCTGGACTGCGGGGTTGGGGTGGTCCTCGACACCCTCAAGAAACATAACGCCGTAGAAGACACGATCATCATGTTCATGTCCGACAACGGCGGCTGCGCAGAGTTCCTCCAGGAGGACACGAACTATCCGGACCCCTCACGCTATATCCACCCGACCGTCGATGGCTGGATGGTACGTGTCGGCAATACGCCGAGCATCGAGCCCGGCCCGGCCGATACCTTTGCCAGCGTGGATATAGCGCGGGCAAACGCCAGTAACGCCCCGTTCCGGCTATTCAAGCGATACACGCACGAAGGCGCCATCTCCACCCCGTTCATCGCCCACTGGCCCGCCCGGATACCAGCCGGCGAGATAGTTCATGAGCCAGCCCACGTAATGGACGTGATGGCGACCCTGGTTGAAGCCACGGGGGCGTCGTATCCAACCAGCCGTGGCGGCCACGATATTCAGCCGATGGCCGGTGAATCTTTCCTGCCAGCCTTGGAGGGCCGAAAATGGCGGCGCGAACAACCCATCATGTGGGAGCACGAAGGCAATCGCGCCGTACGTATCGGTCCCTGGAAACTGGTGAGTGAGGTCGGAGCGCCGCCGAATCCCGATCCTCGTGATCCCGGTTCGACAGATGCCTGGGAGCTGTCCAACATCGATGACGACCGCACGGAGCTGAACGATCTCATTTCAGGTGAGCGTGATCGAGCGGCAACAATGATCCACCAGTACGCTGAATGGGCGGATCGGAGCGGCGTCCAGCCCTGGCCCCTCCCATCGTCGCCAAGACCGATGGGCATGGACGCGATTACAAGACACAATCACACCGTACAGGTCCCGAGCGTCCGGCTCGGCCCGCCAAAACGGGTCGCAATCCCGAACGACACAAGCAGCGCCGATAACAATGGAGCGATGAATTGACCGACCAATCTGAATCACGGCCCAACATCATCGTGATCCTGGCGGACGACATGGGTTTCGCCGATCTCGGCTGCTGGGGCTCAGAAATCCGCACGCCGAATATCGACAAACTCGCTGCGGGCGGCATCAAGTACACGCAGATGTACAACTCGGCCCGTTGCTGCCCGTCGCGCGCAGCCCTGCTTACCGGCCTCAACCCGCAGCAGGCGGGCGTCGGCCACATGGTCGATAACTACGGCACGCCGGAATACCAGGGCTACCTGAACGACAACTGCGTGACGATCGCCGAGGCGCTATCGCTGGCCGGATACGAGACGCTCATGTCGGGCAAGTGGCACGTTGGCGGTCCGCACAACCTCCAGAAGCCAGAAACGTGGACGCCGGGCGAACCCGGCTCCCCGACTCCGCGCCAACGCGGCTTCGATAAGTTCTTCGGAACGCTCACCGGCGCAGGCAGCTTCTGGAACCCGAGGACGCTGATGGAAGATCAGACGCTGATCCAGCCGGACTCGCCGGACTTCTACTACACGGACGCCATCTCAGACCACGCTATCGAGATGATCTCAAGCAACGCCGATTCCGATAAGCCGTTTTTCCTGTACCTGGCGTACACCTCGCCGCACTGGCCGTTGCACGCCTTCGAGGAAGACATCACTCGTTACGAGGGCAAGTACCGAGACGGCTGGGATGCGCTGCGGACCTCGCGCCACGAGGGCATGCGCTCTCTCGGGCTCGTCGATCCTAAATGGGAGATCAGCAAGCGCGATCCAGACTCCCCGGCATGGGAGGAAACGCCGAATCACGACTGGGAAGACCTCAGAATGGCTGTGTACGCGGCCCAGATAGACCGCATGGACCAGGGCATCGGCCGGGTGCTAGCGCAGATCGAGGCGCTGGGACAGACGGACAGCACGCTGATCATGTTCATGGCGGACAACGGCGGTTGTGCCGAGTTCTGCGCAGAAGACTCAAAACGCCCAAACTACGCCGCCTTCAACACACCGAACCTCGACGGCTCACGCGCCACGGTCGGAAACATCCCAGACTTGCGTCCCGGCGGATCGGACACCTTCCAGAGCTACGACCTGCCCTGGGCTAACACATCGAATACGCCGTTCCGGCTGTTCAAACGCTGGACGCACGAGGGCGGGATTTCGACCCCGCTCGTCGTCAACTGGCCGGACAGGATCAAATCTCCTGAAACGATTCACTCCCCGGCGCACCTGATCGACATCATGCCCACATGTCTCCAGGCGGCCGACGCCAGTTATCCGAAGGAGAACAACGGCCACGCGATCAAACCTTTTGAGGGAGAGAGCCTGGTCCCGTCCTTCCAGAATCCAGACTGGAAACGGGAATCACCGATCCACTGGGAACATGAAGGCAATCGGGCGATGCGGGACGGCGACTGGAAACTGGTCTCCGAGTACCCGGGCGCATGGGAGCTTTACAACATCTCGGACGATCGAACGGAGCTGAACAACCGGGCGGATGGGGAGAAAGATCGTTTGACGAAGATGTCGCGGGAGTACGACGCATGGGGTGAGAGGATCGGCATCGTCAACTGGGTTGATCGATGGGACCGGATCGGGCGTGGTCCAATCGGCAATAGAAACCACCGGGTGGGGTAGGCCTGATGAAGACCCGGTGGTAACGTGAATCGGCGAACGAAGCGCTGGCGGCACGGACTTTTATACATCTTCGGGGGCGGTAACACCGCCTGATCTCCATGCCGAATGAAACGACGAAAGTCTTGACGATGCGCAGCACCGCCATAACCCGGCCCCCCAATCGAAGCCAGAGCCAGGGCAAGGACCTGCACTGATGCCGGTTCGCATTCGCTGGATCACGCTCGGCGCCGCTGGTATTCCGGTGATCGTAATCATCGTCATCTTTGCGCTTATGAACGGCGACGATGATGCCGATACGCCCGCTGCAATGGCCTCCCCGACACCAGGAAGCGCAGACGATACGTTCGTACCGCTCACCCCGTTCCAGGCGCGCGTCCTCGGATTCGACGTGCTGGACGAGGTCAACCTTCCCCAGGACAACCCGTTCAGCGAAGCGAAAGTTGAGCTTGGACGGTTACTGTTCTTTGATCCAAGGCTCTCGGCGAACTCGGCCGTCAGTTGCGCCTCCTGCCACCAGCCGGACCAGGGCTGGACAGATGGCTTACCGCTTAGCTTCGGATACGCCGGGTCAGTCCACTGGCGCAACACGCCCACGATCATCAACGCCGCCTTCCATCCGAAGCTGGATTGGGACGGGAAAGCACTCAGGCTGGACATCCAGGCGCAGGGGGCGATGAAGGGCGCCGTGGCGATGAACATGGACCCGGTCATGGTGGAGGAGCGGCTGCGACAGATCCCTGGGTACGTGAAACGCTTCGACGATGTGTTCGGTCCCGGGGGGCCGTGGTTTGATGACGCCTCCCGAGCCATCGCGGTATTCCAATCGACAATACTCTCCAGCAACGTCCCGTTCGACCGGTTCATGGAGGGCGATGAGTCGGCGCTTTCGGAGCCGGAAAAGCGCGGCTTCAAGTTGTTCACGACGACCGCAGGCTGCTCCGCATGTCATCGCGGGAGGCTATTCACGGACGAGGATTTTCATGGGCTTGGAGTGCCAACCCCGGAAGAGTTCTCGACCGATGCGATTCGCCAGATTACGTTCAACTATCAGCTTCGCTCACGGGGCGTCTCGGAAGAGGTGTATCGGAACGCTACCGACGACCCTGGACTGTATCTAGTGACCAAGATCGACACAGATTTCGGGCAATTCCGGACCCCGATGCTCAGGGAGCTTGGTCAGACAGCGCCCTACATGCACAACGGCGCATTCGCGACACTGGAAGAGGTGATCGAGTTTTACGACGTCGGCGGAGGAGAATCGCCCAATCTTGACCCCCTTCTCAGGCCACTCGGTTTGACTGACCAGGACAAATCGGACTTAATCGTATTTCTTAACTCCCTGACCGGCGACCCGATCGTCGTAGAGGAACCTCAACTCCCGCCGTACGAGGTGATCAAGTGAAAATCCTCACTGGAGATCGAACGTAGATGGTCGATTACGTTCCGCTGACAAGCGTTCCGCTGCCGCCACCGGACGCGAAGATCACCAACACGGCGTGCGACTACTGCATCGTCGGATGCGGGTATCGCGTTTTCACCTGGCCGGACGGCGTTGAAGGCGGACCGCGGGCGTCTGAGAACGCGCTTGGCGAGGACTTCCCCGTCGGGGTCGGCGCTGCGTGGATCAGTCCCAACCAGCACAACTTCACTCTGATCGACGGCGTTCGTCACCACGTGGTCGTACAGCCGGACCCGTTTGCCACGGTCGTCAACCGCGGCGGCAACCACAGCATTCGTGGTGGCACCCTCGCCGGGAAGGTCTACAACCCGGACGGGCCGACCTCTGACCGGCTAAAGACGCCGATGATGCGCGTGAACGGAGAGCTGATTTCGGTCTCCTGGGATGACGCTATCGAGGTCATGCAACGCGTCTCCAGTCACGTGATTTCGAAGTACGGCGCGCCCGCGTGGGGAATGAAAACCTATTCATACAACTACTTCGAGAACACGTATGCGATCTCCAAGCTTGCCTTCAGATCCGTTCATACGCCCGCGTACGCCCCGCACGATAAGCCCGGGCCGGGTTCCGACACTCCGGGCCTGAGCGATTCCGGGATCATCGCGTTCAGCGCCAGTTACAAAGACTGGGGCGAGGCCGAGGTGATCTTCTTCTCGGGAACCGATCCCTTCGAGACGAAGACGGTGTTGTTCACCGAATGGATCATGACCGGTCCGCAAAAGAAGCTGATATTCGCCACCCCAAGACGCACGCAGGGCGTCGCCTGGGCTGAAGCTCGCGGTGGTCTCCACCTGCAGGTCATCCCGGGCAGTGACACGGCACTGCACCTTGCGATAATCCGCCTGATCATCGAGAACGGCTGGGAGGATAAAGAGTTCATCGAGAAGTGGATCGCGAACTCGTGGGAGATCGAGGCCGGGATGGGCCGTGGGACCCGCAACACTCCCGTCGAGTGGCGGACCACGTGGGGCCAGCTTGGGACCGACTATGAAGGCTACGTTGAGTGGCTGTTTGATCAGGACATCTCAAGATTGGAACGGGCGTCGGAGATCACCGGCGTCCCGGAGGAGAAGATCAGGCTGGCCGCAGAGATCCTGGCAAAGCCTGTTGACGGGGTGCGCCCCAAAGCGTCGTTTGGGCTGGAAAAGGGCAACTACTGGTCAAACAACTACCTGAACACCGCATCGTACGCAGCGCTCGGTTTGATCTGCGGCGCCGGAAATCGGCCGGGCAAAATGATCTCCCGGTTGGGCGGCCACCAGCGCGGCTGGAAGGGCGCAGCCCCGTACCCGCGTATTCAAAGCCCAAACAAGTTGCCCGGACGACGACGCCAGGATATCGATCTAGATCGCTGGGTTGAGTCCGGCAACTTACGTTTCGCCTGGGTTATCGGAACGTTGTGGATCCAGGCGATGGCGGCATCGGACGACATGTACAGGCGATTCCTGGAGCTGACCCGGGACAATCCGAACCAGATAACCGACGCCGATCCTGTGGCTGCCGCTCGAACATTAATCGAGCGGACCGACAGCGGCGGCATGGTTATCGTCAACTCGGAGATCTACCCGCGTGCGCCGATTACGACGGAGCTTGCGGACATCGTCCTGCCGGCCTCCGGCTGGGGCGAAAGCGATCTCACGCGCGCCAATGGCGAACGCCGGCTGCGCCTGTACGAGAAGTTCACGGACCCGCCGGGAGAGGCGCAGCCTGACTGGTGGGCCATCGCAAAATTTGGCCGGGCGATGGGCTACGAGGGTTACGACTGGAAAGACTCGAACGATGTCTTCGAGGAGGCGTCCAAGTTTGGCCGGGACGGTGTGCTCAACTACCACCCGCTCGTGGTGATAGCTGAGAGGGACGGCATCAGAGCGCACGATCTCCTGAAGAGGTACGGCACGACGGGCATTCAGACTCCGATCAGACTGATAGACGCCGACCTGACGGGGACGGTCCGTCTACACGATTCAACGCTGGAGTTGGAGTCTCCCCAGGGCGCCGGCGTACACCAGAAATGGCTGACGCATTTCAAAACTCACTCCGGCAAGGCTGTCTTGAACAAGTCCCCGTGGGAGTTGTTCAGCGATTTCTACGAGCGCATCACGCCGCAGGATGATGAGCTATGGGTCACCAGCGGCCGGATCGGCGAGGTGTGGCAGTCCTCATACGACGATCTGCGCAAGCCATATCTTGCCAACAGGACCCCGGAACATTTCGTCGAGATCCATCCGGATGACGCGTCGTCCCGGGGCATCGAAAGCGGCGACTGGGTGGAGATCGTAAACGACGACGTGCTCATTCAGACCGGCGGGTTCGCCTTCACTGAGGGCGAGTCTTACCGGTTCTCCGAACTGGTCGAAAAGGGCCACATCAAGACCGGTAGCGGTCGGGTAACGGCGGTCGCAATCGTTACGGACATCGTGCGAACCGGCGTGTTGTTCACAAATTTCATATGGCCGCGCTGGCCGGATTCAGCAGCGAACAGTCTTGTGCATCGCGTCCCGGACCCGATCTCGAACCGTTACAGGTTCAAGCTCGGGAAAGGACGAGTCCGGAAGACCGGCGAGTCTGAGTACAAGCGCACATTCGACAAGACGACGTTTAAATCGAGGGCGATCAGTTAATCAGGCACGACCGACACGCCCACCAGTTATTCAGAGCTATTCAGAGTTATTCAGACTTGGTGACCTGCATAACCACTTCGAATCCCAGCAGTGCAGATCCCGTGCCCACCGGTCCAGACGACCCATGAGCGCCGGGATGTCCGCCTGGGTGGCCCTCCGGATGCCCGGCACCGTGTCCGTGATCGCCATCGGCCGGCTCCGAGCTGCCTACTGACCCACCGGCGTGGCCCTTCGTAAACGCATCGCTGTGCAACCACGCCTGAAAAGCCTCTTCGGACTCCCAGCGCGTATAGACAAAGTAACGCCTCTCGCCCTCGATCGGACGAAGTAGCTCGAAACTTTCGAACCCCTCCATCTTCTCCACTTCACCCGCCCGCGCGCTGAAACGCGCTTCAAGTTCCCCGCCACGGCCTTCCGGTCCTTCGATGGCGTTGATTTTGACAACGCTTATTGCACATCCTCTTGCGTTTATTCGTTTGCGGACCTTGATATTTCTAAGATTCTCGGTTACCTCGTGGGAGTCCCGAAACTCCGGGGGCGTGCGGTCACGCAGGCCGAATGTTCATCCCGCCCATGGTGTCGTCACCGTCTCCGCCGTATACTCATTTGGTTGATTGAATCGGCGACCCTCTCTGGTCCTCTTATCACGGGTCCCGCCAGCCAACACGAATCATGAAAGCCGAGCGAAAGGCTTCTCCACTCCAGTGCGAACCGGTACACGGCGACACAGGTCGTTGATCCTGAACGCCATAGCGGCGGCAACATTAGCGTTGATCGTTGCATGTGGCGGTGGAGGCGACGAATCAACCGTCGCACCGGTTCCTTCGGCGATCCCTGAATCCAGCGACCCTGTTGAGGCGGGTACCGCCGGCGATGCAGGGGGCGGAGAAGGTGCTGGAGGTTCAGGAAGTGCGGTTTCAGTCCCGGATACCGCGAGCACTGGATCTACTGGGTCTGGCAGCGTTGCGCCGACCGCGGTGCCGGCCGCAACGGTCGTTAGCGGACCTGACCCCACGGCAACGCCTCCACCGACTCCCCCCGTTACAAACGTATTTAAAGACTTTGGATTCTCACTCCAGCTGGACGTAGACAGCACATTCTCCTCGTCCGATTTCGTATTGAGCGGCTGGACAGGTGAAGCCGCTACCGATGATCAGGGTCTCGTTACGTTTATCTACAACGGGGCCGACGTAGTTCTCTTCTGGGAACCGCAATCAGGCAACAGCCCGCAGGCGCTTGTGGACTCAACCTACGAACTCCAGAAGCTCAGCAAAACCAACTTTGCGTTTACACCCATCAACGAGGGCGACCTCATGGTGGACGGACAGGCCGGAAAGTACGGCGGCTTCGTGTATGCGGACGAGGCAGGTGAGAACACCATTGGCGGACTCATCGGCGCATGGACCTGTCCCGGAACAGGTAAATCGATCTCATTGACGACCACCAGCCCGGACTCGACCACGCTACAGATCCGGTTCGACCGACTACTTTCGGGATTTGAATGTGGCATTTAACAACAGGACCAAGACAGTGTCATTCTCGAGCCTTCCGTGGGGATTTAGTATGAACCGAATACTGGCATTTTTTATAGTTTTTAGCCTTGTAACGTCTTCGATCACGCCTGTGTTTGCGGAGCACCCGGGTCACATGGAAGACATGGGCCCCATGGGGGGAGATCAGCAGGGCGGCTTCGACCCGAAAGCGAACATGGGGGGAGATCAGCAGGGCGGCCAGGGGCACTTCGACCCTAACTTCAATTCAGATGCGAACGCTTTCGACAGCTTTGACGCCAGCGCATTCGGTGGCATGGACGCAAATGCTGTCGGCGATTTCAACAAGGATCAGTTCAGGAACTTCGACGCAGATGCTGTCGGTGGGTTCAACAAGGAACAGTTCAGGAACTTCGACGCAGATGCTGTCGGTGGGTTCAACAAGGAACAGTTCTCCAACTTTGATCCCAACGCAGTGGGCGGATTTAATGCGGAACAGTTCTCCAACTTTGACCCCAATGCGATG
>JAYGCG010000086.1:0-24079 GCA_046583455.1 Dehalococcoidia bacterium | reverse complement strand
GCTTGCCGAAACCCTGGCCGCAGAACTTGGTTGGAACCACGTTTCTACCGACTCGATGGCTCGCCATCCCGGTCGGCCCTGGCGGACCGACGCAGGCCCGGTGCCGGACCATGTTGTCCACCACTATTCATCGCTGTCGGTAGACGACCTCGTTGAAGACGTGATGCGTCACTACAACAGCATGTGGCCCGATATCGAGGGCCTCGTACGAACGCATGTCACAGACCGTGACGCGGATTCACTGGTGCTTGAGGGTTCGGCGGTGTTGCCCGGACGAATAGCAACCGCGGGCATGGAGGACGTGGCCGCCTGCTGGTTGACAGCCGACGACGAGGTGCTTGAAGGACGGATTCACGCGTCGAGCGATTTCGATCGCGTGAAGCCGGACGGGAAGGCGTTGATTCAGATGTTTGTGCAGCGCAACCAGAGTTTCGCCCAGCTTATGACGGACGCGGTGACCAGACACGGCCTGAACAGCATCGACACCGGAGCCGCCCCGTCAATCGACGAGCTGATCGATAAATGTGTCGGTTTACTTGTGCGGTAGTCCCGCCGTCAATCCACCAGCGCCTGGTACACCATCGTCTGGAACTCGGCGCGAATCGGGTAGTGGCCTGACGGCATGAACTGTGTCATGAAGATGGTGTACATGTCCTCCACCGGGTCGATCCAGAAGTAGGTGCTGGCGGCTCCGCCCCATGAGTAGGAGCCCGCCGAGCCGGCTATGCCGTTCTTTGCCACATCCTCGATGATCCGGAAGCCAAGGCCGAAGCCGCAGCCCCTCATGTAGTCGCTGCGGCCTTCACTCAGCGTGAAGGTTTTCACCTCGTCCGGCAGGTGGCTCTTTGTCATGAGATCGACCGTCTTCGGCCCGAGTATGCGTGTGCCGTTCAGGTTCCCGCCGTTGACCATCATCTGGCAGAAGTTGGAGTAATCGGCCGCCGTCCCAACCATTCCCCCACCGCCGGAGAGCCTGACCGGGGGCTGATCGTAGGGACGATCTAGTTCCTCGATCGGACCGGACCCTGATTCTGGCGGGCCGTAGACGGCCGGGGATCGGTCAAGCTTCTCTTCCGGCACGTTGAACCCGGGGCACCTGGCGTCGAACGTGGAGATAATCGGCGATGGGATGACGGTTTCAGGCGCGGCGATTGCCGATCTGGAACGCCGGTATGACGATGTGGGCGGAGATTGGGAGCAGCGGGGCTAGCGATTGCGATTGCCATCGAGGCTATTTGGCGATTGCCATCGAGGCTGTTTAGGGGTGTAGCTGAGTTGTCGCGTCATTCCCGTGTACACGGGAATGACCGTTTAAATGTGGTGGCCGTGATCGAGTGCGGGCAGGCTCTATAGTTCGCCAATAAATACGAGGGGGAAAAGGCAATATGCTAGAACCGTCCAAGAGTCGGCTCAAGATTGGCGTGCTGGGCGCTGGCGCTGCGGCGCAGTGGTACTACCTCCCGGCGACGCAGCACTGGAACGACCGCTTGCAATTGACGGCCGTGTGCGACCTCGACGAGGCGCGCGCCGGCCAGTTCGCTGACCAGTACGGCGGTATCGCGTACGGCGATTACGAGGCGATGCTGCGCGACCCGGAGGTAGACGCCGTTGCCGTGCTGACGCCGCATCGGTTTCACACGGAGCAGGTGTTGGCGGCGTTACAGGCCGGAAAGCATGTGCTTGTCGAGAAGCCTATGACGGAGGGGTTTTCGGACGCGCTGAAGGTCTGCGATCTGGCGGAAAACAACGGACTTTACATCTCTTGCGCGCCGCCAAACATGCTCCACCCGGGGCAGCGGCGGCTGATGGAGATCGTGTCCAAGGGCGTGATCGGCAAGATAAACCTGATCAAGATGAGCCAGAACTCGATGGGCCCCGGCTCCCGGCCCGGCGCTCCAACAGATTTCTCATGGTTCTACCAGTCGGGCGCAGGCGGGATGTCGAGCATGGCTGGCTACGGGCTGGTTCGGCTGACCGGGCTGCTTGGTGGCGTGAAGTCGTTGTCTGCGATGTCGACGACCTCCATCCCGGAACGTGTGATGCGGGACGGGCCTGCGGCCGGAAAGCGGGTCGCCGTGGATGTGCCGGACAACAACGTGATCGTGTTCGATATGGGCAACGACACGCTCGGCACGATGGACACGGGCTACGTGGCGATGAGCTCCGAGTCGCCGATGATGTCGTTGTTCGGGACTGACGGCACGATCGAGGTTTACGGCGGCGACCAGGTTCTGCGCATCCGCCTGTACCGGGACGACTGGAAGACCGACGTCGACGGTTGGCAGGATGTGCACATCCCGGGCCTTGACACCCGGTGGGCCCTCCATCCAGCCACGCTGTTGTCGCTGGCGGACGCCGTTCTTGACGGCAAGCCGCTTCTCAACGGCCCGCGCCAGCTTGCGCACGTGATCGAGTTCATCGAGAAGGTGTGGGTTTCGGCCGAAAGCGGTCAGCGCGTGGACATGACGAGCGATTACACTCCGCCGACATGGGACGCTTTGCCCGTGGAGACCCGTGACGACAGGTTCGGGCTGGCGTAGGTCCGAAACGAAGTTGCTGGTCCACGGAAAATCTTCTCCCCCATCCCAGATAACTCAAGGAGTCCGTATGCCGGAGAATCGAATTTTCACTGCCAATCGCGCCGGTAAGATAGCGCACCTGCTTCAGTTCCATCACCCGTCTACAGAGCTGATCGAGCTAGCGGCGATGGCCGGGCTAGACGGGGTCGACCTGGACGGCGAGCACGGACACTTCACGCTGTCCGAGGTCGATGCGATCTGCCGACTGGCAAACGCATACGGCATGACAGTCACGGCGCGCGTCCCGGCGATCGATGCGTCGGTGATCAACGGCTACCTGGCCCGGGGTGTGCAGGGCATCCAGGGTCCGCACACGGAGACGGCGGCGCAGGCGAAGATCCTGGTGGACGCCACGTTGTTCCTGCCGGAGGGAGAGCGGTCCTGGGGACCGGCGCGTGGGAACGTCTACGGGCACACAGCTGCAATCAAAGACCTGCACGGCGGGAACACTGAGTTCCTGGCGGATTCAAACGCCAACATGCTTGTGGTCGCACAGGTTGAGTCGAAGTTGGGCCTCGATAACATCGACGAGATTCTTGATGTAGACGGGATCGACTGCATCACATTCGGCCCGAACGATATGGCGGCTTCGCTGGGGCATCCCGGACAGCCGGGGCACGCGGACGTTGCGGAGGCGCACCGGCACATCACGGAACGCGTGCGGGCGCATGGCAAGCGCCTGCTGTCCGACCGGATGACGACGATCCGCGCGACGACGATAGTGCTGGACGCGCTGCGGATGCATATGGCGGATCATGGCGACGACCCGGCGGGCGAGGGCGCTTAGGTAGTCAGACCGTCCAAGAGCGTGACAACACATCGCTGAAGGAGTGAGCCATGGCCGTTTACGTAATTGTTCAACTTGAGATCACTGACCCAGAGGGGTTTGCCGAATATCAGGAAAAGGTTTCTCCGCAGATCGCGAAGCACGGAGGTCGATACGTCGTTCGTGGCGCCGAAGTCGAAAATCTGGAAGGCGAGTGGGATCCCGGCCGGCTCGTGATACTCGAGTTCCCGACACCTGAGGACGCGGATCGTTTCTATTACGCAGAGGAATATCAGCCGCTCCTCGCCCTCCGGGAACGCACCGCCAACACCGTGCTTTCGATCGTCGAAGGCGTGTGACGCATCCAGTGGAGGCGGCAAGCTGATTAACGGGGACCAGCCACGCCGAACCGGGTTCGGCGGCACACCCATCAGTGCGCCGTCGTTGGACGACGTGCGGGCAGCGGCTGAGCGGATTCGCGGGGTTGCCGTCAGCACGCCACTCCTGTGGTTGCGCTCCTATGCGAGCGCGCAGCCGGACATTCTGCTCAAGCCCGAGACCTTGCAGCCCGTGACCTCGTTCAAGATTCGTGGGGCTTACAACTGGGCGTCTTCGCTGACGGACGAGCAGCGGTCTCGAGGTCTGTCTACGGTCAGCGCCGGCAACACGGCGCAGGCGGTCGCTTACGCAGCCCGTCTCGTTGGCGCATCGGCGCGAAGTCGGCTTCCAGACACGACGCCGAGGGCCAAGATAGACGCTATCGAGGCGTACGGCATGGAGCCGGTGTTGACGCCCGGGGATGAGCTGTTCGACTGGATGCTGTCGGCCGGATGGGAGGACGAGTCGTACACGTTCTTACACCCGTGGGTCGAGCCACTGATGGTGGCCGGGAGCGCCACCGTAGGGCTGGAGATACACGACGATCTGCCGGACGTGGACACGGTTTTTGTGTCTGTCGGTGGCGGCGGGCTGATCTGTGGGGTCGGTAGCGCGCTCAAGGCGCTAAACCCGGACGTGCGAATCATTGCGGTGCAGCCCGAGGCGTGCGCGCCTTTATCGGCGAGCCTCGCGGCGGGGAGGCCGGTATGGGTGGATGCGCAGCCGACGTTGTGCGACGGGCTAGGGGTGCCGCTCGTGACGGACGAGATGTGGCCGCTGTTGCGGTCTGTGGTGGACGACACCGTGACGGTGTCCGAGGATCAGGTGAAGGACGCAATTCGGCGATTGGCACTGGACAACAAGCTGGTCGTCGAGGGCGCGGGCGCTGCCTCTGTTGCTGCCGCTCTCGCTATTTCTGTTGGAGAGCGCGGCCGATCTGTTTGCATCCTGAGCGGCGGCAGCATCGACGCCGACAAGCTGGCTTCGATTATTGCTGGGTGAGCGCGGAGTGGTCTCTGCGGAGACCGTCGATGTTGGAAAGCCGGGAGATCCTGCGCAGCGGCTCAGGATGACAGGATTGTCGCTTTCGCGGCTCAATGATCCTGTGGTTAGATTCGCGTGAGGGCGGATAGTCAGCCGCCCCTACGGTGTTGGCGCTGGTCAGCTCCAGATGTCCAGTTCGAAGGATGCCAGTGAGGTCCATCGACCTCCTCTGAACGGTGCGGTTCGGGCCATCATTTCAAGAGTCTCGACGTAAAATCCGGTCCCCAGCCACAGGCCTTTCGCGAGTCGCAAACCCTTTTCCGATTCCTCGGACGCGGCGTCCTGGAACACCGTCATGTGTGGGTGGAAGTCCGCATCGCCGAACTCGGTCTCGACAAGCGGGTTTATCGCCGTTTCAAGCGACTGATTGAGGGCGACCAGTTCGGGGGTGGACTTTACCGGCACGGTTAGTGAGGAGCCGTCAGCGGCGGATGATTCTGGCTCGGGGTCTAGCTCGATTCGAAATGGCTTTACCGACTCGCAGATCCCGTGAATCGCTTCCTGTATGTCTTCGACGTTCGGGATCCCGGCGAAGAGGCGCTTCACGGTGACGTGAGCCGGTGCGTTGACGTAGGCCGGAGGGTCTTCAACCCCGGAGTACATCGCCCGCCGCAACTCGGATATCGCAGAAACCTGGGCGGAGCCGGCGATCGCAAACACGGCGTAAAGGGCAAAACCGTGGCGGTCGTTCTCAGCATCGCGTGGGTTGAGGTTCAAGCTGCGCGCCCTTCTTGCTAGTCCCCGGGCGTGTTGCCATACGCCCTTACAAACATCGGCTCAGGCATCAAGCTTCCTTAACGGCGCGTAGCGACCACATCAGTGGGAGTCGTTCCGGGTAGTTGGGCACGCGCCACATCTTGTCATCGCCCTCGACCATCCACGGGTAGGCTTGCCATGCACATTCCATGTGTTCATGCAGAAATTCGATCCTAAGACCTGCATCGATAAGCGCTGTGACGATCTCTCCGAGTCCGTGGCCCCAGTTGTATGTGCGGGTGTTTTTCAGCTTCTTCCCGGTCTGTGCGTAGTCCTCGGTGTTCTCCCAGCCCTCGGGATTCTGCGGTTGATCCGTCTCGAAGTAGGGCCATCTGATGTGCATCGGCTCTTCTGGCGTGTCGTCGTCCAGGGTCCACATCATCGGGTGGCCTTCCAGGATGTAGAAGATCCCGCCCGGCTTAAGGAAGTGACTCACGACCTTCGCCCAACCACGGATATCGGGAAGCCAACAGATCGCTCCGATGCCGGTGTAGACGATGTCGAACTTTTCATCCAGCACGTTCGGGGCGTCGTACAGTTCCGACTCAACAAACCGGCCCGGAACGCCGGATTCCGTGCTCAGCCTTCGGGCGGCCTCGATTGCTGCGGGTGAGAAGTCGAGGCCGGTTACTGTCGCCCCCTCCCGCGCCCATGAAAGCGTGTCCATGCCGAAGTGGCACTGGAGGTGCAGCAGGGTTTTGCCATCAACGCTGCCCATTTCAGGGCGCTCTAGTTCTTCAAGTGTTGTCTCGCCGGCCTTAAACCGTTCGACACCGTAGAAGTCGGAGCCGTAATGGATGTCTACCCTCTCGTCCCACATCGCCAGGTTTGTGGCTTTCTGCTCGTCCATTGGCATGGGCTAGGTATCCCTCTCGTACATCGCATCGCGTTGTAAGGGCGGTTGGCGATACGCCCGCGGGCGGGCCCCTAAGTTATTTCAAGGACCGACCCTACGGTGTTGTCGCATTATCGGCCGATCCTGAATCGAGTTCAGGATGACAGGTTTGGGGTTCAGGCCGACAGTATGGACGCGTTTCCTGTTGTTGATGAGCGAGCGTCCCGCGTTGTAGGGGCGGATAACGATCCGCCCGCGGACGGGCCCCCTAATTTATTTCAAGGGCCGCCCCTACGGAGTTGCCGTTTTATCGATGGATTTCTGGTGGGCGGGCGTCGGGCGGAGCAATCCCCGCGCCCTACTGGGCCCTTACCACCAGATCTTGCCGCCGACCTCGGACTCTATCTCTTTGAAGGTCTTGGTCCATAGCTGCGTTGACATGTACTTCCAGCCGCCGTCCGGCAGAAGCGCCACTATGTTGGCTTCGCCTACTGCACGGCCCGGGATTTCGATCGTGCCGTCGCCTATTTTGTCCGCCATCTTTCGTGCGCAAGCGATCACTGCACCTGACGAGATCCCGGCGAAGATGCCGCACCGCTCCATCAGCTGCTGGGTCCAGAAGAACGAGTCCTCGCTCTCGATCAGGATTCGGGCGTCCAGCTGATCCAGGTCCAGGATCTCCGGGATGAAGCCGTGCTCGATGGAACGTAACCCCTGAATCACATCGTCTGGTGGCGGCGCAACAGCCACGATCTTGACGTTGGGGTTGTGCAGCCTGAGCGCCTTGCCATTGCCCATGAGCGTGCCGCCGGTGCCGAGTCCGCCGATGAAGATGTCTATCTCCGGCAGGTCGCGGATGATTTCGGGGCCGGTCGTCTCGAAATGCGCCCGTGTGTTGGCCTCGTTGCCGTACTGATACGGGAAGTAGTAGTCCGGGTTGTCGGCAGCGATCTGCTTGGCGACGATGATCGCCTCGTTGGTGCCTTTGTCGGCGTCCGAGAAGATTATCTCGGCCCCGTATGCAATCAGCAGGTCGATGCGCTCTTGCGTCACACCGGCGGGCATCACCACCTTGAGGTTGTACCCCCGTGCACGGGCGATCATTGCCAGGGACACGCCGGTGTTGCCTGAGGTGGGTTCGATGATGGTGTCGCCCGGTTTGAGCAGGCCGTCGCGTTCGGCCGCCTCGATCATGTACTTGGCGACGCGGTCTTTGACCGAGCCCGAGGGGTTCGATCCCTCAAGCTTGGCGTAGATCCGAACGCCCTCCACCGGGCTCAGAACGGATACATCCACCAGCGGCGTATCGCCGATGGCGTCCACGATGTCCCGCTTCAGCATGTCCGGGACAGGTTTGACTCTGAGGTTCACGCGTGCTTCCGTTTACTTGGCCAAATGTTTAGAAGGTAAGGATATCGGTCGCCCACAATTCTAGGTCTGGCGGACCGATCTAGCGATGCCAATAAATTTCAAGGAATTAAAAAGGGGGCGAAGTGTGAAATCCACTCCGCCCCCTTTACTGCGTCTAGTTAGTCTGCAGTTACCGGCTCTTCGACCGGCTCAACCGTGGGGATGTTCACCCCGCAGAAGGCATCGTAGTCGATCAGCTCGGTGACGGTCGGGTTGTCGCCGCAAAGTGGGCAATCCGGGTTGCGACGAACCTTGAGAACACGGAAATCCATCAACAGCGCGTCGATGATGAGCAGCCGGCCGGTCAGAGGCTCACCGATCCCAAGGAGAACCTTGATGACTTCGGTGGCCTGGATGGTTCCGATCATCCCGGGCAGTGCGCCCAGAACACCGGCCTCTGCACAACTCGGTACCTCGCCGGGGGGCGGGGGCTCCGGGAAGATGCAGCGGTAGCAACCCCGTCCGGGGATGTAGGTGCTCGCCTGGCCGTCAAACAGCAGGATGCTGCCGTCCACAAGCGTCTTGCCGGCGAGGAACGATGCGTCGTTCACCAGGTATCGAGCCTGGAAGTTGTCTGCGCCGTTCACGATCACGTCGTAGTTGGGAATGATGTCCATCGCGTTGTCTGACGTGATGGGCTCCTCGTGGAGGATGACGTTCAGGTCCGGGTTGTATGCCAGTAGCGTCTCTTTTGCTGACTCAACCTTGGACCGGCCGATGTCTTTTTCCTGGTGCAGAATCTGTCGCTGCAGGTTGGACAGATCGACCGTGTCGAAATCGACTATCCCGATGGTGCCCACACCGGCGACCGCCAGGTAGAGCGCTATCGGCGAGCCAAGTCCTCCTGCGCCAACGATCAGTACGCTGGAGCCGAGCAGCTTACGCTGACCCACGCTGCCTACGTCCGGCATGATGATGTGCCGGCTGTAGCGCTGGACCTGGCGCGGCGTCATTGTTTTGATTTCTTTCATCCGATATTCAGCCTCGTCGTTGTTTCGTTTTTTTGGTTCTCTGGCGGCCAGTTGCGTCTCATTCAGTTCCGGCCGACTTTGATTTATTCCGGTCTTTGTCCGATCCTGCTGATTAGATTCGAGTAGGACCAGCCAGATGCAAGACAGTTGCATTCCAGACTAAAAACGCGTCCGCGAGTGTAGTCCCGTGGCAGCGATGGTGAAAAGGGCTTCGCTCGGGTCAGGTACCGTCAGGCGTCTGATTGCGCCCCGGCCCAGACCATTTCCCGTTGCTCGGCAACAAGATCGGAAACCCGAGTCTTACTCAGGCGTTCCAGCAGCACCCGTTCCACGTCACTCCAGAGCTCACGCTGCGAGCAAGCTCCGGAGAGCGTACATTCCTCCGGCGAATCGACGCAGTCCAACGGAGCGAGGGACCGGTCGAATGTGACGAAGACGTCCGCCACGGTTATCTCTTTTGCGGGCTTGGCGAGCATGTGCCCGCCGGATGGTCCGCGTCGTGATTCAAGCATGCCGCCGGCTTGAAGATCACTCAGTACGTGGTGAAGGTAGGCTTCCGGGATTTTTTGCTGATCAGCGATCTCGCTGGCTGAAACCGGAACCAGCGTGGGACTCTGTGCGAGGTGTATCAACACCCGCAGACCGTAATCCACTTTCATAGGAACTAGCACGACGGCGTCCCGTGCCGGGTTTCGGCGGCTTGCGCTTCAGGGTGACCGGCACGTTCTGCCGTATGCCCATTCAAACGTAAACCAAGTATAACAGGAGGCGGCGAGGGGTCCGATTGAGTGTCCGCTTTCCTGCTCTCAAGCTTGAAATCCTGAGGATCTGGCCTCGCAGGCGCTGATTCCTGCAGAGCGGGGAGTGTGGATGAGTCCTGCCTCGTGTTACGATTTGTCGCTGCGCCTACGTGCGCGGGCTTTTGGCTCCCGGGCTTTTGGTCTTGTGCCACTGGCTCCCCGATATTCCGCAATATAGACTCCGCAGACCGGGCACGCCCCGATCGCGGCTGAAGTAATCGAGATATGGCAACCGATAACGTCTCCCTTTCCGTTGACCCACGCGAAGTAACCGGCAAAAAGGTTCGGGCGCTTCGTCGTACCGGGATCACCCCGATCCACCTTTACGGCGGTGGCGGAGAGTCGCTTACGCTACAGGCGGAAACCCAGGCGTTACGTGCCGCCGTCAACACGGCCGGACGTGGTCAGCCCATCGCTCTCGAGGTCGGCGGCGGCGAGAAAGCGCTGACATTTGTACGCGAGATCGCGAAACACCCGGTAACCGGCGAACTCCAGCACGTGGACTTTATCCGGGTAGACGCCAGCGTGCCGGTTTCAGCCGAGGTGACCCTCACCATGGTCGGCGAGGCGCCGGCCACCCGTGGCGGTGGCGGTCAGTTCCTGCGGGGCATCCGGACCGTAATGGTCAGCGTTCTTCCTCTGGAAGTGCCCGAGGAGATCGAGGTGTCCATCGAGGGGCTCGAAAACATCGGAGACAACATCCGAGTCGAGGACCTCATCTTGCCGGACGGCGTCGTGGCCATCAGCTCGCCTGACCAGGTTGTCGCCCGTATCCCCATGACCCGTACGGCTGCCGTTGAAGTCGGCGAGGGTATGGAGGTCGAAGAAGGTGAAGAGGCTGAAGAGGGCGAAGAGGTTGCCGAGGGCGAAGAGTCAGAGGAGTAACCCCGGCCTCTGGATATGCACAACATCGGACGCTCCGTTCAGTTCTCTTCCAACAAGAAGGCGAGCCGACGGGGCGTCCGTTTTTATGTCCGTGTATCTGAAATCAAACGGGAATGCACTAATGCACTCAAGATGAGTCCCCGGATTCATCCCGCGCCTCATCGGGCCTTATTGGAATCTTATGGACGTGACCAATGAATGTTCAGTTGTCCTGACGCCCCACGAAACAATTGTCAACGCCCCGCGCGAGATGGTGTTCCAGATGCTCACCGCGTTCGGTCGAGGCCGCCTGCCCGGCTCCAAGGAGAAATCACGAGTCATCGAGCAGGACGGCGATCGACTGATAGTCGAGTTCACGACCGACGCGGTCTACAAGACCTTTGTCACGTTAGAAGAGGTGACACTCCATAGTCCTGACATGATCACGTTCAAGCACCTGGAGGGGCCACTTGATTCGTGTAATGAGGTGTTCACGTTCGAGGAACTCCCTGATGGCAAAACCCTGTGGCGTCACACCGGGTCGTTCAGGCTCGGCTGGCCCGTCGTCGGCGATGTCGTTGGGCGGAACGTCACAAAGCGCTGGTTCGAGCGTGTGATGCGCAAGCACATGCGTGAGATGAAGGTAGCGATTGAGGCCCGCGCCGCACGCAGTCATGTGTACAAACGTCCGACGACGAGTTCCACAGGCGATGGCGACGAGTCGAAGCCCGCGTGACTGTGTCGATCATCTGCGTGTTGAAAGAACCAACCTCGAAACGAGTTCCCTTCGTATAACCATTCAAGATCGGTTGGTGGTCTGAGGGCGGGGTGCAGAATCGCTCGCAGGTGATCGCGGGAAAGCCCCCCTTTACGCGAGATACCCGGTGCGCAGAATGCGTTATGTGCGATTTTACGTCCTTGAATGTCCGGGACCGCCAACCGATCCCCCTGTTGAATTTTATAGTTGAGATCTTCACAGTTCCCGGACATCTGGCCCCTAAATTAAGTACACATCGTCGGGACGATCAGAATTCTCTGGTACAGGGATTCCGAACCCAACAGCGACACATGAACGGAGACACAGGAATGCCGCTGATCGCAGCCATCCACCCAAATTATCTCTCCCGATTTACCTCCGGTTTCGTAAGCCGCAAGGCGATGTTGGGCTGGGTCGGAGCGTTTGTCCTTGTGGCAGGGGTTGCGTGTACAAGCGTCGGCGACGATAGCTCTGTGGCTGATGTTGCGACTTCAGCTCCGGCCACCACAGTCTCGCTCACGGCTGACCAGCTGGTTACGGGCCTGGATTCGGGACAGGCGATCGCTGCGTCAGAGGGCGAGTCCGTAGACGATGTTATCGGCGATATTCCCTCAGAAGTACAACAGCCTGATCTGGCGCAGACATTCACGGCTGACGAGATCGTCGCGGCATTTGAGTCCGTAATCAGCGGCGTGTTCGCCGATTCTTTAGATTCCATCGTGGAGATCACCGTCTCGACGGCCGCAGGTGGAGCTAGCGGCAGTGGATTTGTCTGGGATGACGAGAACCACATCGTCACCAACCAGCACGTCATTGCAAACGCACAAAGCGTGGAAGTTTCCTTCTCCGATGGCCGATCCTATCGGGCGACGGTGATCGGCGAGGACGCCGATGCAGACGTGGCGGTGCTGGAGGTGGACACGGATGACAGGCTCAAGCCGATCAAGCTTGGCGACAGCGACACGGTAGTGCCGGGACAGATCGCCATCGCCATCGGAAACCCGTTTGGCGAGGAGTTCACGCTGACCCAGGGAATCGTGAGCGCAATTGGCCGCAGCATCCGCAGCGGGAACCAGGGTTTTACTACGCCGGACGTTATTCAAACGGACGCAGCGATCAACCCGGGCAACTCCGGCGGACCGCTGTTAAACAGGCACGGCGAGGTGATAGGAATCAACACCCAGATTCGCAGCGACAGCCGGCAAAACTCGGGCGTCGGGTTTGCCGTGCCGATCAATATCGCGAAGCTGGTCGTGCCAGATCTTATTGAGAACGGCGAGTTCGTCTACGCATGGCTCGGCGTGTCCGGACACGACGTGAGCCGAATTCTGGCGCAGGGGCTTGATCTGCCGGACGGGACGCAAGGCGCATACATCTCGCTGGTCATCTCGGACGGACCGGCGGAGGACGCAGGGCTGAACGATGCGAGCCGTACGATCAGGGTTGAAGGCCAGCCGATAGATGTCGGTGGAGACACCGTGATCGGGATCGACGGAACGCCGATCCGCAGCATGGCAGACCTCATTTCGTACCTGACCAGCAACACCCGGCCGGGAGACATTGTCACGCTCGAGGTGCTTGAAGACGGCGGCGACAGGGTCGAAAAAGACGTGAAGCTAGGTGTGAGGCCATAGGAAACATTTGTGACAAAAGTCGCAATCGTTCCTCTACGGGTTTACACTCGAAGCACATGTTTATGAAGAACGCCAAAACCTGCGCCTGTGCGTGTTGTCGGGCCCCAGAGGGGGAGCCGCCCTGACGTAACGCGCCGTTGCGCAACGGATTTTGACTCAAACCCCTCGACGACCATTCCGGTCTCGGGGGGTTTTTTTACGGGCGAAATATAACCAGAGGAAATCTTGACGAAGAAAATAGAAAAGCCGTCAGCCAACAAACTGGCGGAGATCAACGAGAAACTTGGAGGCGCCTCGCCGCAAGAGATCCTGCTGTGGGCGCACGAAGAACTCGGCAACGATGTCGCCCTGATGTCCAGCTTCGGGCTGGAGGACATGGCGCTGCTGGATATGTTCTGGCGGATCACGCAGGACGCACGCGTGATGACGCTGGACACACTCCGGCTTCCGACCGAGACATACACGCTGTTCGACCAGGCGAGCGCCCGTTACGGCATCAAGATTGAGGCGTTCTACCCGGACATGGATGAGGTGCGGGCGATGGTCGAGGAACGTGGCTACAACCTGTTTTACAAGGGCATCGACAACCGAAAAATGTGTTGCGGCGTCCGCAAGGTAGAGCCGCTCGGGCGAGCCCTGAACTCTGTAAACGGCTGGATCACCGGGCTGCGACGGGACCAGGGCATGGAGCGCGGCAGCATCGACATCGTCGAATGGGACGCCGCACACGACTCGTACAAGATCAGCCCGCTCGCCGACTGGACCTTAGAGCAGGTGCAGGAGTACATCGCCGAGTTCTCGGTGCCGTACAACGAACTACACGATAAAGGCTTCCCGAGCCTTGGCTGCCAGCCATGCACACGGGCGGTGCAGCCGGGCGAGGACATCCGCGCCGGCCGCTGGTGGTGGGAGAGCGACCCGGACGCCAAGGAATGCGGACTTCACCTTATTGCTCCCGCTATCAAGTAATTAACTTTATGAACGCAACTATCGCAATAACCCCATCACTACCGGACACGGGCCAGCTCCATGCGCTGGAGTCCGAGTCCATACACATCATTCGCGAAGGGATCGCCGAATTCGATCGCCCTGCCCTCCTGTTCTCAGGCGGCAAGGATTCGATCGTCATGCTCCACCTCGCCATGAAGGCGATGGCTCCGGCAGGCCTGCCGATTCCTGTGGTGCACATCGACACGGGGCACAACTTCCCGGAGGTCATCGATTACAGGGACCGGACCGTGGAGCGACTGGGTCTGGAACTGATCATTGGCTCCCTCCCGGAGGCCATCGCAAACGGACGGATCCGGGAGAGTACCGGTGCCGGCACATCACGAAATCGGCTACAGACGCCGGTTCTGCTGGACACGATTCATGACAACAACTTTGGCGCCGTGTACGGGGGAGCCAGGCGGGACGAGGAGCGATCTCGGGCCAAGGAGCGCGTCTACTCTTTCCGGGACGAGTTCGGCCAGTGGGACCCGAAGAATCAGCGGCCGGAGTTGTGGAATCTGTTCAACGGCTTCATCCACCCGGGCCAGCACATCCGCGTCTTCCCGATCTCGAACTGGACCGAGCTGGACATCTGGCAGTACATCTCCGACCAGGGGATAGAACTCCCGTCCATCTACTTCGCTCACGAGCGAGAGGTGTTCGAGCGGAACGGCATGCTCATGGCGGTTTCCGAGTTCCTGAAGCCGGGTCCGGGCGAAACAGTAAGCACACGCTCCGTTCGATTCCGTACGGTGGGAGACATGACGGTGACAGCGGCGGTTCCATCAACCGCAACGACGCTGGACGACGTTATCGCCGAGATCGCAGCGACACGCACTTCCGAACGTGGCGCAAGCCGCGCGGACGACCGCACTTCTGAAGCGGCGATGGAAGACCGCAAGCGCGAGGGCTACTTCTGATGGAGTTGCTTCGACTCGCGACCGCCGGCTCTGTCGACGATGGCAAAAGCACGCTCATCGGACGGCTGCTCTACGACTCGAAGGCCATCTACGATGATGTACTTGCGTCGGCTGTAGAGGTCAGCAAGAGGCAGAGCGCCGAGTACCTGAACCTTGCCCTCCTCACAGACGGGCTGAGGGCCGAGCGGGAACAGGGCGTCACGATCGACGTGGCGTACCGCTACTTCGCCACGCCCAAACGCAAGTTCATCCTCGCCGACACGCCGGGCCACGTTCAGTACACCCGGAATATGGTCACCGGGGCTTCCACGGCGGATATGGCGCTGATCATCATCGACGCCCGCAACGGCGTTGTTGAACAGTCGCGCCGGCACACGGTGCTCGCGTCCCTGCTCGGTATCCGGCATATCGCCGTCTGCGTGAACAAAATGGACCTCGTCAACTACGACCAGGATAGATTTGATTCGATCAGCGACGAGTTCCAGGAACTGCTTGACGGTCTGAACGTACACGACTCACGGTTTTTCCCGATCTCGGCCCTTGAGGGCGACAACGTGGTCACGGGTTCGGACCATATGCCCTGGTACACAGACGGACCACTTCTGGCCTATCTGGAAGATGTGGACACAAACGAACACATCGAAGAGCGGCCGTTACGGTTACCAGTGCAGTACGTCATACGGCCGCTCAGGCACGAGTATCACGACTACCGCAGCTACGCCGGAACGATCGCCGACGGCAGTGTCCGTGTGGGACAGGACGTTGAGATCCTGCCCTCCGGCAAGATAACGCAGATCGTTGCCATCGAAACGCCGGACGGGGAAGTGCAAGAGGCATCTAACGGCATGGCGATTTCGGTACGCCTTGCCGACGATTTCGATGTCTCACGTGGCGATATGATCACCGCCTCGGTTGACGCGCCTCGGACCACTCAGACCTTCGACGCGACCGTCTGCTGGATGAGCGATTCAAGCCAGTTAACGCAGGGATCGATGCTGCGGATCAAGCACACGACCCGCACGACGAAGGTGATGATCACCGGGCTCGACTGCCAGATAGACATCAACACGCTTTCCGCGTTGCCCGGCTGCACCTCACTCGGGCTCAACGACATAGGCCGCGTGTCGATACGCACGAGCACCCCACTTGTGTGTGATGACTACACGTATAACCGGACCACGGGCAGCTTCATCCTGATAGATGAATCGACCAATGAGACGGTCGGCGCGGGGATGATCGGTTCGCCCGGTTTTGGCGATTTCGGCTCTATTTAGGGAAAGCGACCTGCCATCTGGCCACACCGTTGCGGTAAACGTCCAGAGTCACCCTCACGAGTCCGCGCGCGCGTTTTTCCGCGTACCCACACATCGCGTGATCCTCCAACGCACGCTGCGTGAGCCGCCTGATGCGGTAGGTTCGCAGTAGGTAGAACCTTCAGTCTGAGATGCTGCACGTAATCTGCCTGAATGGCCTTGGTCTCCATGCGCGCGCCGCCTGCGTGCTTCAGTCGCGCATGTCAAGAAATAGGCCGGTCATCCGATGATCCGTCGCAACTGGGTTCTGATCCCTGCGGCGTTGTCGGCACTGCTGACCATCGCCATCGTGACACTTTCGGACGGTACAGGAACGCCGGCCGGTCTCCTACTGCTGCCCATAGTGGCAAGCGCTGCGTCCGTTGCGGTACTGCCGTTGGTCGTGGTGTTCACCGTCGCCGCAGCCGGGATGCTCGGCGCCAGCTACTGGGTCGATTCCGGATCAGATAGCGCTGTTCGTATCGCCATCGAGTCCTCGTTGATCGCGTCGACCGCCATCGCGTCTCGTTACGCCTCTTCACGCCTTGGGTCACGGTCAACCGAGCGGGTAGTTCTGGAACTCATACGTCAGGCAGAAAGCTCCAGCGCCCTGTTGGATAGAGTCTATGAAGACATTTATCAGGCACTCAAGACATCGCTCCCCATCGACCGCTTCGCCATCGTGGTCGAGCGGCCGGGCTCCGACGAACTGGAGTTTGCGTACGCTTCCGGCGTGGCCGTCCCGATGCGGGAAACGGGCGATACCGCCCCACTCGTAATGGACGAGGACGGCTGGTCTCCGGTCGGCGATGGTCGTGTGCAGTTGCTCTCCGGCGGCGGCGTCAGGCCCGAGTCGAATACCTCATACCTGGGCGCCGGGCTGAAGTCGGGTCTGCGCGTCCAGCTCGGCAGTCGATCCGACCCGACGGGTTATATCGAACTGCGCAGCAAGAGATCAGAGGCGGTTTCGGAACGGGACGCAGATTTACTGGCCCTCGTGGCGAGCGAAGTGTCGCTGACGATCGGCGGAGCACAGTACCGTTCACAGGTTATTCGGGTTGGCGAAGAGCGCGTGTCCCGGATGCGGGTGGACGCAGAGAAACAGGCTCTGGAGGAGGCACGCCTCCGGCTCGCGTCTATGAACGAACAGTTGGAGGCGCAGAACCAGATCATCCGGCAGTCCAGAGAGCGCTTACTAAATGCAGACGAGGTGGCCCGGCAGTCAATCGAAGAGCTTCACGGCCCCGTTCAGACCAAGCTTTTCATGATCTGGCACGCATTGAGCGGCATACGGGCCGACATGGATGGGGACGAGTTCGATACCGATACGCTCGCCACGGCGTTGGACGAAGCGTTAGAACAACTGGACCGCATCCGGGAAGACGACATTCGGTTGCTGTCCCACCGACTGCATCCGAGCATCGTTCGGGTCAGGGCGCTGGCGGGCTTACGGTCCCTCCAGGAGTTCTACGAGACGACGATTCCTGTCGCATTGAACGTCGGCGTTGAGGTCGAGGCTCTTGAGCCGGCGGGCGCGAGCCGGATACCGGAGTCGATCAGGCTGGCGATTCATCGCGTCGCGGACGCAGCGCTAGCCAACGTCATAAAACACGCCGAGGCAACGGAGGCCATAATCCACTGGCATTACCGTCGTGAAGACCAGACCCTGACGCTTTCCGTCACCGATGACGGACGTGGCTTTGAGCCGGACGCCCGCGCTCCAAGCGGGCTTGGACTTCTTACCATGCGGGACTACGTGGATGCGATGGGCGGCACGCTCTCGATCACATCGTTCCCGGGCGTGGGCACAGGCGTTGAGGTCGTGATCCCATTCGACTATGAGGAGCTGGAAAGCTCAGACGAGCCAGACGATGGCGGAGCGATCGGCTTTGTACTGAACATGCACTGGGCGAAACCTTCGGGTCTGCCGGTACATGATCCGGACGACTCTGGCGAGGATGAGGCAGACGAACCAGATTTCCCGTACGCGATCGGCCAGTAACGGGCAGGCAGTAGCGGGCAGGTTTTTCTGAACTGAGACTGCGTCCGCAATTTCGTCCTCATTCCGTTTCTGAAGGCCGTCTCTGAAGGCTTACTCCGGGCGTACACTTCCGTCCGCCTAACGCGCCCTTCACATCCTTCATACAGGAACGCCCGCAATGATCGTTGATGTCCATACCCACCTGCCCACCCACCGAGACACCGTCCCGGATTCTGACCGCACGTTCGAGAACATGATGCGTTCCGGCGATGAAGTGTCGATGACAAACTCGATCGCTGATTACCTGCGCGCAATGGAGCCGGTCGACAAGACTTTTGCTTTTGGCATTGCACCGCGCCCATGGGGATCGGACAAAGAGATTATCGATGGTTCGGGCGATCTAACTAACGGCGGGAAGAACCACAACGATGTCGCCGCTGAGCTGCATAAAGCCGCGCCCGACAAGGTGATCCCGTTCATGTCGCTGCATCCGATGGACCCCGGGATGAACGACGAGTACGACCGGGCGGTCGGCGATCTCGGGTGCAAGGGGATCAAGCTCGGGCCGAACTACCAGGACTTTGACCCGGTTGGCGAGGCCGCTTTCAAGCTGTACGCCCGTCTTGAGGCCGACGGGCTGCCGATCGTGTTCCACCAGGGGACGTCACCAATGCGGGACGCGCCTCTTCGCTACGCCCAGCCGCTGGTGATGGACCAGGTGGCGATAGCGTTCCCTGAGTTGAGGATCGTGATGGCCCATCTCGGACATCCCTGGCAAAGCGACTGTATGGCGGTTGTGCGAAAGCATCCGAATGTATGGGCGGACGTCTCGGCGCAGTTTTATCGGCCGTGGTCTTTCTGGAACGGGATGCGGTTGTTCTACGAGTGGGGCGTAACCCAGAAGATACTCTTCGCATCTGACTGGCCGGTAACCGTTCCGCAGGACAACATCGATGGGCTGCGCAATCTGAGCAAGTTCGCCGTGGACCATCACCTGCCCGTGATTCCAGAGGACGAGATTGAGGGGATCATCAACCGGGATGCGCTGGACGTACTCGGGGTGGAGTAGCGAGGGAGCATACATCACGAATTGATTTGCGGTCTTCTCACAAAGAACAACGCAGGGGGCGGGCAGCGGCCCATCCCCGGGCGGATCGCTATCCGCCCCTACGCGGTAATCGCAAAGACAACGTAGGGGCGTATGGCAATACGCCCACGGGCGGGGCAAGCGCCACCCCTACGCCCTTCACCCTCTAGCGAGTCGCCACCGAGGATATACTTCGCGGGCAACGTGAAATCTGGCGCACACGACAAGCGCCGACTTATTTATTGGGAGACACCGCTTGGCAGGCCAGACCGATGAACAGCAAGGGCGCTCGAAAGGTGTTTTCTACGGCTGGTACGTCGTTGGAGCGCTCTTCTTCGCAACGTTCGTAGGGGTCGGTTCTCGCCAGGGCTTTGGTGTATTTGTTGAGGCATGGGAAGAGGATTTCGGGGTTTCTGTCGGTGCGATTTCCGTTGCAGCTGGTGTCGGATGGGCCGTCAACGGTGTTGTCCAGCCGTTCTTCGGCCGACTGACCGACGCGCTCGGTGGCCGCCGTGTGATGATCGGGGGCGTGCTGGCGATGGGCCTCGGCACGATGTTGGTCGCGGCCTCACCGAACGTGTATGTCTTGATCGCCGTTTACGGGTTTGTCGTGTCTAGCGCAGCGGGTGGGGTGTTCCCTACTCCGGCCAGTTCCGTCATTGTCCGTTGGTTCCAACGGAAACGCGGCACAGCGATGAGCATGGTGGCGTTCGGCGGATCGTTGGGCGGATTCATCATGATTCCATTCGCCGCGTACCTGCTGATTATCGCTGACTGGCGCACGGCATGGCTCGTGATGGGCGGCGCAATACTCTTCCTCGCTTTGCCCTTGCTTGTGGCCATCGTCCGGAGTGACCCGTCTGACATGGGCCTCAATCAGGACGGCGACGATGCGCCCGCTGACTCCACCGAAACCGGTTCAGGCAAGTCCATTACGGCACGTATTGCCCCGCTCGCGACGACCCGCTGGCGTGAGTCCTACCGGTCCGCGCCGATGTGGCAACTATCGCTTTCTTACGCTGTTTGCGGCATCACCACGGCGATCATTGCGGTTCACTTCATACGTTGGGCGTCCAGCGAAGATATCTCCGGGGGCACTGCGGCACTGGCATTCGGAGTGTTGATGGCAATTAACGGCATCGGACTGCTGGTTGTCGGCTGGATCTCGGACCGGGTACAACGCAAGAATCTTCTGGGAACAGTGTACCTGATCCGTGGAATCGCGTTCCTGGCGCTGATCGTACTGCCCGGCGTTCCAGCCCTGTGGGCGTTCGCTGTGATAGGTGGCATGTCGTGGCTGGCGTCGGTACCCCTCACAAACTCCTTGACCGCAGACGTTTACGGCCTGCGAAATGTCGGCATTTTGAACGGGCTGATCATGATGGCCCACCAGCTCGCCGGCGGGCTTGCGGTGATCGTCGCCGGAATGGTTTTCGATATCTGGGACACGTACGACCCGGTATTCGCGGCCGCTGCTGGCTTTCTGTTGTTCGCAGGATTAATCAGCTACGCCATCCGGGAACGTAAATACTCGATCCGTTTCCAGGCACCCCAACCACTGCCTCCGCCCACACCGATTGCGGCAGCGGCGTCCGACGGGGATTAGGCCGTCATGGGCGCCCTCACATCGTCGCTCGATCTGCTACTCCACCACTCTGAGTACATCGATCCGACGCTGGTTGACTGGATAAGGCATGAGATCGACGAGATATTCGGGCTGGGTCCGACCACGATTGTGGTGGTGCTGGGAGCGGTGACGCTGGTGTTTCCGATCGGGTTGATGGCACTGGCGTTGCGGCGGGCGCGAAGAGCGCGTGGCGGGCGGTCGTGACGAGCGTAGTTGTTAGAAGCTGCTGGCCGGAGCAAGCCCCACCCGTTTGTGCGATCAGGTCCTGATTTGGGCCGTCACCGTGCTGCTGGAAGAGCGGATTGCCTGTGCGCGGAATATCAGCTTGGTGAAGTGCTGGCCGGGAGATTCCTCCCGTGCTGGCTTCGGAATGACAGTTGAGCGTTGGTCCCGCTGAGCGTCATATCTCGCCAAGCTCCGCCTTAACGCTGCCTACCTCTTCTTCCAGCTCAGCAGCGGCGACAGCCGGTCCAGGATGATGTCCATCTCTTCGAAATCGATCGCGTCCATCACGCGCCGGGCCGGGATCCGCATCGTCGTGCCTGCTATGACGCCCCGGCGATGGAGGATTGCCTTGTATGCGCCTGCGCCGTAGAGCGATTCAAACGTGATCGCGGGGAGGATCGCCTGGTACATATCGCGGGCCTCTTCCGTGACGATCTGGTTTCCTTCATCGTCCGTGCCACCCCGTTCCAGCGCGTCCCAGACCGCAACTGCGGCATCAGTGATCTGGCAGCCGGGCATCGTGCCGCATGAGCCGCGTCGATACTCGTCCAGGACGTATCGCCCGCCGACGCCACCCATCACGCCCTTACAGGCATCGCCGGCGCCCTCCAGTACCGCTGTGATGACGTGCCCGGGCGGCATCGACTCTTCCTTCAGGTACTGGATGGACGGCACCTCCTTCAGGAGGCGGATCATCACGTCGTTCGGGATTACGGTCCCTGCGGGCGGCGTGTGGTTCTGGATGAAAAGCGGTATTGAGAGCGCCTCGCCGACAGCGCGGTAGTGTTCCTCTATCTGCGCCGCTCCGGCGACCCGCGGCGGTGGCAGCACCATTACCGAGTCAGCGCCCGCCTCTTGAGCCGCAAGTGACCTGGCGATGGCGTGCTGTGGAGACACGCCCGTCGTCCCGGCTACGAATGGAACGGCACCGTTCGTTACTTCGACCCCGACCCGCACGACCTCGTCCCGTTCGTCGTCCGTAAGCGTGAAGAACTCACTGGCGTTCACGGGCATCACGATGCCATGCGCCCCGGCTTCTATGCAGAACTCGACACAGCGCCGGAGGCTGTCCCAGTCGATCGATCCGTTCTCGTGAAACGGCGTCACGGGGATGGTAAAAACTCCGCGCCACTGGGCATCGGCGGTGGTCATGAGTTACTCCGTTATGGGTCGTTCAGCTAGATTCGGGCACGAAATCGGGCCGGGCGGGGTCATTCTGGTCGGCGGTAAAGGTTGTGTCCAGAGCACATTCCGTGCTCCCGGCGCATCTAACCTGCAATCGGCGGTTACAATCCGGCTTTCTCACGCTTCGCCGCAAGACCACACCGGTTCGCCCGGTCCGCCAAACAAATAAGAGGTGCACCTATGTCTGACACGATGCGCGCCGCCCTGGACGACGGCAACGGAATCGTAAGCATTCATCAGAGCCCGATGCCGGAGCGATTCCCCGGTTCGGCCCTGATCACGATCAAGCAGATCGGCATATGCGGGTCTGACCTCCACATGAACAACGAGCGAACCGCGCCACAAACACTGCCCTCCGGGCACGAGCCTGCGGGAGAGGTGATCGAAGTTCCGCCGGGAGAGGTCCGAATCCAGCCGGGCGACCGTGTAGCTATCGAGACGATCGGCTCTGGGAAGGCCTGCGAAGCCTGCTACTTCTGCCGCACCGGCCAGTACCGGCACTGCATCGACAAGGCTGAAGAGTCAGGTGGCGCGTTTGCCGAGTACATGACTCGAACTCCCCTTGGTTTGCACAAGCTGACGGACAACATGTCCTGGGAAGAGGGCGCGCTTGTGGAGCCGCTCGCCGTTTCCGTGCACGCGGTGCGCTGGGGCGGGATGCAGGGTGGCGACACTGTGGCGGTCGTCGGCTCTGCGACGATCGGTCTTGCGGCAATAGCAGCCGCCCGGGCGCTTGGCGCGCGAAAGATCGTGGCGTCTGCCCGGTATCCGCAGCAGAAGGCGATGGCCGAGGCTTGCGGCGCAGACCTCGTTGTCGGAAGCGAGCCGGGAGAGCTGGAGGACGCGGCGCAGTCGTTGACGGACGGCCTCGGCGCTGACGTGACGATAGAGACAGTAGGCGGCAATTCCATGGCGCCACTTGAGACAGCGTGTGGCGCTACGCGATCCCAGGGCACGGTCATCGTGGTCGGCGGGTTCCGGGGCGTACTGCCATACGCGTTCCTGCCTCCCATGCTGAGCGAGCTGACATTCAAGCTCTCTTCCTGCTACGGGATTGTCGACGGGAAGCACGACTACGACGTGGCGATCAACATGTTGTCCAACAAGGACACCGGGTTCAACGGCATCGTGACCCACACGGTCTCGCTGGACGAGATCGAAAAGGGCTTCGACCTGGCGTACGACAAGACGAGCGGTTCGGTGAAGGTCCACGTGGCCGTCTAGGGTTGTCCTGAGTTTGTAATTCTGAGTGGCCGGCTGCAAGGATGTTGTTGGTGGATGATGGTCGCGCGATAGATCTGCCTGCGTTCTGCTAACCAGGAGATTCCTGAGTCAAACTCAGGACAGGCTCTTCTCCTTCCCCGGAAGGATCAAGATGACATTAGCGCCCTCATTAGCCGACTCCTGACGTAAACGCGCCAGAGGGCCGCGTAGTTCGTCGAAGGGTAGCCGAAGGGATCACTGGCCCGGGCGCGCTCAATCAATAGTAGTTACAGGTGGTCTGCGTGCTCCGCAGTACCACTTTCCAACGTGCTGCCGTGGGTTCTTTACGAACCCGCGGCAGCCAAGGCGGACCAGCAATCTTCGGTCCTGGATTCCCCCATGAGGATCCTGCGCGGCTGAAAAAAGCGATCTCCCCTCTTCAAGCAGACCGGCACTGGTGAGCCAGACGGCTCATTACGAGAGCCTTGGGGGTGTGCCGATATGCGACTCCCGGCGCTCCCCTCCAGCCACCCGGGAACGCACGATCTCTTTACGTGCAGGAGCCACCCCGAACGGCGGAATGTGTCGGGGACTCATGGCCCCCTGTCGTTACGAGTGTCTTCGTGGGCCATCGTGCCCCGGCGTCAGCAATGACCCGGCGCCAGCAATGACATAGAGGACAGAGAGAGGGAAATGGAATATGACGATGATCGAGGAGACCAAAGTGATTCCGTTCGACATAGAGTCGTTCAGATCTCGGAAAACATCGGCAGAT
>JAYGCG010000018.1:0-9130 GCA_046583455.1 Dehalococcoidia bacterium | reverse complement strand
GACCACAAAGAAGCGGCGCCTTTCCCCGGGTAGACGACAGTATCTGGAGATCAAGGCGCAGCATCCTGACGCGCTTCTGCTAGTCAGGATGGGCGACTTCTACGAGACGTTCGATGAAGACGCTCAGGTGATGGCGGACGTACTGGATATCACGCTCACGGCCCGCGATGTTGGGGGCGGTGCTCGTTCACCGCTGGCCGGGATTCCGTATCACGCCCTTGAGTCGTACCTTGGACGGCTGATCTCGGCCGGCCTGAAGGTAGCGATCTGCGAGCAGACGAGCGACCCGGCGCTGTCCAAGGGGATCGTGGATCGGGCGGTCGTGCGGCTGGTGACGCCGGGCACGGTGCTTGAACCCGGACTTCTCGATAACGGCCGCAACAACTACCTTGCCGCCGCAGTTGTGGATGGCGATCGGGCGGGGATCGCGTATATAGACATCACCACGAGCGAGTTTGTGACTCGAGACCTGCCTCTTGATCTACTGCGCGACGAGCTGGATGCGATCGGGCCCGCAGAGGTGATCCTGGATGCCGCTGCTGATCAACTGCTCGGGGGGGCTGACACTACAGGGTACGTGCGGCGCCTGATGGCCGAAGGAAGGTTGGACGCAGAGCTGGCGGGTGAAAGACTGCGTCAGCATTTCAAGACGGCCACGCTTGAGCCGTTCGGGTGTGAGTCAAAACCGCTGGCCGCGATGGCCGCCGCCTCCATCCTGGAGTTCTTGCGGGAGACACAACTCGGAAGTTTGCCCCAGGTCACCACGCTCCGGACGATGTCCGAAGCTGGGTACATGATGCTGGATCGCCGGGCGCGCCGGGACCTAGAGGTATTTGAGTCACTCGGGGGTCGTGATGGCGCACCGACGCTGCTCGGCACGCTCGACCACACACGTTCTCCTCTTGGGAAGCGACTCCTTCGCGAGCGAGTTGCCAGGCCCCTGATGGATCTTGACGAGCTGAACAGACGGCTGGACGGCGTGGCTTCGTGGGTGGAGGGAGCCGGCCCGCGGGCGTCGGCCCGAGATCTGCTGGACAGGGTCCCGGACCTTGAGCGACTGACGAACCGGGTTCGGGCCTTCTCGGCCTCCCCGCGCGACCTCGCCGCTCTGGCTCGGGGACTCGGCCAGTTGCCCGGATTGATCGAGACGGCGAAGTCAGCGGGTGTGGAATCTGGAATAACGCTGATCGACGACGCCCGCTCCTTGATAGGGGCTGCAATCGCGGACGAGCCGCCGATGTCGGCCGGCGGTGGCGACGCGATCAGGACCGGATTTGATACAGAGCTGGATGAAATACGGACGCTCTCGGGCGAGGCGAAGTCGTATATCGCCGGACTGGAAACGACGGCCAGGGAAGAAACCGGGATCAAGAGCCTCAAGGTCGGATACAACAAGGTATTCGGCTACTACATCGAAGTGTCTCGGTCGAACCTGGACGCGGTGCCGGAGGCGTGGGATCGACGTCAGTCGCTGGTCGGCGGGGAGCGTTTTATCACTCCCGAACTGAAGGAGTACGAGGCGAAAGTCCTGACGGCGCGTGACCGTATCTCTGAGGTCGAACGATCTGTATTCCGGCGGGTCTGTGGGGAGGTGGCAGGGTATGCGGATCGCATCATGGCGGTGGCTACGGCCGTCGCCGAAATGGATGTTTTGATCGCACTTGCGCAGGCGGCGTCCGATAACGGGTGGGTTCGCCCTGATCTAAACGACGGCGACGCTCTGGATATCAAAGCCGGACGTCATCCAGTTGTTGAGGCCGCGCTGGGTCCGGGACGCTTTGTTTCAAACGACGTTCAGCTATCTTCTGGCGATCAGCAGTTAGCGATCATCACCGGCCCTAACATGGCCGGCAAGTCCACCTACATTCGCCAGGCAGCGATCCTTGTGCTGATGGCGCAGATCGGCAGTTTCATCCCTGCGGAGAGCGCTAGCATCGGCCTCGTGGACCGCATATTCACCCGCTCGGGGCTGGCGGACGACATCGCAGGCGGCCAGTCCACCTTCATGGTGGAGATGGTTGAGACGGCGGCGATACTGCACCAGGCGACGAAACGCTCGCTAATCGTGTTGGACGAGATCGGCAGGGGCACCAGCACTTACGACGGTCTGTCGATAGCCCGGGCCGTTGCCGAGCACATCCACAATAGCCCGCGGCTGGGTTGTAAGACGCTTTTCGCCACCCACTATCACGAAATGACGGCGCTTGCGGACTTGCTGCCTCGTGCGGTGAATTTCCAGGTAGCGGTGTCCGAAGAGGACGGCGAGGTCGTGTTCCTGCACCGCATCGTCCCCGGGGGCGCAGACCGTAGTTACGGCGTGCACGTCGGGCGCCTGGCAGGGTTGCCACCGGCGGTTATCGCCCGCGCCTGGGATCTGCTGGCTGAATTGGAGTCGAACGGACCGTTGGCCCCGGCCGACGCCGTCGGGAATTCTGGACCGGCGGTTCAACTATCGCTCATGTCCGGACCATCGCCGGTAGACGATGCGCTGGCAGAGATTGATGTCTCGAATCTCACGCCGCTTCAGGCGATAACTGAGCTTTACCGATTGCAGAAGATGGCGGGACGTGACGGCGAGGATGGATAGGGTTCTTTCAGGAACCACACTCAATAGTGATAACGGGGTAATTTGAGAGTCGAAACGCTGGTAGTAGGACCGTTGCAGACGAACGCTTATATGCTGCTCGATGAGTCGAGTGGTGAAGCAGCGGTGGTGGATCCCGGCGCCGCCGGATTGCGCATTTCCGATGCGATAGCGGCCGCAGGCGCGACGTTGAAGTACATTCTGACGACCCACGGCCACGCCGATCACACGGGCGGGGCGTTTGATCTGAAACGCAAGGCGGGCGGCGAGTACGTGGTGGGGGAGGGCGATCGTGGACAGATAGAGAATCCGTCATCCTCGCTGGCTGCGATGATTCCCGGTTTTGCAAATCCACCGAGTATCGATAAGCCGGTGACCGGGGGCGAGATTCTGGAACTTGGCGAGTCACGGGTGATCGTGATCGCCACGCCGGGTCACACGCCAGGAAGTGTCTGCTACATGGCAGGACAGGCGCTGTTCACCGGCGACACGCTGTTCCAGAACAGCATCGGCCGCTACGACCTCCCGGGAGGCGATGGCGACCAGGAGCTGCAGAGTATTCGGGACAACCTTCTCACGCTGCCGGACCAGATGATCGTCTATCCGGGCCACGGCCCATCAAGCACCATCGGCGAAGAGCGAGCAAACAACCCGTTTTTGCAGGGGATGTGAGGGCGGGTCATCAACCTGTCATCCTGAATCAAGTTCAGGATGACAATCGATCACGAGTGCGCTGCATTTCAAGTTGAATTAATCAATTACGAGCGCGTTTATTTTTCCTTCAGATACACGTCGAACCAACTGAGCATTCGGTCGCTGTACTCCTGTCTCAGGACCGGGTGGCCGGAGCGTTTGGACAGGTGGGAGAAGTCTGGGAATCGGACGAACTCGACTGTTTTGCCCAGGCGCTTAAGGCTGACGTAGTACTGCTCACTTTGCTCCATCGGCACCCGGACATCGGACTCGCCGTGCATGATGAGCAGGGGCGTCTCCACGGATTCGACGTAGCTGATTGGCGACCTGAACAGGTACTTTTCGATCTCATCCATTCGCCGCCCGCTGATCTGCCGTTCTCCGAAGGACACTCCGATGTCGGACGTGCCGTAAAAGCTGCTCAGGTTGGTGACAGGCGCGCCCGCCACGGCGGCCTTGAAGCGGATGGTGTGGCCGATTGTCCAGGTTGTCATGAATCCGCCATACGAGTAGCCGTGCAGTCCCATCCGGTTCGCGTCGATGTACGGGCGTGATGCCATTTCGTCGACCGCCGCCATGATGTCCTCGTAATCCTCGCCGCCCCAGTCGTCGAACACCGCAGTCATGAAATCCATACCGTAGGTGGACGAGCCGCGTGGATTTACGGCGAGCACCACGTAGCCGTTGGTTGCCATCAGGTGATGGTCAGCCATGAAGGCGTCGAGAAATGCGCCGTTCGGTCCGCCGTGGATCTCCAGGATCATCGGGTACTTCTGGGACGGATCAAAGTCCGGAGGCAGCATCACCCGTGATTCGATGCTCATCCTGGCACGTTCAAGCGTGAACTTCTCCATCCTGGCGGGCGGGTGGTTCTTGAAGAACTCCCTGTTGGCGTCGGTAAAGGAGGTCCACGAATCGCCATCTACCAGCGCGATTTGAGACGGCGAGTTCGGGGTGCCAAGCACCGCCGCCACGCTGCCGGTAGCGCTGTGCGAGATACCGGAAAGCGTGCCCTCTGCCGCAGCGATGATCTCTACTTCGCCACCGGTGGCTGCTACCGCATTAAGGGCGCTCTGGCCTCGATATGTGGCGAGGAAACGAATGTGATCGTCATTGCCCCATTTCAGTTCGATGGCCCGAAATGTTGGTGGTGACAGGCTGTCCGGGGCTGCTGTCTCGTGTGTCAGAAACGCTGGATCCTTGCCTGGGCCGAGCAGCGCCACGATGCCCTGGTATGACTGCACTCCAACGTACGCGCCGTCCAATTCGGTGACGATAGCGCAGAGGCGTGAAGAATCCGGAGACCACCCGAGACCGCTGACCGAACCAAGGTCGCCCGACCAGCGCTCGGCCTTACCACCGTTTGCGGAGACCACGTAGGCCTCAGAACGCCAGCGGGTGTCGTGATCCGGGCGTCGTCCGGATATGAAAGCGATGCGTGAGCCGTCCGGCGACCAGACAGGCGCCATGTCGTCGCACGAGCCATCGGTGATTTGCTGCTCTTCGCAACTCTCGACGTCAACGACGAACAGGTGACGGTACATCTCGCCACGCCAGCCGACCGAATCGTACTGGTATCGAATTCGCTGCACGGATCGGGAGTGGGGGATGTCTTCGTCGTAGTCCGGGGAACCGGGTCCGGGCTCTTTAGGGTCCGGCACGTCGGCGGAGATAACGAGTTGTGTGGCGTCCGGCGACCATGTGTAGTCGACGACGCCCCTGATTCGCGTCGTGACCTGCTGCCCTTCTCCGCCGTTCGCCGGGATCACCCACACCTGGTCGTGTTGCTTGTCGTCCTTACGAAGGAATGCGATCGAAGCGCCGTCGGGTGACCATCGGGGGAGAGAGTCGTTGGGACCGTTTGTAAACCGATCAGGCTCGCCACCGGCCGTGTCTTTCACCATCACGCGGCTGGTCGTCTTGTGGTCCTCCGCGGACGTTGTCGAGTGGACGAACGCGATTCGGGTACCGTCAGGAGACAGTGAAGGCGAGGATACCGAGGCCAGTCCGTAGACGAGGTCGGCGGCGGTGAGCGGCGAGGGCATAGGTTCGAGTGCTCCGAAGGGTGGGTCGTTGAGGGTACGTGACGGCGGTATCTTGCCACGGATGCGTCATCTTGCAATCACCGTCATTCCCGAGTAGTCGGGAATCCAGAAGGCGGTTGTTTCGTCATCTCAGCGTTGAGCGTGAAATGTGCGTTTGGACTTCCGCCAGTGGGCGGGCCCCCTCACCCTGCGCCCTCTCCCGACTGGCAGAGGGGAGACAAAACACAGCCCACAGGCGCGAACAGGGGCGCTCCGAATTAACGGAACGCCCCTGTTTTGCGTTCACTTTTCAGCTCGGCGACTAGCCTGCGGCTGCTACCGCCTGCTCGATTGCGTATCCGGCGTGGACCTGCGTCAGGTGTGCCCGGTATTCGGCTGATGCGTGGATGTCGTCGTTCAGCGCGTCTCCGATCTCTGCCGCAGCCCGGCTTGCCGCTCTGCGGATTACTGCGGGTGTGAGCTCTTTGCCCTTCAGGATGCGTTCAGTGCGACGCGCTCGAGTGGCCTTGTCACCCGCTCCGGTCACGGCGATTCGTGCGTCGGTGCAGGTTCCGCCCGAGATCGTGATCACCGCCGCCACGCCCGTGATCGCGTAGTGCGAGGCGGGCTGATGGAACTTGGAGTAAGCGGTGCCTGTCCCGGAGGCCAGTCCCGGCAGCTTGATCTCCGTGATGATCTCGTTGTCACGTAGCGCCGTCGTGAGGAGATCGACCTGGAATCGGTCGATGTTGATCTCACGGCTTGAGCGACGTGTCCGGGCCACCACACTTCCGCCTATCGCCAGAATCACCGCCGGGATGTCGCCCGCCGGATCAGAGTGCGCCAGGCTTCCGCCGATCGTTCCACGGTTCCGGACCTGGAGGTCCGCCACTTTGGCCGAGGCGTCAGCCAACAGTGGGTAGTTGGACTGGATCACGGACGAAGTCGCCATCTCCCGGTACGTCGTCATGGGCCCGATCGATACCCCGCCGCCTTCTTCCCTGACGTACGAAAGGCCTTCGATCTGGCCGATGTCGACCAGGATCCCCGGTTCGGCGAGCCGCAACTTCATCATCGGGATGAGGCTGTGTCCGCCGGCGAGAACCTTGGCCTCGCCCCGGTATTTGGACAACAGGCTTGTCGCCTCGTCCAGGGTGCTCGGTGCGAAGTAGTCGAAATTGCTAGTAACCATTTCTAACTTCCTCGGTTCCGGGCCGCTGAACGGGCCGCTCGTTGGGCTTCTTTAGCGTCCTGGATCGCTCGCCACACCTTCTCAGAGGTGGCGGGCATGTTCATGTGCCTCACGCCCAGATGCGACAGCGCATCGATGACGGCGTTCATAACGGCCGGGCTGGCTGCGATGGTGCCAGCCTCCCCGGCTCCCTTCACCCCCAGCTCGTTAACGGGAGACGGTGTAACCGTCCGATCCGACTCAAACCGCGGGAATAGATCCGCCGTCGGCATCGCGTAGTCCATCATCGAGCCGGACAGAAGCTGTCCTTCGTCCGTATAGACCGCTGCTTCTGTGAGCGCCTGGCCAACACCCTGTGCGATTCCGCCGTGCAACATGCCTTCGACGATCATCGGGTTGAGAACGTTGCCGACGTCGTCGACTGCGACGTACCGGATCAGGTCAACCTTGCCGGTGTCCTGGTCGATTTCGACCACAGCGATGTGTGCGCCGTACGGCCACGTGAAGTTGGCCGGGTCGAAGAAGCTTGTCTCGTCCAGACCCGGTTCTATGCCGGGCGGAAGATTCGCTGCGCTGTATGCGTTGGCGGCGACCTCCTGGAAGGTGATCGTCTTGTCCGGGATGTCCTCCACGGCGAACGAACCGCCCTCGAAGGTCACGAACTTCGGATCGCTTTCCATCAGGTGGGCGGCGATTATTGTCGCCTTTTCGATGATCTTGGTCACACTGTGGTGGATTGCTGTGCCACCGACCGCCACACTCCGGCTGCCGAAGGTTCCGGTGCCAAACTGGCCCTGATCGGTGTCGCCGTGAAGTATCTCGATGTCTTCCATCGGGACGCCGAGCTCGCTGGATGTGAGTTGCGCCCATGCCGTTTCGTGGCCCTGGCCACTCGGCGATGAGCCGCTGTATACCGTGACCTTGCCGGTCGGGTGGACACGAACTGCTGCGCTCTCCCAGAGACCTGCCCCCGCGCCGAGCGAAGAGGCGACGGCGGATGGCGCCGCTCCAGAGATCTCGATGTAGGTGCACAGTCCGACGCCGAGAAGCTTGCCTTCTCGCCGCGCCGCGCGTTGTTCGGCACGGAAGGCCGGGTAGTCGAACATCTCGAGAGCCTTGTTCAGGTTGGCCTTGTAATCACCTGAGTCGTATGTCACACCCAGGGTTACTTCACGTCCGTTCTTGTGTGAAGCCAGCATGTTCTTTCGGCGGACGGCCACGGGATCGCGACCGATCTCCGCTGCGAACCTGTCCACCATTCTCTCGACAACGTAAGTCGCTTCCGGGCGACCTGCGCCACGGTATGCGTCGACCGGAGTTGTATTAGTGAACACGCCATAAACGTGGCACGAGATGTTCGGCATTTTGTAAACGCCGCCCAACATCAGCCCAAAAAAGTATGAAGGGATCAGCGGGGCAAAAAGCGATAGATACGCGCCGAGGTTGGCGTATAGCTCGATCTTGATGCCGACGATTTCGCCGTTCTTCTTCCCGGCCATCTCTGCGACGCCAATGTGGTCCCGGCCGTGCGTGGTGGCGATGTACGCCTCTGATCGAGCTTCGATCCACTTGACGGGCCGTCCGAGTTGCTTCGAGACGATGCCGCACACGACTTCCTCGGCGTAGAGGTAGAGCTTGCTGCCAAACGCTCCGCCGACCTCAGGAGCGATTACCCGAACCTTCTGCTCAGGGGTCCCGGTGACCATCGCGTACAGCATCTTGACCAGATGTGGAATCTGGGTCGATGTGTAAAGCGTCAAATTCTCTCGTCCCGGATCAAAGTCGGCGACGACTCCGCGTGTCTCTATCGAGTTTGGGATGAGGCGCTGGTTGATGATCTCTTCTTTTACGACTATCACGTCCGGGTCTTTGATCGCCTCGTCCCAGTCTCCGCCACCGACACTGAAGTCGAACCCGATGTTGTTCGGGGCCTCGGCGTGCAGTTCCGGCGCGCCGTCTTTGGTGGCGTGCTCGGCGTTGACGATGGCAGGAAGGACTTCGTAATCGACCTCGACGAGTTCCGCCGCGTCGGTCGCCTGGTAAGGGGTGTCCGCGACGACTACGGCAACCGCATCGCCGACGTAGCGCACGGTCTCAAAGGCGAGCGGCGGGTGTTTTGGTTGCTTGAGGTCCGGCAGAAGCCAGGCTACCGGAAGCCCGCCAAGCTGCTCCTGGAGGTCAGCCCCGGTGAAGATGGCAATCACGCCGGGAGCATTGGCTGCGGCGGTGGTGTCGATGTTTTTTATATTTGCGTGTCCGTATGGGCTGCGCACAAATGAGATGTGGGCCAGGCCGGCCAGCCGTATGTCGTCTACATATTTTCCGCGGCCGGTGATCAGTCGTGGGTCTTCTGTGCGCCTGACGCTTTCTCCGAAGGTAGTAACCGGCATATCTACCTCCCCGCTTTCGCTGCGACGCCGATGGCGTTGACGATGTTCTGGTAGCCGGTGCAGCGGCAGAAGTTGCCGGCAATCCCGGTCCTGATCTCGTCCTCAGTCGGGTTAGGGTTCTGCTTCAGCAAAGCCTCGGTGGTCATAATCATCCCGGGTGTGCAGAAGCCACACTGGAGGCCGTGCTCATCCCAGAAAGCCTGCTGAACATTCGAGTACGTCTCGCCGTCGGCGAGACCCTCGATGG
>JAYGCG010000007.1:0-40773 GCA_046583455.1 Dehalococcoidia bacterium | reverse complement strand
TAAACGGCCAGAAGTGTGATGTGCGCCACATGTCGTGAGAATCCCGGATCGTGGGCTCCCGGGGCGACCTGCCACTGCCGCGCCAAACCAACGAGTGGTGGGCGATACAGGACTCGAACCTGTGACCTCCTGCGTGTGAGGCAGGCGCTCTAACCAGCTGAGCTAATCGCCCGGGATCCCGGATCGCCGTATTGGCGTCAGGAGTTCACCATATCAGGACCGAATGTTGAGAATTGGTGGCAACGGCTGGACTTGAACCAGCGACCTGACGCTTATGAAGCGCCCGCTCTAACCGACTGAGCTACGTTGCCATTTCGAAATTCGGTCTCTTGGCCAACAGGCCAGTATTCGATGGTAGCCCCGCCTCGGAATACACGTCAACCAGGCTCGCCTGGACCTTATTTTGGTGGGCTGTGGACTGATGTGCCGGTTTTTTCCGGCCCCGGATCGGATTCAAGCCCTTTCCGGACCCACTTCCCGGCAGGAGCCAGGGTCGACTGGACCTCTTTTGGGGGGTCTACGTGGCTTTGTAGTCGCCGCTTTTGCCGCCTGACTTGCTCAGCAGGCGTACATCGCCGATTCGCATCCCGCGGTCGACCGCTTTACACATGTCGTAGATGGTCAGCGCCGCCACGCTCACGGCGGTCAGTGCTTCCATCTCGACCCCCGTTTTATACGTCGTTTTCGTTGTCGCCTTGATGTCGATACGGTCGTCGGATGCGGAGTCGTCAAACTCAACGACCACCTGCGTCAGCGGCAGCGGGTGACATAGCGGTATCAGTTGCGACGTGCTTTTCGCCGCCATAACCCCGGCAACCCGTGCGACCGCCAGTACGTCGCCCTTCTCAAATCCACCTGACCTGATCAACTCCAGCGTTTTCGGCTGCATCGTGATCGAGCCGCCGGCGATCGCCACACGCTCAGTCTCCGCCTTGTCGCTCACATCGACCATGCGAGCTGCGCCGGTCTCGTCGAGGTGTGTAAGCCTGGGCTCATCATCGTTGTCCGCTGCGCCATTTGGACCAGGGGCATCCTTGTTGTCTCTCTCAGGGGCCGGCGCCGAATTCTCAGATTCCGGAATCATCATCGAGGCCTGAATCGGGGCCGGCTGGCCATCCCTTATCGCCTCCGCCGCGCCCACAGCCAATCGATCCGCGCGTTCATTCTCCGGATGGCCGTTATGGCCTTTGACCCATTGCCAGGTCACTCGGCGTTCGCCGACGGCCCGATCCAACTCCGCCCACAGATCCTGATTCACCTTGCGCTTCCAGCCCTTGGTCATCGTGTTGATGACGTAAGAGCTATCGCTCGTTATGAGAACCTCTGATCCGACCGGTATCTGATCCAGACCCCGCACAACGGCGGTCATCTCCATCCGGTTGTTTGTGGTGTGCGGATCGCCGCCTGAGAGATCAATATCGTCTTCTCCGTCCGGGCGCAGCACGGCGCCCCAACCGCCCGGTCCGGGATTTCCGAGGCATGATCCATCAGTGAAAAGTCGGTAACTCAATGTGCTTTTGTCCGTTGGCGAAAGAGACCCGCCTGGTAGCTGTGGGGAGTGTATCTCTCGCGCTTAAACATGAATCTGAATGCTGAAAGTTTATCGTGTCCCGGTCGGAATTTCGTGATCCTAGATATACTGAATCGCTCCCTGAAGCCGGAATTGCCCGGCAGCCCGGTCTCTAATCGCACGTGAAACGTCCCATTCATGACAGAAATTCGAGTAGATAGCGAAATAACGCTCAGGTCTCCGACCGTGTCGGACGCCGAGCGGTTATTTGAGTTGATCGACTCCAACCGTGCACATTTGAGGGAGTGGTTGCCGGAGTTGCTCGCGATTGAGACGGTTGAACAGGAGCGTGAGTGGCTCCAGGAGCGAATCGCCGATACCGGAGGCGAGAAACCGCTGCTGATCATCGTGGATGACAACGTGGTCGGCGTTATCGGCGCAAATATTCAGGAGCAAAACGCCTCAGCTGACGTCGGGTACTGGCGGGCAGAGGGGCAACAGGGGCGCGGGATCACCACGCGTTCTTGTGCTGCGATAGTGGATGAGCTTCTACGAGTCAAGGGATTGAACCGTATCGTCATACGGGCCGCAGTGGAAAACACCCGGAGCCGCGCTATTCCGGAGCGTCTCGGATTCATCCACGAGGGCGTCGAGAGACAGGCCGTCAAACTCCCAGACAGGTTCGTAGACATGGCCGTGTACTCCATGCTGGCCTCTGAGTGGCGAGGCGCACAGGAGATGGGATTTGTTGATCCCTTAGGCCGGCCGCTCACGTTCGGAGCGCCGCCAATATTGATCGACAACAAGATGATGCTGCGTCGGCCGCGTGACACCGACGCGGAAGAGCTCTACACATTGCTGGATTCCAACCGGGATCGACTCGAATGGTGGTCGGGCTGGTCTTCCCGTGTCCGGTCCCGCGAAGACGCCGCCGAACTGATTAAATCGTCGATACAGCATGATGAGGATCTGGGCTCTCCGCTTTTTGTGTATGACTCTGGTGCTCTGATCGGGGCGGTGAACGTGGAGCCGTCCAAAACCGAGGGCAATGTCGCAACCGCCGATGTCCGTTACTGGGTAGGCGGCGAGTGGGAAGGGCGCGGTCTGATGATCCGTGCTTGCCGCGCCGCTGTAGATGCAGCCATCCTGCATTTTGAACTGGCGGGGGTCACGATCCACACCGGTGCAGGGAACATGCGGGCACGGGCACTGGCAGAGCGGCTTGGTTTTCGGATGCTCCGGGTTGACCGCGGGGCATCCGCGACTGAGGACGTGATTGTGTATTCGGTATCGGCCGCTGACTGGGCAAAAAACGCTGCGGCCAGATAATCAGCCCTAGCCTCCTATCTGGTACATCTCGATCTTGCTCTTCTTCCGGCGGAGATTCTTGATTCCGTCAGGTATTGGAGCGCCGGTGGTCCGTGCCGCCGAGTCGCTGTCGACGACATCCGAGGGATCACGTCCGGCTTGAAATGCCCTCAGTTCCGAATAACGATCTTTCCTTGATGACCAGATACCAGTTATCAGGTCCAGCAGCTCAGCATCACTGGCTCCGGACCGCATCGGGCTTTTGAGGTCTTTTCCGCCAGCGGCGAAGAGACACGTCACGAGCTGTCCATCCGTGCTGAGTCTGGCCCGGGTGCAGTCGCCACAAAACGGCTCTGAGACCGAAGAAATTATCCCGATCTCACCTGATCCGTCGTCGTACGTCCAGCGGGTCGCAACCTCGCCCGGGTAGCCGGGGGCCGCTCGTGTGATCGGGAACTCGGCATTGATGGTCCTGGCGATCTCGCTCGCCGTTACGACTGAGTCGGCATCCCACGAGTTGACGGTGCCAACGTCCATGAATTCGATGAACCTGACGATATGTCCGGTCCCTTTGAAATGGCGAGCGAGATCGACAATTGTGTGATCGTTGACGCCCTTCTGCACAACGGCGTTGATCTTGATCGGGTCCAGCCCAACATCTTCAGCAGCGGCGATACCCGCAAGAACGCGCTCAGTCCCGAAGTCCCGGCCGTTCATCGTCTTGTAAACCTCTTCGACCGTGCTGTCGAAGCTCACGGTGACTCTGGAAAGTCCCGCGTTCTTGAGTGCTTGCGCCTGATCCCCAAGGAGATACCCGTTTGTTGTCAAGGCGATATCTTCGATACCGTCCAGCGAAACGAGGTCCTCTAATAGTTTCGGTAAATCGGCCCTGAGCAAGGGTTCGCCGCCGGTCAGCCGAAGTTTGCGGACGCCCAGCCTGGTGAATAGCCCGGCGAGCCGGACGATCTCTTCAAACGTCAGGATCTCGGGTTTTGGCAAGAACTTATATCGCTCGCCGTAAACCTCGGAGGGCATGCAGTAGGGGCAGCGGAAATTGCACCTATCAGTAACCGATATTCGCAGATCGCGCAGATGACGGCCAAAGACATCGGTCGGGCCGTCTAGTCTATCAAGAGTCATGAACTCCAATTGTACGACGGGTGACCGAGATTCCGGGTGAAATAATCATAGGTAGCTCCAATTACGGGAGACCCAACCAGGTAGATGGGTATTTCAAGCGATGGACTGAAGGTACTGCGCCGCTTTACGCGCCGCTATGCCGCGATGGCTGATTGTATCTTTCTCCAGTGCGGTTAGCTCCGCCATGGTTTTGCGTTCAGCGGCCAACCAGAAAATGGGATCGTACCCAAAACCGCCATCGCCAATTGGGCCGTGCGCTATCGCGCCTTCGCAACAGCCCTCAAATAATTGCGGCTCATTCCTGATCTGGGAGCCAACAATCGCAATTACGGCGCGGTAACGCGCCTGCCGTTTCCAGCCGGGAACATCCACCATTTGCGCCAACAGGTGATCCCGCCCTTCCTCATCCGTCTGACCGGGCCTGAGGTAGCGAGCGGAATGGACGCCCGGCCCACCGTCCAGAGCATCTACCTCGATCCCTGAATCATCGGCCAGCGTCAACTCTCCAGACGCCGCGTGGTACTGCTCAGCCTTGAGGCTGGCATTTTTCGCGAACGTGTCCCCGGTTTCTTCGACCTCGATATCGACACCGACATCTGCGAGCGACAAGACACGGAACGGCAGATGTTGCAGTAATTGTTGGAACTCACGCGCCTTGCCAGGGTTACGTGTAGCTATGACGAGTATGGGTAGTTCGCTTGATGGCATTGAATGGCCTCGGCTTCCAAATGATTACTTACGGACGGATTCATGGGTGGCTGAACCACGGTCATCGATTTTATTTCCGTCACTCTCTTTATTTTTCATGCTTGGCCGGGTATTTATCTGTTGCAGCGCCATATGGCACCTGCTATCCTTCCGCCGATTGTTCAAAAAAGCACGAACGGCTTTCCGCTAGCTGTCGAACCTTCCCTCTCCGGCTTCCGTTCATTGCTCCGATGAAGGACCAAAATTTCCGCAATGAACTTGCGTCGTCTGCTGCGCCCGTTGCGCTCCCGGTTTCTATTTCTGATCCCAATTGCCCCGGCCCTTTTGGTCGCGTGCAACAAAGAGGACGCCCAGTCCACGTTCGGTACCAGTGGTCCGATCGCGGACACGCAGGCGAGCCTCTTCATATTCATCTTCTGGATTGCAGTAGTGGTCTTTGTGCTTGTGGAAGGCGCTTTGATCTACTCGATTCTGAAGTTCCGGCGCCGTAGTGATTCTGACGATTCTCTGCCGGCACAGATACACGGCAATAACAAGCTTGAGATCATCTGGACCGTTGTCCCAGTATTTATCCTTATCGCCATCTCCATTCCGACGATAAAGATCATCTATGATCAGGATGGACCGCCTTCCGATCAAGGACCGGTTCTGGAAATCAACGTCCGTGCTCACCAGTGGTGGTGGGAAATTGACTATCCTGGTGAAGACGTAGTCACATCAAACGAGATTCACATTCCGGTCGGGCAGTGGGTCAACTTCACGATGTACTCAGACGACGTGATCCACAGCTTCTGGGTGCCAAAGCTCGCCGGGAAGTTGGACATCATCCCCGGAGATGTGCGCCAACTCGCGATGAAGGCCGACGAGCCTGGTTTCTTCTTTGGTCAGTGCGCAGAATTCTGCGGCGAGGCACACTCCAAGATGCGATTCCGCGTCAAAGCGGAGGAACCTGAAGAGTTCCAGGCCTGGCTTGACTCCATGCGTCGGCCGCCGGTTGAGCTGGTCAGTGAAGATGCAATCGCAGGCCAAACACTATTTGCGGCGAACTGCAGCAGTTGCCACGCTACCAACACATGGCAAGCGCCCGCTGCCCGTAATGAGCGCACCCGGCTCGCGGGCCTGCGCACAGCGTTCATCGAGAACGTGGATGAATCAACCGTCATTCCCGCCCCGAACCTGACGCATTTTGCCACGCGAGAAACCCTCGGAGCCGGCTTGATCGACCTGAACTCGGAGAACCTCATCAAGTGGATTACCGACCCTGACGATGTCAAGGAAGGTAACCGCATGAAAGATCTGGCTACTCCGTACCGCAACAACTCGCTATCGACGGACGACGTTCGTCAACTGGCGGCATATCTGCTTGAATTGAAGCCGATCGCCGCAGATGCTGTTGTTGAGCCTGTCGGTGGCGGGGCATCGGGAGGCACGGCTGAGGAACGCGGTGAGGCCGTGTTCAACGGCAGCAGTGGATGCTCCGGTTGCCACTCTACGGGATCAGAAACCGTGGTAGGTCCCGGACTTGCCAGCCTTTCTTCACGAAGTAATGATACTGAAATTCATCAATCAATCACCGACCCCGGCGCAGTAGTCGTGGACGGTTTTCCCGACTCTGTGATGCCCCAGATATTTGAGGCCACGCTTTCCAGCGATGAACTCAACGACCTTATTGCTTACCTGAAGTCGCTCTAGGAAATTGGTGGTGCGGCCGGTGCACGACGACCTGCTCTTTTGCAGGGCCGCCCGAGCCCCACACACCGGAGGCCATAGTTGACCACGATCGCCTTTCCAACGTTGATCAGTCGCCCGACCAGCTACACAGGATTGTGGAGCTGGATAGCCACGGTTGACCACAAGCGCATCGGTACGTTGTACGGCGTGACGGCGTTTCTGTACTTCCTGATCGGTGGTATTGAAGCTCTCATTATTCGGGGCCAGCTGAGTACCGCCGAAAATGACCTGGTCTCGCCCGAGGTCTTCAACCAGCTCTTCACTATGCACGGCACGACCATGGTGTTCATGGTCGTGATGCCGATGTCCGCGGCCTTCTTCAACTGGATGGTCCCGTTGATGATCGGCGCGCGTGATGTCGCATTCCCACGGCTTAACGCCTTTAGCTACTGGGCATTCCTCTTCGGGTCGATTTTCCTGAACTTGAGCTTCTTCCTTGGTGGCGCACCGGACGCCGGTTGGTTTGGCTACGCGAACCTCACCGGAAACACCTACAGCCCCGGCGATGGTGTCACGTTCTGGGCCCTTGGTCTCACCATTCTGGGTGTCGCGTCGCTAGCCGCTTCCTTCAACTTTATTGTCACCATTCTGAACATGCGGGCGCCCGGTATGGGCCTCATGAAGATGCCTGTGTTTGTCTGGATGACGCTGGTGACCAGCGTCTTGATGGCACTTGCGATGCCGGTCATCGCTGTCGCCCTGATCCAGCTTGCCATGGACAGGGTGCTGGACACGAACTTCTTCAACCCCGTGGCCGGTGGCGACCCGGTCTTGTGGCAGCACCTGTTCTGGCTCTTTGGCCACCCCGAGGTGTACATCCTGATCTTACCGGCGATGGGCATCGTGTCTGAGACTTTGCCCGTCTTCTCCAAAAAACCGTTATTCGGATACGCGGCGATCGTGCTGGCGGGCGCGGTGATCGGGTTCATGGGCTGGTTTGTTTGGAGCCACCACATGTTCACGGTGGGTCTTGGCCCGGCCGCAAACTCAGCGTTCACTATCTCTACGATGCTGATCGCGGTGCCTACCGGGGTAAAAATATTTAACTGGATGGGCACGATATGGGGCGGTAAGTTACATCTCAATACGTCGATGCTGTTTTCGCTCGGTTTCATCGCCATGTTCGTCATCGGCGGGCTTAGTGGCATAACGCATGCGTCACCGCCTACGGACGCGCAGCAGCAAGACACCTATTACATCGTCGCCCACTTCCATTACGTCCTGTTTGGCGGTTCGATACTGGGTCTGTTTGCAGGTGGCTACTACTGGTGGCCAAAAATGACCGGCAAACGGCTCGGCGAGACGATAGGCAAATGGCATTTCTGGACCATGCTTATCGGGTTCAATCTGACATTCGGGCCGATGCACTGGCTCGGGCTGAACGGCATGCCGCGGCGCATCTCCACCTACGCCGAAGGCATGGGTTGGGAGACAAGTAACGCGATCGCAACTTTTGGTGCGATGCTCATCGCCGTCAGCGTGTTGATCTTCATCATCAACGTCATAAGAACAATCTCAAGCAAACAGGAAGCCGAAGACGACCCCTGGGACGGCCGAACCCTTGAGTGGTCCATCCCGTCCCCGCCACCGGCCTACAACTTCGCCCGCGTACCGCAGGTGAAATCGCTTGACGACTTCTGGTACACCAAGTACCCGGAACTTCTCCATGATGAACGCGGAGAACAGGCTGAATCCACTTCGCCAGTCGAGGAAGAGACGCACGGGGGCGGAAGCATCCACCTGCCGAGCATGTCCTACTACCCGTTTGTGGTTGCGACCGGAATGGCCCTCGCGATCATCGGGTTTATGAATATGCGGATCGACATTCCGAGCACAGACCTCCAGTTCCCGTGGCTAAGCGCCGTGGGTATCGTGATCGGTATGTGGGGTCTCCTGGGATGGACATTCGAGCCGGTTACGGAAGAAGGCGGACACTAGCAGTCGCCCGACTTGCCGTAGACGATTAAACGCACAAAGGATTAAGGGACGCGAAATTGGCGCAAGCCGCCTTGGAACAAGAACAGCACGATCACGTCGCTGACACGAATACCGGCATAAGCAATCGTAAGTTGCTCATGTGGGTGTTCCTGGCGTCTGATTGTCTGTTCTTCGGATCATTCATCGCCACGTACCTGGTTTACAGGAACGAGAGCATCGTCGGGCCGTACCCGAACGAGGTTCTGAATATTCCTGTGACTTCTGTCAGCACGTTCGTCTTGCTGATGAGTAGCCTGGCGATGGTGCTTGCCCTTCACTATGCGCAGAAGGACAACCTGGGTCTTACCCGGTTCTGGATCCTCGCTGTCGCATTGCTTGGCTCTATCTTCCTTGGCTTCCAGGTCGTTGAATTCACAACTTTCGTCAATGAAGGTCTGACGATCCGCTCGAACCTATTTGGCACCACGTTCTTTATCCTCACCGGTTTCCACGGCTTGCACGTCCTCATAGGCGTCCTGTGGCTCCTCGGTATGGCCTTCGCCCACTTCAAGGGGGCGTTAACAAGCCGCTCAGTGGAAGACCTTGAGATGGCCGGACTGTACTGGCACTTTGTTGACATCGTGTGGATCATCATTTTCACGGTCATTTACCTTATCGGCTTCAGTGACGGCGAAGGAATCGAAACGGTCACACACGCCACATCGATCATCGGGGGTTAGCGGACACAGTTATGGCAAACCCGATCTCAAGAGCCTGGCGAAAGCTGTTCTATCAAGACGGCGGAAGCTATTTCCTCCTGCCGAAAGTGGATTCGTCCTTCTCGAACCCCCCGAATGAGGGGCCGTTCGGAGACGCTGGTCCACCGGTCTGGAGATGGATCGACCGCATGACCTATGGCGGCCGGCACGCTACACCGTTCTTCTACACGGTGATTGGCGTGATGTTGGGGTTGTTGACGGTGGTTGAGGTGTACTTCTTCACCATCGACGATTTCTTCGGCGGCCTCTTCGTGACGGTCATGCTGCTTTTGGCGCTTCTCAAGTTTGTCATTGTGGTCGCGTTCTTCATGCACCTGAGGTTTGATAAAAACCTGTTGTCCCTCGTGTTCGCCTCTGGATTCTTCATCGCCATTTTCGTGTTTGTAATCATGCTCAGCGTACAGGGGCAGTTTGCCCCGGATCCACTGATCGCCCCGTAATCCCTGCATCGCCCCGACAATAACCCGCACGGACAAACAAGACTACGATTGATCGGTTGATCAGATCGCTCGTCCCGATCTTCAAGTGAACGTCGGCCCCAAAGCCTAGGAACGTTTTGTCAGTGCCCGTACTCCACATCAGCTCCGGGAGCCGTGAGCCGCTCGACTCGTTTTACGCGTTCTGGGGCGAGTGGGTGTTGGTGTCACCCGTCACCGTGGTACTTGCGTTGGTACTCGGCGCCTACCTGTTTGGACTCTACAGACTGAACTCACGCGCCGCTGAAGCCTCTATTTCAGGCTGGCGGATCACGATGACTTTGCTGGGGTTCGCTGCCCTGACCTTCTCACTTGTTGGTCCTCCGGACGCTCTTGCGGAAGACATGTTCTTCCTCCACATGATGCAGCATCTGTTGCTGACCCTTGTCGCCGCCCCTCTGTTGCTGGCTGCGAGCCCTGTAGCGGCATACTTATGGTCACTTCCGGTTGGTGTTCGCCATGCCGTCGCCAGGTCCGTGTCACGGCGTGGCAAGACCGGCTGGCTCATGCGGAAGCTGACGTTTCCCAAAGTAGCGATCGTCGTCTATATCCTGACGATGTACGTCTGGCATCTCCCCGCCATCTACGAGGCGGCGATACACAACGAACCGCTGCATTATTTTGAGCACCTGATGTTCTTGACCGTCGGGGTGATGTTCTGGTGGCCTGTGGTCAGTCCGGCGCCGATGCGATCACCCCTGTCTTATCCGCAACGCCTGCTTTACCTGATGCTGGCTTTCACGCCAAGCGCCGCCCTTGGCGCATTGCTCACGCTCGTCGGCACCGTCGCTTACTCGCACTACGAGAACACTCCGATGCACTGGGGCCTGGAAGCGCAAGAAGACCAGAACATCGGCGGACTGATCATGTGGGTACCAGGCGGCTTCATCCTCCTGGGCGCAGCGACGATACTGTTTTTCAAGTGGTACGAATCTGAATCCAAGAAATCACGCTACAAGCCCAAGGTACGAGCCGGGCCGTAATCGGCATTATTTCTACTGGCAGGCATTCAACGCCGGTCTGGTAAACTCAGATCTCCGTCCACACTGCGCCGTGTAGATTTCCCTACGGGTATGAGAACGCGGCCTCTTTTCTGATCAGAAAGGCCGACGCATGGCGAAATCACGCGATAAAGGCAAACGACAGAGCAAAAAGAAGAAGTCCGGAGGTCGCAAGCAATCTGTGACCTTGAGTTCCGCTCCAGTTCCGCCACCCGAGCCCGCACGTGTCGAACGACGCAGGCGGCCGGTAGAAATCGACGAGTAAAACGCCGCCCGGTTTGTCGTAGCCGGGAAATAAGTTCAGCACCGATCATGACGGATTCGAATATCGACCCGATGTTTTCGGCGCGCGTTTCAGGATCTGTCCAGGGCGTTGGCTTCCGAGCATGGGTGCGCAGCGCGGCAACGAGACTTGGATTAGACGGTTACGTACGAAACCTGGCCGATAGATCGGTTGAGGTGTTCGCATCCGGCCGTCAGATCGCGCTCGATAAACTATTGAGTCTTCTTGAGAGCGGCCCCCCGGAATCGACGGTCCAGTCTGTAGCGATCGACTGGTCAGAAGACGAAACTAAGCGTCCGTCAGACCCACCGGGATTCCATATCCGGTTTTAGGGCTTTTGGGCGCTACTTCTTAACGGGAACCGGGCCGATGCTGTACGCGTTTTCGCTTTCGACCAGCTTGATCAACAACTCGTCCGACAGGTCCTTCATATAGAGGACGCTGGACCATGCCGTTCCCAACCCATCCCGAATCTCTTCGGTGGTCATCGGCTTGTTGCCGTTGGCGAGCAGCAGGCGGAACACGGCTTCGGTCAGCGGGGTTCCCGGGAGCAGATAGTCGGGCTTTGCGGAGCAGCATGAGGCGATCTCCTTCATGTGCTCTTTGGCGTCTCCGATAACAACTTCCATCTCGTCAAGAACCTGCTGACACTGCCAGCATCGTCGGTTTCGCACGGTGAACGCGAACGACTTCCCGGACGCATCAAACGCTTTTACGTCGATGGCGTACCGGTGGATTACTGCCTCGACAGTTTGTTCATCGTTCATTGTGGTGCTCCGAGGTAACTTGAGGTTGGTATGCCGATTCCGGCCGCCGTTTATCGTCGTAACTCACGGCCGAATATGAATTCTCAGGTGTTCAGGCTAGAAAACGTCTTCCGGCCAGTCCAGCATTTGGACGGTTGCCGTCTCACCCGCTTCGAGTCGTGACCGGTCGTCAGGGCATATAGCGAGCCCGTTTGCACGTGCCATCGAGGTCAGAACTCCGGAACTCTGATTCCCGGTCAGCCGCGCTCGATACTCGCCGTTCTCACGGTATACAACAACACGCGCGTACACCCGCCGTCCGTCGTAGTTGTTTACTGGATCGTCGAGAATTGCCTGCACGGTGGGCCGTGGCGTCAGCTCTTTGCCCATCATTTTCCGTATCGCAGGGCGTGCAAACTGCTCGAATGCGACCAGAGCGCTTACCGGGTTGCCTGGCAACCCGAGGTGCGGCACCCGGCGACCGTCTGGCGCGTCCAGGGCACCGAAGGCCAGCGGTTTGACCGGACGCATGCGTACCGACCACAGCGCGATCTCCCCATGCTTTGCGAGTACGTCCTTGACGAAATCGTAATCACCCTTGGATACGCCGGCGGTCGTGATGACCATATCGGCGTCCAGCGCCAGCGCCAGCGCCTCTTCCACGGACTCCTCTGTGTCGCGAGCCACGCCTATTACACGGGGCACGCCCCCGAAGGCGCTGACCGATGCGGCCACGGAGTAGTTGTTGGAGTTGTAGATCTTGCCCGGCTGGTGCGGCTCCCCCGGCTCAAGGAGCTCATCCCCCGTGGCCAGCACTGCGATGACAGGCCGACGAATCACGGGAACTGTGTTCATGCCCAGAGACGCCGCTACGCCGATCTCTGAGGCTCGCAGAACGGTGCCCGCTTCGAGAACGACACTTCCCTTCTGAACATCTTCGCCCGCAGGCCGGATGTTCTCGCCCGTCTCCGCGGCGAGTCGGATGCCGACCTCTTCCATCGAGCCACCGCTTTCCCGACGTTCGACCTCATCGGTGTCTTCAAACGCGACCACGGTGTCCGCGCCCGCCGGGACGGGAGCGCCTGTCATGATCCGTAACGCCGTCCCGGGTTCGACGGTCTGGTCGGAAACTGTCCCCGCGGGGATGTGGCCGATCACGCGTAGTTCCACCGGCGACTCTCCGCCGGCTTGAGTTGTGTCCGCCGCACGAAGGGCATATCCATCCATCGCAGAGTTATCGAGCGGCGGGATGTCGATCGGCGCCACCAGTGGCGCAGCGAGCACCTGTCCGAGGGCGTCCAACAAGGGAACGTCCACCGCCGGGAGCGGTGCGAAGAAGGTCAGAATTCGCTCAAGCGCCTCTTCGACGTCCAGCATCTCGGCGTCGTAGTGATGGCGGTGAGGTCGGTCGTGAACGTGCTCTTTGTGCATGAGGGTTACAGCTTATCTGCGTCCGCCCGGATCGGCCTATCGTGCTCTTAGCTCGGCCCCGAAGTTGTGTTCAAGGGCCCGGAGTATCGAGTTCTCGGCTTTGATGAGCTCATCCGCCGTGAGTGTGCGATCCGGCGCCTGATACACCACCCGGACGGCGAGTGACTTCTTCCCGGAGGGGATGGCGTCACCTTTGTACACGTCAAATACCGTCGCGCTTACGACGAGCCGGTTGCGTTCCGCGAGCGCCAGCACATCCGCCGCCGGGACATTATCGTCGATCACCAGCGCCAGATCTCTGGCCGAGTCAGGGAATCGCCCAAACGGCACGTAGTCCTGCTGCCCAAGTGATTGCAGTTCCGGAAGCCTTGCGATGGCCTCGACATCCAGTTCAAACATCGCTACGGGAGCGATATCGATATCGAACGTAGAAAGAACGTCCGAAGCGACCTCACCTAGAACGCCGATCACGGCGCGCCCCGCAGACGGGATCACTATCCGGGCACATCGCCCCGGTTCAAATGTGGTTTCTTCTACAGGCACGAAACTGGCGGTGACGCCGAACTCTGCAAGAAGCGACTCCACGATCCCCTTCGCGTCGTAGAAATCAGATGGTTCCGGATCTCCCGAAATCCATTCAAGATCAGAACGAGGACCCGCCACCACTCCGACGAATTTTTCGGGCTCATCGGGAAGACCAACGCCCTCACCACGGTCAAGATAGACCCGCCCGGACTCGAACATCCGGAGCCGTCCCCGCCAGATACGGGCGTTGCGGGAGAGCACGTTCAGAATGCTGTGCCGAAGCGTCGTACGCAATGTGGCATGCTCGGCAGAAAGCGGGTTCATCACCTGCAGCGGCTGCACCTCGAGCTCGGGCGGCCGGACACGTGCTTCGGCCTCCGGCGTGGTGAGCGAGTAAGAGATCGTTTCCTGCATTCCGAAGCCGGACAGTATGTCCTTGATCGCCTCTCGCAAAACATGATCCGGGTTTGGCTCCCACACGGGAACGCTCCCGGTGATCCCCGTGGTCGGGATCATCTCGTACCCGATTACCCGGGCAAGTTCCTCAATCAAGTCTTCCGGGATAGCGATGTCCGGGCGCCAGTACGGCGGGGTGACAGAGTAGGCGCCGTTATTGGGAACGACCTCCATGCCGAGCCTCTCGAAGGTAGAAATAACGACCTCTGACTCGTAGCTCACCCCGAGAAGGCGCTCGATTCCGTTGGCCGGCAGTTCTACCGGTTGGATCGCGCCTGCCTTGTCGGGCCACTCGTCGATCATCCCGGACGCTACGGCCCCGCCCGCAAGTTCCAGGATCAGTTTCGTTGCTCGGCGCACGCCATACTCGGCAAGTTCGGGCCGGAGGTTCTTTTCAAATCGAAGCGTGGCTTCCGTACGGATACCGAACTTGCTGGCTGAGCGCCGATTGTTGGAGCCGTCGAAGTTAGCGGCTTCGAGCAGCACCGACGTGGTGTTGTCCGTAATCCCGGACTCGGTACCGCCGATAATCCCTCCAAGGCCGATCGGCTTTCCGGCGTCCGCAATCATCAGGTTATCGTCGGTCAGTTCTCGCGTCTCACCGTCCAGCGTGAGTAGCGTCTCGCCGGGGCGGGCACGCCGAACGACGATCCGGCCTTCGCTGAGCGAGTCAAAATCGAACGCGTGAAGCGGCTGCCCCATCTCGAACATCACGTAGTTGGTCACATCAACGACGTTGTTGATGGGACGTTCTCCTATGGCCCGCAGGCGGTCCGCCAGCCATGCCGGTGAGGGACCGATCTTGATGCCCTGGATCAAGGTTGCCGTGTATCGTCGGCACAGGTCCGGGTCTTTGATCTCGACCTTCGCCAATGTCGCGATATCAGGCCCATCCTCTGGATATTTGATCGATGGCGGAGTAGCCGTCTCGCCCGTCAAAGCCGCCACTTCCCGGGCGACGCCCATTACGGCGAGGCAGTCGGGCCTGTTTGGCGTCAACTCAAGTTCGAGGATCGTCTCGCCGAGGTACTCTCCCAGCGACATCCCGATGGGCGCGTCATCCGGTAGCACAAGAATGCCTTCGTGCTCGTCGCTCATCCCAAGTTCGCGCTCGGAACAGACCATTCCGCTAGACGTGACGCCACGAATCTTGGAGCGCTTGAGCTTCCGTTCCTCACCTGTGTGAGCGTCCGTCAGGACCGAGCCGATACGTGCGAACGCTATTTTCTGGCACGTCGCAACGTTTGGCGCGCCGCACACGACCTCCAGCGTCTCGTCGCCGGTGTCCACCTGCACGAGGCGCAGGCGATCGGCGTTCGGGTGAGGACCAACCTCTTTCGTCAGCCCGACGATCACGCCGTCAAACGACAGCGTTGTGTCGATCGACTCGACCTCAGTTCCGGCCATCGTCAGGCGGTGGGCGAGTTCGTCGAGCGGCACCGTGATCGGAACGTACTCTTCAAGCCAGGAGATTGGAACTTTCATTAAAACTGGCTCAGGAAGCGCATGTCGTTTGTGTAGAAGTGGCGAATGTCATCGATTCCATGCTTGAGCATCGCCACACGCTCAACACCCATCCCGGCGGCGAATCCCGTGTATCTATCCGGGTCGTAACCGGCGCGTCGCAGCACCTCCGGGTGGACCATTCCGGCGCCCAGAATTTCCAGCCAGCCGCTGCCGCGGCAGATGCGGCAGGCCGGATCACCATCACAGTTGAAACAGTCGACTGCCATATCAACCCCGGGTTCCACAAATGGAAAAAAGTCACATCGGAAGCGCACCTTGCGCTCCGGCCCGAACACCCGCCGTGCGAACTCGTACAGGGTGCCCTTCAGGTCTGCGAACGTGATGCCCTGATCCACCGCCATCACTTCAACCTGGTTGAAGTGCCACTCGTGGCTGGCATCTGTCGCCTCGTAGCGATAGCAACGACCCGGCACGACCACCCGGATAGGCGGCTCGTGGGTTTCCATGATCCGGGCCTGCATCGGGGAGGTGTGGGTGCGAAGGAGAATGGTGTTATTGCCATCCTCATCGACCCGATCAAGCCAGAAGGTGTCGAACATCTCCCGGGCCGGGTGATCTGACGGGATGTTCATTGCGTCGAAGTTGTAACTCTCGAGCTCGACCTCCGGCCCCTCGAAGGTCTGAAATCCCATTGCACCGAACGCAGTTGTGATCTCGCGAATTGTCTGCGTTATCGGGTGCAACCGGCCCCCTGCAGGGCTGCGGCCGGGCAACGACACGTCGATTGAACCAACGGGTCCGGTAGAGGCGCTGATCGCAGCCGCTCGCTGGTCGTACGCGGCCTCAAGTTCGTTCTTCAGCCGGTTGGCCGCCTGCCCGAACCCGGCTCTCTGTTCCGCCGGAAGCGACCTGACGCTTCTGAGCAGGAGCGTGACCTCTCCGCTACGACCGATGTATTTGTTACGCCACTCCTGCAGTACGTCCACGGTCCCTGATACCGATAACGCGACCAGGGCGGCATCCCGGACCGCCGTAATGCGGTCCTCGGCTGATGGCTCAGCGCCATCGCCGTTCGAATTATTTACTGATTCAGCCAACTTGATCGTGTCTCCAGACGGCTCGCACTTGACACCGAAAACCCAGGTGCAGGTGGGAGCGACGAGTAATTATGCAATGCCCGCGGCGGGTTCGCGTTCACTCAGGTTCGATAAGCGTGTGAGATCAAGAATCGCTACTTTCCAGATCGTCTTCCGGGTCGACCTGGGCTGCCCGGAACATCTGCTCCGATAGTCGTCTAGACGCAGACAGTTCTTCGGCTCCGTACCGATCCGCCAGACCGCTTATCTCCGCTTCGATATCGTCCAGCGATCCGTCGGTGAACGAATCCGAAAGTCTCCGCGTGGCTTCCGCAAACACTTCGCGGATCTCGTTCGCGCCCTCAGCCTGTTGGATCGAAGCGTATAAACGGTGATTCTGGGTCAGGAGTCGACCTGTAACGGCGCCCATTGTCAGATACGGCGGCGTCCCAAACTGCCGCAACTCTTTTAGAGACTCATCACCCTGAAGTGAGCTCGTGACGGCATCCCCGAACGCCATCAGTGCGAAATGGGTCATCGTCTGGGCGATGAGCATATAGCGGTCATGCCTCTCCGCCGTGACATTCATGGTGATTGCGCCAAGCCGCTGAAGCCCTTCATCGAGCCAGCTGATCAGCGCACCATCGTCGGCCTGCGTTGGTACCAGCGCTACGGTCTTTCCTGCTATCGAGTCCCCGGTGATGCCAAAGAGCGGGTGTGTACCCGCGACGGCAACGCCAGAGCCGGCCAGTTCCACCATCTGGGACAGCGGGGCCGTTTTGACGGAAGACACGTCGATGAGCCAGGCGTCCGTTGCGAGCCGACCATCCAATCCACCCGTAACTACGTCGATCGCAGACAACGGCACGGCGAGCACGACGAGGTCCGTTTTTGATAGCTCCAGACAGCCGGCAGGGGCATGAATCGCAGAGTCGATCATCACACGATCAACCAGCGATAATCCAGATGTGCCGTATTCAGCGCGCACATAATCGACAGAAGCCGGAGCGTCCAACATGGCGTCTCGCGCTTTGTCGGTCAGGGGTTCAACGTCACACAGCGTGACGCGCGCCACATCGTCCAGCTCTGCGAACCAGTGGCGAGCGGCCCAGAGGCCCATGCCACCGGCAGAGCCGATCACGATTACATGCTTGTCCGGTTTGCTGGGCTTTGGCACTTGAATAGGCGAATTGGGAACGGCGAGAAGACTTATTAACGGCTGTTCAGCCTATGGCGTCACAGGGCGGCGCGCAACGCACGCCGCCCCGTGAGTGTTCCCCGCCAATTGCTCCGCTACCGTTTTACTGGTTACTGGGCGGTGAACGAAATCTGGAACTCTCCGTTGATGTAAACGTCCCACTCCGAGCCCGGCTCAAAGTCCTTGCCGAGGTTGATGTTCTCCTCGTACGTTCGGTACGACGCGTCGCAGGCAGTTCCCGGAGGACCCACGACGTTCGTCACTTCCACCGCCACGACGTTCTTCCCGTCTACAACGGTGGTCGTCACCGCCTGGCTGCCGTATGGTTCGATGCAGCCGTTCTCCAATCCGGCGACGATCTGGAGAACATGCTGAACGGGGAACGACTCAAGAAACGCTACTTCGACCGATTCGATCGGCGCTCGCTGCGTTGGGATCGGGAATGGTGCAGGACCGTCATCCGGGGATACTGTCGGCGCTGGTTCTGGCTTCGGTTGATCTATCGTGGATCCCGCAAAGCTGTCCCCGGCGATGGCGAGCAGTGCCGACAGGACGAACGCTTCTTTGGATGAGTCCCATTCGCCGAGATTTGAAGTAACTCGGCCCCATTAATCAGAGCAGGGAGACAGAAATTTGCGGATCGCTTGCCTCGGGATGATGCACGAGACGAACACGTTTCAGACGGTGCCGACGACTTACGAGGCTTTCGAAAGGTTTGAGCTGCTTCGCGGCGACGAGATTACTGCGCAACACGCTACCGCCAACTCCACGATCTCCGGTTTCTTTGAAGGCGCAAACCGCTACGAGTTCGATCTCGTGCCCCTGTTACATGCATTTACCGGACCGACGGGTACCGTCACCAGGGACGCGTTTGATCGGATCGTCGGAGAGATGATCGACATGCTGCGCGCCGCGGGGCCGTTTGACGGCATCCTTCTCGGCCAACACGGCGCAGCGGTCTCCGAAGAGTTTCCGGACATGGATGGCGAGATCGCTTCCCGGGTCCGACAGGTCGGGGGCACCGATACCCCGGTTGTGATGTGCCTTGACCTGCATTCCAACATCACCCGCGCCATGGTGGAGAACGTGGACGCCACGGTCGTGTACAGGACCAACCCGCACCTGGATCCGAAGGCGCGCGCCGTTGAGGCGTCAGAGATTCTGGTCCAGACAATCCGGGGCGATATAAAGCCGGTGCAGTGGATCGAACAACTGCCGATGGTGATCAACATCTCCAAACAGGCCACCGAGTTAGAGCCAATGAAGTCCGTGATGGACGACGTGCGATCCGTGATCGAGCGGCCGGGGATTATCTCGGCGAGCTGCGGACAGGGCTATCCGTACGCAGACGTGGTCGAGATGGGCGTGTCGTTCATTGTGATTTCGGACGGAGATATTGATGTCGCGCGTGACGCAGCACAGTGGCTTGCGGGACGGGTGTGGGAACGACGTGCGCTTTTCGGCAACGACACCCCGTCTCCATCAGAAGCGCTTGCCGCGGCGATCAACGCGCCAACCGGCGACGGCCCAAGCGTCATCATGGATATGGGCGACAACGTGGGCGGCGGCGGTTCTGCCGATTCCACGCATCTATTGGCGGAGGCGCAACGACAGGGTGCTTCCGAACTTTTGATGAGCCTGTTCGACCCGGAATCTGTACAGACATGCATCGCCGCCGGTCCGGGGACTGACGTGACGCTCAAGGTCGGCGGCAAAACAGACGATCTTCACGGCGTACCGATCGAGGTCAGCGGCCGTGTGCGGGCGATCACCGACGGGCGCTTTGAAGAACCGACGCCTATCCACGGCGGGTTCAGGTTTTTCGACTACGGCCCGACCGTGGCGTTAGACCTCGCGCCAACGGGAGGTCTGGGTGACAGGAACACGCTCCTGCTGCACACGGAGCGGGGTATCGGCAACATGACACGGGAGCAGATGTACTCGATCGGCATCTTTCCTGAGCGCTACCGGATCGTGATCGCCAAGGGCGTGGTCTCCCCGAGGGCCGCTTACGAGCCGATCGCACGGGAGATCATCCTGGCGAACACGCCGGGTGTCTCAAGCGCCGATCTAGGAACGTTCAACTTCGAGCACCGACGCCGTCCGCTCTACCCGTTCGAAGAGGATGCGGACTACCGGCCGGGAGAAGTCAGCTTGTAGGCGGCTGAATTCGCAACTCCGTCGACCCGCCTATGAATTTATATACGTTCCCGAAGTTCAGCAATATCTCGTATTCAGCGTCCACTGCGAAACTCCCGGGAAGGGTCACACGCATCTCGTAGGGCGTGAACTGACCGGTGCACTCCACTGTGGAATCGATATCTTCAAGATTGGTGAGATTGATGCGAATCAAGTCGCCAAACAACCTGCCGCCTGAACGTGACTGCACAACCTCACCCCGGGTGATGCATGAGGACTCCAGGCCTGAGCTCATGATGAAGTCATACGTAAGCGGTGCGGTGTTCATCAACTCAAGACGGAAATCTATGATCTCGGCCTGAACCGAACGCGTCCCTTCTGTGGGTTCCGCCTCCGTGGAAAACGTTAGATTAACGGCGCTGTTGACGATAATTTCGTAATCGGTTGCGTTCTCAAGTCCTTGCAGTTCAACCGTGCGTTCGTGCGAACCATAAATCTCGGTACAGGCGACCCGAACATCTTCAGGGATGGTGTTCATGACGCTTACGGTGATGACGTCACCGATCGTTCTCACGTGCGTGTTGTCGTACTTTGCGCAGCCATTGGGCAGTCCCGATACTATCCTGAGCAGATAGTCGGGCTCGGCATCACCCGTGACAACAACCTCGGCCTGGTCTATCGGCGCGAGTACCTCTATCCGTGGAGCAAACTCTGCGTCGGGTGGCGTATCGTCGCTTCCGCATGCAGTGGCCAGCACGAACAGCACTGGGATCACGAGGAACATCCCCGCACGCACGGCCCGATTCATATTGTTCCCGCTCCTTGTCATCATGAAGAATTTCTAAACAGAGTGTCGATTGTGGATCATTCCACCCTCTGAATCCATAACGTCACGGGCGACTGTTCTGTTTTCTTATCCCTGTCTCAACCCGAAGCGCAAGTTTGACGCGACGAGAAGCACCTACATATACTCGTTAGTAATCAGATTTCGTAATGGCTGTGACAGGGACTAGTAAGTCAGGTTACGGGAACGAGCGAGCTGGAGTTGGTGTGAGTCCGGTACCCACGAACCTCGCCGAATGGACCCTGGAGCCGCAGGGCGAAAGGGATGGCAGCCGCCGCCCGATTAGCTTTTGCCGGGGTGGGCACCGTTATCAGAGCCCAGGGCTTCGGACCTTCCTCCAGTTAGTGGGGACAGGGATCGGCGCCTGATTTGAGATGCCGGAGTGAGGGACATTTGTTTCTTGTCCCGGTAACAAGGGTGGCACCGCGTGGCTATTTCAACCTCGCCCCTTTCGGGAGCGAGGTATTTTTTTGCCCAAAGATCTTCGACTGATCCTGGTGGGCTTGAGGCAGATATGGCTGACAACACTGGACGAAAACGAATCCTGACCGGCATCCGGCCGACGGGGCGACTTCACATCGGACATTACGTTGGTGCGTTGGAAAACTGGGTTCGACTACAGCACGAGTACGACGCCTATTTCCTGATAGCGGACTACCAGGCGCTGGGCGATCACATCGACGATATTCAGTTGATCCGTGATTCCGTGTTGCAGGTGGCAATCGACTGGCTCTCGGTCGGGCTTGACCCGGAGGAGAGCACGTTTGTCATCCAAAGCTACGTACCAGAACACGCCGAACTGACGATGCTGCTCAGCTTCATCACGCCGCTCGGGATGTTGCAGCGAAACCCGACGCTCAAGGCAGAAACTGACCAGTTGCGATCGGATCAGTTGAACGTAGGGTTCTTCAACTACCCGATGAGCCAGGTCGCAGACATCTTGTTGCCGCGCGCCGATCTGGTGCCCGTGGGTGAAGACCAGGCGCCGCACATCGAGATGACCCGTGAGATCGCACGCAAATTCAATCGCCTGTTCGCTCCCGTGTTTCCGGAGTCAGGCACCTTGATCGGGCGCATTCCACGACTTTCGGGCACCGACGGCTCCCCCAAGATGAGCAAGAGCCGTGGCAATACGATTTTGCTTAGTGACGATGCCGAGACGGTGCGCAAGAAGGTCATGAGCATGTTCACCGACCCGATACGGTTGCGTGCGACAGACCCGGGACACGTCGAGGGCAACCCGGTGTTTGAGTATCACGATGCATTCAACCCGGACACCGCAGAAGTAGACGACTTCAAGGAGCGATACCGGGCCGGCAAGGTGGGTGATGTCGACGTTAAGAAGTCGCTCGTGATCGCCATGAATAACTTCCTGGACCCGATCCGTGAGAAGCGCGCCTACTACGAGTCCCACATGAACGAGGTCGAGGAGGCGCTGATGGAGGGAACACGACGGGCACGGGTTACGGCCGCGGAGACGATGAGGTCGGTTCGAGACGCCATGAAGATAAGCAGTTACACGGACAGTTGGGAATGAGTTTTCGTATTTTGATGGAGCGCAGCTTCCGGGACGTGCTCTCGGGCGAGACACCTCCTGCGTCAACGGCGCGCGTCTTCGTGGATAGGTGGGTCTGGCGAAGCTGATCGGCTTCGTTATCCACCATCGCCCAGGACCACAACGCGGTCCCCGGCATTTCCGGAGAATCCCATGTACACCCCAACTCTTGAACAGTTCAAAACGCTCGCAATAAAGAGCAACACGATCCCCGTTTACCGGGAGATCAGCGCCGACCTTGAGACGCCCGTCTCGGCCTACCTGAAGGTCACCCGGGGGCCGTACTCCTTCCTGCTGGAATCGGTCGAAGGCGGCGAGAACCTGGCGCGCTACAGCTTCATCGGCGCCGAGCCACTTGAAGTCCTCCGCACCGGGCCAGGCCAGCCCGGCGGTGAGATCGACCCGTTGGTTCTGCTGAAGGAGCGCCTAGCAAAAATCAGCTACGCGTCGGTCGACGGGCTACCGAAGTTCTCAGGCGGTGCAGTCGGCTACGTCTCGTACGACGCCATCAAGTACTTCGAGCCACGTGTGCCCCAGGCCCCGGGTCGCGGGGTTGATGTTCCGGAGTCGGTCTTCATGCTTGCCGATGGTCTGCTCATTTTTGACCACGTGCAGCACAAGATCTCGGTAGTTGCACACGCCTTCGTGGACGGTGACGTGGAAGCGTCATATCGGGATGCCACTAACAAAGTAGAAACGCTGGTCAACCGATTGCAGGGACCGCTGCCACGCCACGCGTATCGGCGTATCTCGGCGCCCCGTCCAGGAATGCGCTCGTCCGAGGGTGGCGCAGACTACGGCGGCGCGATCCACCCGGGTGAACCGGTGCTGACCAGCGGCAGCGATCGTCCCTACGAAGCCGAATCCAACATGAGTCGTGACAACTACGACCACATGATCGAGGTCGGCAAGAAGAACATCTTCGACGGCGAGGTGATCCAGGTGGTTTTGTCCCACCGGATGTCACGCCGTACCGATGTCCGGCCATTCGACCTGTACCGCTCACTGAGAGCCGTCAACCCGTCTCCGTACATGTTCTACATCAACCTGGACGGATTCCAGCTGATAGGAGCATCGCCGGAGATGCTGGTTCAGGTGATCGATGGTGAGATGGCGTTGCACCCGATTGCCGGGACTCGCCGGCGTGGCGCGACCCCGGAAGAAGACCTCGCGCTGGAGGAAGAGCTTCGATCAGACGAGAAGGAGCGTGCGGAACACGTGATGCTCCTCGATCTTGGCCGGAACGACGTTGGGCGCGTGTGTAAGCCCGGGACGGTCAAAGTCACGCAGATGATGGACGTGGAGCGCTACTCGCACGTGATGCACCTCGTATCGCACGTAACCGGCACACTTCGGGACGGCCTGGATGCTTATGACGCATTCCGCGCCGGATTCCCTGCTGGCACGGTGTCCGGAGCGCCAAAGGTCCGTGCGATGGAGTTGATCGCAGAGCTGGAGCCCGACCAGCGTGGCGGATACGCAGGCGCAGCAGGTTACTTCAGCTACAACGGCAACATGGACACCGCTATCTCGTTGAGGACGATGGTGTTCAAGGATGGCATTGCGCACGTCCAGGCCGGCGGCGGCATCGTGGCCGACTCAACACCGGAGGGCGAATATCAGGAGACGATCAACAAGATGGCGGCGATGATGCGGGCCATCGATCACGCAGAAGAAAACATGGGTGAAGACTGAGGGCCCACTGGGCGTTCATCTGCACCACCTTCACGTACGACTCATCGATCCGCGAATAATCTCGGTACCGACAGGATCAAAAATCCATGACGACAAACGACAACAGTTCACTCCTGAATCAGCAACGGACAAGCCTGTCCGATCTGTTGGCGGCCCATGAAGAGACGCCCTGGAGCGAAGACGTGATCGTGAACGACCGGAACCGGGTGCGGGTTATTTACAATCAGCCCGGCGAGTCGGTCTTCGATCTTAATAACCCGGACAACGACGAGTTCTGGATCGTGTTGTTCGGTCAGATTTCCTGGCGAATCGGCGATGAGGGAGTGATGAACGCCCGCCCCGGCGACATCGTGTTCGTGCCCGCTGGTACGAAATACTCCATCAGGACGACGGGACGCGACCCGTCTGTGAGGGTCTCGATCAATGCGCCGGACGCGCCGGAGCCACCGAAGGCCGAAAGCGCGCCCATCAATCCCAACCCGGAACGAATTCCGGGCGACCCGAGGTACCCGGGCACTCAAGCCTGAACTCTTCGGAGAACTCCAGAGATAATAAAATGCTGCTAATAATCGATAACTACGACAGCTTCACCTACAACCTGTACCAGTACCTGTGTGAACTGGGGGCGGAGGTCGAGGTGGTCCGCAACGATGCGGCCGGACTCGACGAGCTGATCGCCATGGCACCTGAACGCGTCGTGGTGTCCCCGGGACCATCGACGCCGGTAAACGCAGGCGTGTCCATCGAAGCCATCAGGCACTTCGGGCAGCAGGTCCCGGTCCTTGGCGTGTGCCTCGGGCATCAGTGCATCGGCGAGGCGTACGGCGCAACCGTTGAGCACGCTGGCGAGATCATGCACGGCAAGACCTCGATGATTTCGAACGACGGCAAAGGCGTGTTCGCCGGACTGCCCGATCCATTCGAGGCCGTCCGATACCACTCGCTGGCCATCAAGCCCGACTCGATTCCAGACGTGCTTGAGGTTACGGCCCACAGCCCCGGTGGCATCATCCAAGGCATCCGCCATCGTGAACTGCCCGTCGAGGGCGTACAGTTCCACCCAGAATCTATCCTGACTGGAGAAGGAAAGGCCCTGCTCCAGAATTTCCTGGACAAGCCAGCACCCGTTGAGTCCGCGCCGGTGGGCGCCTGAGGCGAACTCATGGACATCAAAGAAGCAATAACCGAGGTCGTTGAGGGCAGGGATCTCCCCGTCGAGGCGGCTGCGGATGTGATGCGGCAGATCATGGGCGGTGAAGCCAGCGAGGCGCAGTTCGGGGCCTTCGTGACCGGATTGCGCATGAAGGGCGAGACGGCGGAAGAGATCGCCGGGATGGCGCGCTCCATGCGAGACGTGTCGTTGCACGTCACGTTTGACGGCCCCACCCTGGACACATGCGGGACGGGCGGCGACGGCCAGAAGACCTTCAACATCTCTACAACGGCCGCGTTCGTGGCCGCCGGTGCTGGAGCGATCGTCGCAAAACACGGGAATCGGGCGATGTCTTCATCGTCCGGCAGCGCCGACGCGCTTGAAGCTCTCGGGGTAAAGATCGATCTCGGGCCGGACCACGTTCGCGCCTGCCTTGAACAGGTTGGCATCGGGTTCATGTTTGCCCAGGCGTTCCACCCGGCCATGAAGTTCGCCGGACCATTGCGGCCACAGATCGGCATCAGGACCGTTTTCAACCTGCTTGGTCCCCTAACTAACCCGGCGGGCGCCAATCACCAGGTGATCGGCATGGGCGATCCTGCGGCCGCCGAAAAAGTGGCACGGGCGTTGCAGATACTCGGGACATCCGGGGCTTTCGTTGTTTACTCGGAGGACGGGATGGACGAGATCAGCCCTGAGGGCTCATCTCTTGTCTATGAGGTCGCGAACGGACAGGTTTCAGAGCGATCGGTGAGTGCAAGTGACTTCGGTCTTGCCGAGCGCAAACGCAGCGACCTGACCGCCAACACCGTGGAGGAAAGCATCGGATTGATCCGCGGAGTGCTCGAAGGCAAAGGTTCTTCCGATGTTGAGGCGGCAGCGCGCACCGTCGTGGTCATGAACGCGGCCGCCGCATTGGTGGCCGTTGGGCAGGCGCAAACGCTTGAACAGGGCGCTGGTCAGGCGGCCGAGTCTATCGACAGCGGAAAGGCGCTTGAGAAGCTGGAGTCGCTGGCTGCGCTATCCCAGAAGCTGGGCGCAGGATGATCTCGCACGGCAAGAGCACCGGCACGGTGCTGGATGAGATCGTCGCCAGTAAGCGAGAGGCGCTTCTTGAGGCGCAGCGTGAAATTTCGCTGTCCACTGTACGAGATGCGGCGGAGTCTGCCGGAACGCGATCAGATTTCCATGCAGCCCTCTCTGGACCCGGCATTTCGGTAATCACGGAGATGAAGCGGTCCTCCGCATCCGCCGGATCGCTCGCGCCTGAACTTGATCCATCAAAGATGGCGAAGACGTTCGTCGATGGCGGCGCATCGGCGATCTCCGTGCTCACGGAGGCTAGCCACTTCTCGGGGTCGCTCGACGACCTGCGGCAGGTGAAGGCGGCGGCCAGCCCAAGAGCCGTGCCGGTGATGGAGAAGGACTTCGTCTTCTCCGACTACCAGGTTTACGAGGCGGCAGCAAACGGCGCGGATGCCATCCTTCTCATCATCGCGATCCTGGACCCCGGCCAGTACTCGGAGTTACTTACGCTCGCGCTGGATCTCGGGTTGGGGGTGCTAGTCGAGGTGTTTAGCGAGGCGGAACTCGACATCGCGCTTGTGGAACATCCACAGATCATCGGGATCAACAACCGGGACCTGAAGACGCTGAAGACCGATATCGCTCTATTTGAATCGCTGGCCCCCCGGGTTCCGAAGGACAAGATTCTAGTTGCAGAGTCCGGCATGAAGGGCGTGGAGGACGTGCGCCGGATGGAGGCGTCAGGAGCGGACGCCGTGTTGATCGGCGAGTCGTTGATGCGGGCCGGTGGTAGCGTGTCAGAGCTTGTGGCCAGTCTGGTCAGGTAACCCCCTTATGTCGTCGCCACACGTCAAGATCTGCGGGCTGCGAGACGCCCAGAACGCCCAGGCTGCTGCTTTGTCCGGCGCGGACCTGGTCGGGTTCATTTTCGTAGAAGGTGTTCGCAGGCAGCTTGAGCCAACAACAGGCGCAACGATAATCGCTCGCTTCCGAAACTCCCTGTCTGAAGATTCGATGCCGGGGCCGCGCGTGGTCGGAGTGTTCCGCAATCAGTCGGTTGAGTTCGTCAATCGAGTCGCACGAATGGCTGCGCTCGACATGGTGCAGTTGTGCGGCGATGAGGACGACGCATATTACGCCCAGATGGAGTTGCCGATCTTGCGGCAGGTACGCGTGCGTCCAGAAACGTCTCCCGAGGATCTTGAGGCAGAAGTACACGCACACCTGGAAGCCGGCCGAATGGTGCTGCTGGACGCTTATGATCCGAATGTTCCGGGCGGGGCCGGTAAGTCATTCGAGTGGTCCAAAGCCGCCAACGTTGCGTCACTGGAAGGTGTGCTGCTGGCCGGTGGCCTGAACCCGGACAACGTTGTCGATGCCATCCAGGGCCTCGGCGCGTGGGGCGTTGATGTGTCGTCCGGGGTCGAGACGGACGGCGACAAGGATGACGTCAAAATCCACGACTTCGTGACAGAAGCGCTGAGCGCGTAGGGATTAGTTACCGGTTGGTGTGACGGACGTGGAATAGTGCTGCAGGCGCGGGTTTAGGGGCGTATGGCAATACGCCTCTAAGTCGATACCAATCGACCCCTACGGTTGTATTGCTTACCGACTTACTCGACCGTGACGGACTTCGCAAGGTTGCGGGGTTTGTCCGGGTTGTGCCCGAGCGCCACACTCGTGTGATAGGCGAGTTGCTGCAACGGGATCAGCGTAATCATGGGGACGATCCACTCCGGCGCTTCTGGCAGCCACAGGACTTCGTCGGCAAGCCCGGGCAACGTCGTGTCGCCACGTGTCGCCAGTGCGATAACTTCGCCGCCCCGTGCTTTCACCTCATTAATGTTGCCGACCATCTTGTCGTACAACGCTCCCTGGGGGGCCAGCGCTACCGTCGGCATGTCATCTGAGATTAGCGCTATGGGGCCGTGTTTCATCTCCCCGGCCGGATAACCCTCGGCGTGGATATAAGCGAGCTCCTTCATCTTTAGCGCGCCCTCCATCGCCATCGGGTACAGCGCGCCACGCCCTAGGTAGAGGAGATGACGTTTGTTCACCAGCCAATCGTTCGCCAGCTGATCGCAACGACCGCCGTCATCGATCATCTCTGCGATCAAACCCGGCAAACGTAACAGGTCCGAAACCAGTTCGCTTGCTCGTTGTGCGGATAACGTTCCCCGATGGATCCCCAGGTAAACCGATAGCTGATAGAGAACCGTGAGTGAGCACATCATCGTCTTGGTCGATGCGACGCCGATCTCCTGGCCCGCACCCAGGTAGAGAGTTCCGTCAACTACGAGCGTTGCCTGTGTGCCCTCCGCCTCTACCAGTGCTATCTGCTTCGCACCTGACTCGGTCGCCAACTCCATCGCGGCGAGCGTGTCGGCCGTCTCCCCGGACTGGGTTACCGATATCACCAGCGTTCGTTCGTCTAACGAGGTCAAACGGTACCGAAGTTCTGACGCGTTCTCGGCCTGAGCCGGAATTCCGGTGAGCGCCTCGATCATCTGCGCCCCGTACATGCAGGAATGGAGGCTCGTACCCATCCCGGAGAGGATCACCCGATCAATCGACCGGATCTCATCGTCCGTGTACGGCAACTCTGGAAAGTCGATCACGCCGTTTTCGAAATCGACCCGGCGCCGCATCGCAGATGAAACGGCCTCAGGTTGCTCGGCGATCTCCTTCGCCATGAAATGTGGGTACTCGCCCCGGGCAGCGGCTTCAAAATTGCGGCTCGTCCTGGCGGCTGGCCGTTCGAGAACCGTCCCGGACAGGTCAGAGAACTCAGCTCCGGATGCGGTTATTGACGCCACTTCACCGCTGTGGAGATACACCACGAGGTCTGTGTGGGGAAGTATCGCCAGCACGTCGCTCGCAAGCAGATTGAAGCCGTCGCCAATCCCCACGACGATTCCCCCGGCGTTGCCGAGCCGTACGCCCACAATTACCCCCGGTTCTTCGGCGGACGTCGCCACAAAGGACGAAGCTCCCTGCATTCGACCCGCAGCACATCTCACCGCCTCAGCGAGAGTCTCCCCGGATTCGATGAAGCCTGCTATCAGATGCGCGATGACTTCAGTATCGGTTTCGGACTTGAATAGATATCCAGCGTCAGATAGCTCGGCCCGCAACGCCATGTAGTTTTCGACGATTCCGTTGTGCACCACAGCCACCCGACCTTCCGCGCTCGTGTGCGGATGTGCGTTAGGGATGGTGACGCCGCCGTGGGTGGCCCAGCGCGTGTGGGCGATGCCGACCGTCGGTTCAGCGCCTCCGTTCCAGTCTTGTCCGGCGACCGCCTCCGCAAGTTCATCCACCCCGAGCGCGCGAGTCACCGTGGACTTTCCGCTGCCGTTCTGGATACCAATCCCGGCGCTATCGTAGCCGCGGTACTCCAGGGTCCGGAGGCCGGACAGCAGGATCGGGGTGACCGGTTCTGTACCGGCGTAGGCGATGATTCCGCACATGGGCGGCTCGTTACTCCCTATTATCTTGAGTTAATTCGGGTTGGTCAGCCTGCCAGCCAGGTCAGTTGTCCTTCGACTCCATCGTAGTCGTGTATTTGAACGGCGCTTCTGAGACTTCTTTGTATTCGCCCCGGTAACTCTCAGGCAGAAGTGCAGCGACGCGGCCCATGATCTCCGATGCAGCCGCCTCGGTCTCGACCCTGGACAGTTTGCCTTCTACATTCAAACGGAATGGGCGTCCGATGTGCACGCGGATACGGCCTTTGGGTTTGAATACCCGGAGCACAGATCGCATCCCCTCTACCCCGGTCATGCCGACCGGGAGGATGGGTGTTCCGGCGCGAGCCGCCAGAGGAACGATACCGGACTGGGCGCCCTTCATCTCTCCCGGATTGCGTGTGCCTTCCGGGAACAGGGCGAGTGTCGCCCCCGGCCGCTTGAGTTCGGTCAACGCCCATCGGAGCGCCCCCAGGTCCATCGCACCCCTTTTCAGCGGTTGCGCGCCATAAGACTTCAAGAACCATCGTCCTACCGGGGTTACGTTCTTGAATATCGAGTCTTTCGCCAGGAAACGGATGTCGCGTCTGAGTGATGCGGCGAGGATCGGTGGATCCACGTTGCTCTGGTGGTTTGCGACGACGATCAGCGGGCCATCCGATGGGATGTTTTCCCGCCCATCGACCGCGTAATCGGAAAACATCTTTAGCGTGGCCCGCAAGGCTATGTTCGCAAACCTGTGCACGAGAAAGGCCATCAGCCGTCGCCCTTTTCAGGAAAGCTACGGGCCAGGGATTCGAGGCGATCAACGACGCTTTCGAGCTCAAGATCATCGGTCGGCACAATCACAGCGTCGCTGGCGGGTTTTAGCGGCGCAACGTCACGTGTCGAGTCGAGTTCATCTCGGCGACGCAGATCCTCCAGCACGGTCTCGTACGCAATGCCGGACCCTGACTCGAGCAACTGGTCGTACCGGCGCCGGGCGCGAACCTCTACCGATGCGTCCAGATAGATCTTCAGGCCGGCGCCGGACATGACGACCGTCCCGATATCACGCCCGACCATGACGATCTGCCCCTTCGCAGCGGCCTCTCGTTGTAGTCGCAAAAGAACGTCTCGTACGCCAGGGACCGCCGATACAGCAGAAACGGATCTGTCGACCTCCGGTCTTCGAAGGTGTTTAGTCACATCGCCGGCGTTGACGATCACCCTGCATTCCTCACCCGGGTCGCCTACCAGTTCCATATCGGCCTTCGATGCGAGCAGCGTCAACGCTTTAGAATCGCTCAAAGACAGGTTTTTCTGGAGCGCCAGATAGGTGATGGCTCGGTACATCACGCCGGTGTCAAGAAACATGTGGCCTAGGCGGGCCGCAAGCATCCGGCCGGCCGCGGTCTTTCCCGAGCCGACCGGCCCGTCTATCGCTATGAAAGAGGCGATTCCCGTCGACAATCAATTGTCCTTGTTGCAACACCGCAGGCTATCCGTGATAGCCGTCCTGAGTTTATATTCTCCGCCTCGACACGGACATACACAGTGGGCATTTTGCATATGAACTCACACGGTAGCCGGGTACCGTGTACACGCTAATCTCCATATTCCGTTGAAAATGAGAGAATTACGCGCGTTCGCCGTTCTGACGTCGGTCGGCGCCAATTTGTGAATAGATCACCGAATGACGTGTAGTCAGGAGTTGGCCGAATGAACATATTCGACTGGGTATTGGTCGCAGTATTTGTCGTTGGCGCCCTTTTCGGACTCAAGTGGGGCCTCGTGCAGTCCGTGCTGAACTTCGTGGCGGTATACGTCGCAATGCTTGTCGGTGCTCAGTTTGCGGACGGCTTGGTCGCACGAGTTACGGATGACATTCAGAACGAATCGGTCGCTACCGCTATCGGTTATGTAGTCATCTTCCTGGGTGTCTTCATAATCGCCCAGATTGTGGGCAAGATCATCCGGGCGATGCTCACGATAATCTTCCTGGGATGGGTCGATAAGCTCGGCGGCGTCGTAGTTGGCCTATTGCTTGGGGCGATCCTGGTCACAGGGGTCGTAACCGCGATGGCTCGTGTCGCATACCCTCAGGATGAGGAGATCCTCGTCGAAATCGAAGATCTCGTCACCGGGGATATTGAAGCCGCAAAAGAACGCCTTTACCAGGAGCTGGCCGAGCGATACGGGCGCGACACCCTCAAAGAGTGGCTCGCCGACTCCTCGCTGGTTCCCCGGGTTCTGGATACCAGGGCAAAATTACCGGCAAACGTATTCGGGTTGATCCCCGGAGAGTTCGCAACAGCGCTCGACACGCTCGAAGCGGACCTCGCCGATAACGTCGAATAATTGACCTTTTGCCCCCTTGAGCGTGCCAAATGCAGTCCGAGGGGGTATGTTTGGCCTGAATGGCAAAGGTCTCCGACCCCGTTTCCAACGTAGGTCACGGATAAGTCAGAGAACACGACGAAACAAAACTCCCGAAAATCAGCCCTCGCCCTGATTCATTCATGGATAGGGCATCGGCGGAGGATGGCGCTTGGATCGCTCTCCAGTTCTGCTGCTGAACCAAAATTATCAGCCGCTAAACGTATGCGACGTACGAAGGGCTTTCGTACTGCTGGGTCACGGCAAAGCCGAGACGCTTGAGATCACAGACGCCGTCATCAGAAGCGCGTACGAAGAACACGTGGAGCCCTCCATCCTGCGGCTCCTGTACATGGTGAAGCGGCCATTGCATGAACGGAGACTCTCGCGTCGAGAGGTGTTCATACGTGACCGCCACACCTGCCAGTACTGCGGCAAAAAGAGTGGCCGACTGACACTGGATCACGTAGTCCCACGCTCACGCGGCGGCGCGCACTCCTGGACCAACATCGTTAGCGCATGTGATCGCTGCAACCATCGGAAGGCGGGACGCACGCCGCGGGAGGCCAACATGTTGCTTCCGCGTGATCCGGCGCCGCCACGGCCAAATCCGTACGCCTTTTTCCACGCAGGACGTATCCAGGATCAGTGGCGGCCCTACCTGCCGTGGATGGATTCCGAGCCGGACATGAAGGACGAGTACGCGGTAGCCAGCGCCGACTGATTTGATCCGGGAATTTTGACCGGCCCAACGCATTAAGCGTTGGTCATCGTTGATTCACGCCCGGCTGATCACGCGCCCCGCAAGCTTGACAATTGACGCATGCAGCATCTGGACCGTGCCGATCACAACCACGGCCTCCAGTTCCGATCCCTCATCGTCATCAGCACCGGACAACTCGACCGCGATCGTATCTCCCGGCACGCAAATCAGGCCGTTGGCGTCAACAAATAGCACCGGCGAATTTCGGGAAGTGCGGACACCGATCACGTCTTTACTCAAGGTGTCAGGCTCAAGAAACGGGCGCGTCCCAACCGCCGTCTGACGATTCGCCCACATCCCCGAGTTCGATCGACTCGACGATCTCTGACGGGATTGTTGGCAATTCCAGCATGAGGACCTCCAGGACGACTCTTGGCATGCCGTTACGCCGGAGCCCGTCAGCCGCCTTCGCTATAGCCTCGATCGCGATTCGGGCATCGTCATCGCCTGCCGCGCTGGCGGCCCCGGCCAGTTGTTCGGTCCACGCTATGTTGGCTACGGAGTCCGTGACATCGTATTTGAGAAGCAGAATGTCACGCCAGATCGTTGTCCACAGTTCCAGCTCGCGAGACACCATCTCACGATTTCGCGAGAACTCTCTCGCCATTTCGTTTGCGTAACGGAATCGCTCTTCGATATCGCCTGCGCTCGTGACCAGCACGCGAAGCACGGCTTGCTGGTAGCGATCGAGCGTCGTCTCATCTTCCAGCGCGGCGAATGCGCGACCGGGGCGTCCTCCGGCAAGGCGGGCCAGTTGTGACGCTTTTCCCGGGTCCGCGCCTCCCCGCTCGATCAAACCCTGTTCGATCTCTTCCCTCGGTACCGCATGCAGCTCGATTACCTGGCATCGGGAGATCACGGTCTGAGGGAGCGATTCAGGGGAAGGTGCGAGGAGAACGATGATGACCTGAACTGGCGGCTCTTCCAGTGTTTTAAGGAGGGCGTTCCAGCCTGCGCCGTCCGGACTCATCCGGTCCGCTCCGTCAAAAATGATCACCCGTCGCCCGCCCTCAAACGGGTTGAGATGCACATCGTGCTGCATCTCCCGAATGTGATCGATGCTGATAAGCGTCCGGGCCGCATCCTGCTCCGGCGTACTCTCCCGAGTTCCAGAGCTGACGCCGCGCATCGGTGTGTGAGGATCGATCACCTTGATATCGGCGTGGACGTGCCGGTAGATACGGTCACAGGGGCCGCAGCGGCCGCATGGCGGGGTTGGATCGTCCCCGAACATGTCGGGCGTTGGTGTGCAGTTCACGAGGCGCGCCAGATCCAGCGCCAACGTGCGCTTACCGACCTGGTCTGGGCCGGTGATCAGGTACGCGTGCGCAATCCGGTCCGCTTCATGGGAGCGCTGCAGGTACAGGCGCGCCGCGCCGTGCCCAATCGTCTGCCATCCGCCGGAGTCTGAGGGTGCCCGCGCAGGGTCCATCGTTGTCATTGGTCGCTCACAGGATGCTCGGCGCCAGCAGGTCGTCGTACGTTTCTCGTCGACGGATCAGCCTTGCGTTTCCTTCATTTACCAACACCACCGCTGGCCGCAGCGACATGTTGTAGTTGCTGGCCATCGAGAGGCAGTATGCGCCGGAAGCGGCTATCGCCAGCACATCGCCGGTCTCCAGCGTTGGCAGCGGGGCGTCTTTCACCAGCAGATCGCCTGATTCGCAGTATTTACCGGCTATTGTCACGTCGCCGGCAACGGGCTCGTCAGGGTCGTTCGCTTTGATGACCGAGTACCCCGCTCCGTAAAGCGCGGGCCGGATGTTGTCGCCCATCCCGCCGTCGACGCTGACGTAGGTCCGCACTCCGGGGATTTCCTTGATTCCTCCGACCGTATACAGGGCAACTCCGGCTCGTCCGATGATCGCACGACCTGGCTCAAGAATGAGACGTGGCTCGTTCAACCCGAGCCTGTCGCAGGCCTCTCTTACAGATGCCCCGATTGCCGCGGCGTACTCGGATATCTCCAGAGGCGGTGTGTCGGAAACATACCCGATAGCGAAACCTCCGCCAGGGCTGAATATCCGCTGCTCAAGGCCGTGTTCCCGCATCTTCGCGACGAACTCCAGCACGTACGGAATAGCCTGTGTGTATGGCTCAAGCTCAAACAGCGGAGATCCGAGGTGGAAGTGGATCCCCGCCACATCCAGGTTGGATTTGGAGAGCGCGTGCCGGACGGCCTCTTCCGCCTGGCCTGTCTCGATTGGGAAGCCGAACTTCTGGTCCAGCACACCGGTCGATGTCAGCAGATGGGTGCGCCCATCGATGCTCGGCGAGACTCTTAGCATAACCTGCTGCGTCACGCCTTTCTGGCCCGCAACTTCATCGAGAAGGTCGATTTCGTACATGCTGTCGATTGTGACTAGGCCGATGCCGTAGTCCAGCGCCTCCCCCAGCTCCACCCGGTCTTTGTTGTTGCCATGGAAGTTGAGATCCCTGGCAGGAAAATTGACGGCCCGGACTATGGCGAGTTCGCCGCCGGTGACGACATCGATTCCGACGTGTTCTTCCTCAAGAATTTGCGCCAGCACCGGATTTGTGAACGCCTTGGACGAGTAAGAGATGTGCGAATCCGCGTACTCAGACTCAAAACCGTCAACGAATTGACGACACATAGAGCGAATCGTGTGCTCGTCGTATACGTACAGGGGGGTGCCGTACATTTCGGCGAGCGATACAACGTCGCAATCGCCGATGGTGAGATGTCCGGCGTCATTGGTGCCGGCGGTCATCGGTAGAAGATCCAGATTCGGAATCTCGGTCACGGGTCGCCTTTCATCCTTCTGCTTGTTACTTCTGAAGCCTCCAGAAGCAGGACGCTGCATCTGCGCCCCTGCAAGTTCATCGCATAGATGGTAGGAACGGAAAGCGAACGGCGTCAACATGGTGCGTCACCCGGGCCCGCCGCCTGATACCTGCGACTATCGAGACTATACTTCGGTCTTATATACGACGATTGGGCCACCGGCGTGTCATCTTATATTGGTGACTTGCCTTAATTCAGATTAGGAAACGCTTCAGAATGTCACAGACAACGGACGTCAGGCTTACAAGCTTGGCCTCCTGCGCTGGCTGAGCTGGCAAGTACAGTCAAGCCGACCTGTCGCAGGTTCTGCGGCAGCTGCCAAACATCATGCCGGTCGATCCCAACGTTCTAGTGGGGTTCGAGACGGGTGACGACGCCGCGATCTATCGCGTTTCGGACGAGGTCGCTCTCGTTCTGACGCTCGATTTCTTCCCGCCCATTGTCGACGATCCGTACGATTACGGCGCTATCGCCGCCGCCAACGCCATCAGTGACGTGTACGCAGTCGGCGGACGTCCGATTGCCGGCCTGAACATCGCTGGTTTTCCTGAAGTACTGACCCATGAAACGATCGCAAAGATCCTCGAAGGCGGCGCTGCCAAAGCTGCGGAAGCCGGATTCCCTGTTCTCGGCGGCCACACTGTCCGGAGTGATGAGCCGATATACGGCATGGCCGTTACCGGCTTCGTGCATCCCGGAAAACAGGTGACGAACGCCTCCGCCCAGGTAGGCGACAAGCTGGTTTTGACCAAGAAACTTGGCAACGGGATCATTGCAACGGCCGGCAAAGCGCAGGTGGTTCAGCCGGATCACCTCGCCGCCGCAGTGAAGTCCATGTCAACGCTGAACAAGGACGCCGCCGACGCTATGATCGCCGTGGGCGCGCACTCCGCCACGGATGTCACCGGGTTCGGCCTTGTCGGACACCTGATGGGCATGACCAAAGGCAGCGGCGTCAACGCCCGAATCTGGCGAAGCACGCTACCGGTCCTGGACGGCACGCTCGACCTGATCGATGCCGGGATGGTCCCGGGGGGCACCCACCGCAACCTGGAGTCGCTTGAAGACGGCGTGGTGTGGGACGAGTCGCTGACCGATTCCGACAAGTACCTCATGGCGGACCCGCAGACGTCCGGCGGGATGCTGATCTCCGTTGCCGACGAATCGCTTGAAGAGCTGCTCACGAGGTTGAGCGATCTCGGGACACTGGCGGCAGATGTCGTCGGCGAGATCGTGCCCGGACCCGGGGTGGTTGAAGCGCTGCCCTGAACCCGGAACAGCCCTCAACCGGCCTTGAAATCTTTGGGGCGCGCCTCAAAACTACCGGCCAATTCAGAAATACCCGTTACCGGATTAGCTAGTGGCCGGAGCCGCCATCCCAATACGCTTCCCATGCCCTCGATAAGACCGATTCGTCGCGTCTTGAGTTCAGGGCTTAACCGTTACCGGCCTCATGTACCTCGCCGGACGAAGGCATGGCGATCCATGTCCAGGTTGATCAGGTGGGCACGCAGCTGCATGTGGAGGTGACGGATCAGGGAATGGGGATTTCCGACGAGGATCAAGATCGACTGTTCTCGCCTTTCGAGCGCGGCACAAACCCGGATGTCCACCGGATACCCGGCACCGGCCTCGGGTTGGTGATCGCCCGATCGATCGCGCGTCTTCGCCTGGGTGATCTCACCCTGGAGTCCAGCCTGGGTGCCGGGACAACGGCCCGGTTCTATATCGAAGGTCTCCAGGATGGACCGTCAGAGGCGTACCAGGTGAGGCTCGCAGCCCGCAGCAAGAACCCGGTAGCGGGGTAGGCCATACAAGGTCCAGCGCGGCCTCACCATTTACTCGGCCTTACCGACTCCCAGGTTGGCGTTCACACCGTTTATGTCCGTGTCTTCTGCGTGGGCGCTTGCCGGTGCTCGCTCGTAACTGATGGAGTCGGCCAGCGTCTCGGCACGGACGTACTCTTCGTACTCGCGTAACGGAGTAATTAGCTCATCCGGTGCATCAACGAACAGGATTATGCGATCCGCAATCTCCAGTCCCGCTGATTTCCGTATATTCTGAATGTGGTGCACGATCTCTCGCACCGTGCCCTCCGCCTCTAGTTCCGGCGTCAGCGTCGTGTCCACTCCTGCTGCGTAGCCGGCGTCAACCGACACGGCGTAACCTTCGATCCCCGTACGCTCGACCAGGATCTCGTCCGGCTCGAGGGTGAACTCTCCTAACGAGATCTGCTCGCCGCGTTCCGAAGCCCCGGCCAACTCCGTAGCATCCGCGGCTTCGAGCGCCTGCCAGATTTTCTGCAGGTCTCGACCGTATTTAGGGCCGAGGACTGGAAGGTTTGGCTTCACCGAGAGGCTCAGCAGTCCTCCCTGATCACGTGCATCGAGAACAGACTTGATGTTGAGCTCTTCTTTGAGCTGATCAGCGATAAGCGGCAGAAACGCTCGCTCGCGTTCGGTCCGGACATCCACAAGCAACGCGGCGAGAGGCTGTCGAACCTTGATGCGTGACGATGCCCGCGCTGATCTACCCAGGCTCGCCAGCCGGCGTGCCAGGTTGACCGAGTCAGACAGGTCGTGGTCGATGGCTGACCTATCGACCACGGGCCAGTCAGATAGGTGAACGCTATCAGGAGCGTCTCCGTCGACCCGAGCCACCAGATTTCGGTACATCTCCTCGGACATGAACGGGGTGATGGGCGCAAGTAGCCGGGTCAGCGTCGTCAGAGCCGTATACAGCGTCTCGTATGCGGCCTGCTTGTCCGCATCCGACTCGCTTCTCCAGAAGCGTCGGCGGCTCCGGCGAACGTACCAGTTCGATAGTCCGTCGATGAACTCCTCGATGGCGCGCATCGTTTCCATCGGGCGCCAGTTCTCAAGGTTTTCTGTTACGCCCTCAACCAGCTGGTTGAGTTCGGACATCAACCAGCGGTCCAGCTCAGACGGCTCCACTTTGCCATCCGGGGAGGCCGGGTTCCAGTCATCAAGGTTGGCGTAGGTGACGAAGAACGAATACACATTCCACAGCGGGATCACGAACCGCCGCCGCACCTCGTCGCCCTGCCCATACCCGAAATTGAGGTTGGCGGACGGGTTATGACGCGTGTAGAGCCACCGCATCGTATCCACGCCCATCTTGTTGGCCGCTTCCTCGAACCAGATGGCGTTGCCGCGCGACTTGTGCATCTCCTCGCCGTTCTCGTCCCGCATCAGCGCGTAGCTGAATACGGCCTTCGTGGGCGCCGTGTTCTCCAGAGCGACGCTCATGGCGATCAGCGAGTAGAACCAGTTACGGAACTGGCCCGGGAAGCTCTCGGAGATCCAGTCCGCCGGGAACCAGTCATTCCAGTGGCCTTTGTCTGATCTGTACTTGAGCGTTGAGAAAGAAACGATCCCAGCATCAAGCCACGGGTTGCCGACGTCCGGGATGCGCGAAACGGTCTCGCCACAACCGGAGCATGCGATCTTGACGGCATCGATCCACGGTCGGTGCGGCGAATGGCCCTCGAACTGATCCCAGCCCTCGATGGCGCGCTCTTTTAGCTCCGTCTCGGAGCCCATCACGTCCACCACCCCACAGCTCTCGCACTTGTAGATGGGCAGCGCGAGCCCCCAGTAGCGCTTCTTGGAGATCATCCAGTCATGCATGTTGTCGAGCCATTCCAGTTCGCGGTCGCGACCGAAAGAGGGCACCCAGGTGATGCTTCGCGTCGCGTCCTTCATCGGCTCACGCAGGTCGTCCATGCCGATGAACCACTCGTCGACGAGGCGGAATACGAGTTCTGTGTTGCAGCGCCAGCACACCGGGTAGCGGTGTGTGTATGGCACGACGCTGTACAGGACACCTGTCTGTTCCAGATGCTTGAAGATATCGTCGTTCACTTCGGACACGTTCCGGCCTGATAGCCAGTCGAACCCGTCGATGTAGTCCCCGTCCTCGGTCAGCGGGGCGATCATTGGGAGATCGTGCTCTTTGCCAAGCTGATAGTCTTCCGCGCCCGCGCCGGGAGCGATGTGCACGATTCCAGTACCCTCTTGATCGCCAACGTCTTTCCACTCAAGGACACGATGCACCTCACGCGCTTCTGACTGCGCGGGAAGCTCATCAAACGGGCCGCGATATCGCAGCCCCGCCAGTTTGGAGCCGGGCAGCTCCTCAAGAACCTCGACCTCGCCGTTCAATACCTTGAGTAGCTCTTTGCCGAGATACAGGATCTCGTCGTTGTTCCTGACTTTGACGTATGGGTTCTCCGGATGGACCGCAGCAGCCACGTTTGCGGCGAGCGTCCAAGGCGTCGTGGTCCAGACCAACAGGCTCTCGCCTTCCCGATCAAGAAGCGGGAACTTCAGATAGACAGAGTTGTGAGTGATCTCCCGGTAGCCCTCGGTCACGATCTCGTGTTGCGATAGCCCCGTGCCGCAGCGCGGGCACCATGGCATGCTGTCCCGGCCCTCATAAATCCAGCCGCGCTCGTGGCAGCGCTTCAGGAAACCCCAGATGGTGTAGTTGTTCTCGTCCGACATCGTGTGATACGAGTCGTCCCAGTCCATCCACATCGCAAGCCGCTCTGACTGCTCCGAGATGATCTTTGCGTAGCGCTCAACGCGCGCTTTGCACTCCTCGACGAAGCGGCCGATTCCGTAGTCCTCGATGTCATGCTTGGACGTGAAGCCAAGCTCTTTCTCGACCTCAACCTCGACCCAGAGGCCCTGCCCATCAAATCCGTTCTGAAAGCGCTGACGGTAGCCCTGCATGTTGCGAAAGCGCAGGAATAGATCTTTGTAGGCACGGCCCCATGCGTGGTGGACGCCCATCGGGTTGTTGGCGGTGATCGGACCGTCGATAAACGAGAAGCGTTTCTTGGCGTTCTCGTTTTTCGCGCGGTAGCGCGCGTTCATGTCGTTCTTGTTCCACCACTTGAGCGTCTCTTGCTCCAACGCCACAAAGTCGACTCGTGAGTTGACCGGTGCGAAACGATCATTTGATCCGGTTAGTCGGTCGGTCGTTGTCATCTCTTCTACTCGCTCCCGGAGGCCTGAAATATTCCCAAACACAAAAAACCCATCCCAATCGAGGGACGGGCTCTGTGATCAGAGATACCGCGGTACCACCCTGCATTTCCCGATCAAATCGGGACGCTTTACCGGTCCACTATCCCTTTAACAAACCCTGAACATCCCAGGGAACTCGGGAAGAGAAACCGTCGTCGAGG
>JAYGCG010000090.1:0-23342 GCA_046583455.1 Dehalococcoidia bacterium | reverse complement strand
TACTGGGTGCTCGGCTCCGTGCCGATTGCAGCAGTCGCGCTCCACTTCCTGGTGGTTATCCGAGAGGAGCGATATCTGACGACGGTGATCGGCCATCAGTACTCCGGGTACCGGGAGAGCGTCCGCCGCTGGCTGTAGCGCTAATTCTCTCCGAACCGGCTGGGCCATAATTGGAGTCGCTGGTAGTCCGCCGTCAAACCCGGATCCGTGGATAGAGTGGCGACCCATTTTATACGGATAGTTGAAGTCCCCACAGATCCGGCACCGCGTTTATCGATGAAAGATTAAGTGGTCGTATTCGGTCGTCATAGTTGCCCAAGTTGTGGCACGACTCGTTTTGATATTCACAACTACTACACGCCCGTCGAGGCGAATGTTTACGTGACTTTCGGTAGGCAACTTTGGCACTCCTAGCACTTCACTCCAAGATACTCTGCCAAGTAAGGACTCGCCGACATCAAGTTGATAAGCGACCATTTTTTCGACGGCGTTGAGATTGTTCAGGGCACTTGCTTCGTCGCTATATAGCAGAGCTATGGTCAAAATATTGTCCTGACCATCAAAACTTGCACCGATACCATAGGCATCGTAACGACCGACCGCTATCGGGCCGAGGGTGCGGAGTGCCTGGTCGTAAGCCATATCACTTAACCCATATCCTCCTTCGGCCAATCCAGCACCGGCGGCGAGACTAGGTGTTTCGTTCGTCAATAAACCGGCATATGCACTTTCGGCATCCATTGTGTTGGCAAGAACTCTGAAATCGTCGTTTAGGGCTAGCGCGCTTTCCTTCCCGGACGAGGCATCAATCAAACTTCGCATCTCGGGAGACCCAAGGGTCCAGAACAGGATTTCATCGATCACAAGGAGGCGATGGCCGCGTCCGAGGGTTCGTACAGCATCGTCTGACATCCGTAAGTTCGGCCTGTAATCCTCACCCCAGGAGAAAAATTCGAATCCGTTGTGAGAGGTCTCTTCCAGTTCTGGACTCCACACTTGGTCGTTCATGATCGCGAGATAGATCAATGGCCAGACAAATTTGCCCGTTAGAATTTCGTAGATTTTTGGATCTGATCCTGCCACGACAGACAAATTCACGTCTGCCGCAGTGAAACCCAGAGCGGATCGCCAACCAGCCACATCGTCCCTGCGTCGACCAAAGCCATCAATCGTTGAATTCGTGGAGAGTCCCGTTGTCCCTGGACCGATCAGACGGTTGACATATTCAAGGATCTGATTGTCAGTGGGATCGAGAGGGGGCGAATCAATACCGAAAAGTTCGCGGGCGGATTGATAGTCGTTGACAAGTACGCCGGCACGAATCTCTGGATTATCGGGCAGAAACTCAAGAGCCCGGATGAACGCGCCTCGCCTACTCTCGGAGGATAGAGCCGCCGCCGTGACTGTCGCTTCGACCGCCGCTTCGACTGTCGCTGCAATTTGAGTTGCTTCGACCGCAGAGGCTATCCGTGAGGCGACATCTGATTCTTCCGCAGTCACAGCCGGTTGAGTTACCTCGACCGTTGATGGGATCGTCGCTGTAGCGTCAGATATGGCTATCGGTGTCAGACCATTATGGCGATCGGGATCATCATCGGTTCGTGCTCCGCAAGACACCAGCGTGAGCAAGACGATAACGGACGCCGCCACTACCAACCTCCACCCCATCGACCATCTCCTATTCTCACAACTGTTTACAGGTGCTCTGATGGTCTTATCTTACGGCAATGGTGGTCATATCATCGGGTCAGCGCGTCCGCCAGTCGGTCAGACTCACGTTCCCGCAACGCGACGTTGATTCGAAGTCGTTCGAGAATCTGAGACAGTGTCAGCGCTCCCTGCGGCACCTCGTGCTCCTCAAAGAACGCCAACACCTCGTCAGCGATATCCAGCCTCGACAGAGACCGAACTCCGGACAGCATCCGGACGATCGAGTTCGACGGGAACGCCTCGTTGATCGCGTCCCAGTTGTCCTTGATGAAGGCCCACGCCTGCGGCCCGTTCTCACGGTTCACCATGCAACCGGCCAGCAGGTACGGCGCGTCCTGTGTTCGAATTTCGCCGCTCAAGGTCATCGCAAGCGTTCGGGACATCTGCTCCGAACTCGGGAACCCCACGAGCGTGCGCAGGTAGCGCTGCTCTTCCTGCGGGTCCAGCGGCGACTTGAAGCGCTGGAAGAAGGTGTCGTAATCGGCGTCCGATCCGCCGTTCGCCACGACGCCGGTGACCGCAGCGGCCACGTTGGCGTCGATGCTGCCCGGGTCCTCCAGATAACGGGCGTGCAGCCCGCGGGCTCGTCCCCGGGCATTTTGATCGTTGCCGGTGATGGCGAGTGCTCGAATCAGCGTTCCGCGCAGCTCCAGGTCTCTGGAAGTCTGGCCCTCTGAAGGCTCCCATCCGATCCGATCAAGCGCAGGTCCAACAAGCTCACGTACTACAGCACGCATGGCCTCGCGGCCTTCACCCTCAAGCAGGCGATCAAGCGAAGCGAGGCAGCCGGTCAGTTGACCCCACACTTCGGCGTCGGTCTCCTCCGAGAACCCACGAGCAAACGCCACGAAATCACTTGCTTCCGTGTCGCCAGCGACCACCGACGCCCATGTGTCGTCGACAAGCATGTAGCGTTCGATCGCTGATAAATCTCCCCCGGCAACATTGATCGTTGCCAGCAACTCGGGAGAGTAGCGAACCCGGTAAAAGCCGTGGCCGCCCGCGTTTACTATGACGGATTCGATAGGGCTATCCAGCTCGATATCGGTGCTTCCGTCCTCCAGCAGCACCCGGTGTGGCTCGCCGTTGATCCGCAACATGACCGGCACCGACCATCGGCTGTCCGCGCCCTCGGGATCGTCTACAAATCGGAATCGACGCTGGGACAACCGCAGGTTCGTCTCGCCGATCGACTCCACGCCCACGACTGGGTAGCCACCCTGGTAGATCCACGAATCCATGATCCGCCGTGCCGGCTCGCCCGTGGTCTCCTCGATGGCGTCCCACAGGTCGTTCGTCTCTGTGTTGCCATAGCTGTGTTTGGTCAGATAGTTCCTGATGCCGTCCCGGTACGGCGTGTCGCCGAGGTATTGCTCAAGCATCCGCAGCACCGATCCGCCTTTTTCGTACGTCAGCAGGTCAAACATACCCTCGGCGTCGGAAGGGGAGTTAACCTCGATCTCGATGGGCCGGGTCTTCTCAAGGGAGTCGACATCGAACGCCATCGATCGCTCCATCCCGAACTGCACCCAGCGCTCCCACTCCGGACGGAACGCGTCGGTGGACAGCGTCGCCATGAAAGTGGCGAACGCCTCGTTCAGCCAGATCCCGTTCCACCAGCGCATCGTCACAAGATTGCCGAACCACATGTGGGCGATCTCGTGCGCGATCACGTCTGCGACGCGCAGGAGTTCGGGCTCGGTGGCCCGATCCCTGTCGAGCAGCAACAACACTTCCCGGTATGTGATCGCCCCCATGTTCTCCATCGCGCCGAACGCGAAGTCTGGAACGGCCACCATGTCCAGCTTGTCGCCCGGGTAGGGGATGCCGTAGTAGTCCTCGAAGAACGAAAGCGCGTGCTTTCCGGCCTCCAGCGAGTACTCCGTCAGGTGGCCCTTGCCGCGCGGGTAGATGATCCTGAGTGGCGTGCCGTTCACGTCGATCGGGTCTGTAGCCTCGAACGGACCGACGATGAAAGCGACCAGGTAGGTGGACATCTTCATCGTGTCGGCGAACTTGACCGTCCGCAGCCCGTCAGCGACCTCGTTTGAGATCTCGGCTCCGTTGGACATGGCGAACTGATCTTCCGGCACGATCAGCGTGATGCCGTAAGACGCCTTGAACTCCGGCTCGTCCCAGCAAGGGAAGGCACGGCGGGCGTCGGTGGACTCCATCTGTGTGGTCGCGATGGTGTGCTCTACCCCGGCGTCGTCTTTGAACGTGGAGCGGTAGAAGCCGTGAAGCTGGTCATTCAATAGGCCCCGGAATCGGGCGTGGAATGTGTGATCGCCGGGCGCAACAGCAGATCCGAGTGACAGAGTCGCACGTTGCAACTCCTCGTCGTACTCAATCCTGGACACGTCTGTACGTGAGCCATCGGGCGCCGAGATCCACGCCTCATCGATCTCGATCTCGATCGAGTTGATGACGAAAACATCGGTCGATTCAGAGACCGAAATGCTGATCGCCTCGGTCCCGGAGAACGTGAAATTCACCAGGTCTGGCTCAAGCGTCAGGTCGTAGTGTGACGGGGTGACGGTCTTGGGAAGTCGGTACCGGGACTGCGTATCGTCTGGCATCTGGTCTCCGTGGGCGCGAGCGCCACAAAAGTATGAATCAAGTGGGTTCGTGATATTTGCGGGTAGACGAGGCTACCAGCGATTTCGCCCGTTGCGCGCCTAGTCTCCGCCGCCCGCGCTACCGGGCTGAGCGACCGCACGCGGAGGTTCTCCAGCCTGGTTCTGTACCGGATGACCACGCTTCCGCAACGGGATTTCCTTCAGAAACAGCACAACCACGAATGCCGCAAGACCGAGGAAGAACGCCACGGTGAACACGTCCGAAATCGCCGAGGCCAGGGCCGCCTCAAGCCCGCCGATCACACGGTCGGCAAAGGCCGGATCTGAGAGCGCTGCGACTTCGTTACGCAACTCGTCCAGTGATTCCGGATCCAGTAGTGCATTCGGATTGTTTGAGATCTGAGAAATCCGTTCAGTAGACAGGACCGAGTCCGTGCCATCCGGGAGCGCATCGCTCAATCCAGTGCGGAACCGGTTGACCATGTACGAGCCCATGAGAGCCAGCCCGATGCTGCCGCCCACGGATCTGAAAAATTGCGTCGATGAAGTGGCCGCGCCCATGTACTGGAACGGAACGGCGTGCTGGACCGCGATGGTGAATAACGGGAACGTCGTTCCAAGCCCGAAGCCCATCAATATCGCCCCGGTCAGGGCAAACGAGTGGGTTGGATGTTCAGATACCTGGGTCAGGACGCCGATGCCGATTAACATGATCCCCAACCCCATAATCCCTTGCAGGCGGTAATGGCCGCCGGTGCGCGACAGAACCTGTCCGGATAGGGCGGCTCCCGCAACCACACCCAGCATCATCGGCGTCATGAAGCTGCCACTTTCTGTGGGCGAAGCGCCGAGCACGCCCTGGAACAGCAACGGGATGAACACCATCGCCCCGAACATCGCAAATCCGGTCAGGAAGATGATGACCAGGGAGATCGAAACGATTCGGTTTTTGAAGATCACAAATGGGATCAGCGGATCACTCACACGTAACTCCGTCACCACGAAAGCTATACCGGCCACGAGGCTGAGCGCCAACGCTCCGATCACCTGAGGCGAGCCCCACGCGCACCGCCCACCGAAAAGCCGATCAGTCCCGGCACGACGGTGAGCACGAGCAGGACTGCGCCCGGGATGTCCAGCGTCCGTGCTCTTGTCGGTTTCCGGTTCGGGAACAGCTTGATAAACAGGAATACGACCGGAATTCCGAGCGGCAAGTTGACGAAGAATATCCAGTTCCAGCTCAAGCTGTCGGTCAGGAATCCGCCGAGGGTCGGACCGATTACGGAAGAGATTCCAAACACCCCGGCTATTAGTCCCTGGTACTTGGCCCGTTCTGCCGGAGGAAACAGGTCCCCGATCGTCACAAATGCCATCGCCATCATGACGCCAGCACCGAGTCCCTGAACTGCTCGGTAAGCGATGAGCGCGTTCATGGAATCTGCGAAACCGGCGAGTACGGATCCAATCAAGAACACGATGAGCCCGCCGATGTACAACCACTTCCGCCCGTAGATATCTGCCACCGCTCCGGCCAACGGCACCACGGTCGTGGAGGCGACTATGTATGAGGTGGTCACCCAGGTGAATCGTTCAAATCCCCCGAGGTCTCACACGATTCGCGGCAGTGCCGTGCCGACGATCGTCTGATCGAGAGCGGCTAGGAACATGGCGAGCGTGACGCCAACCAGAGTGAACTTCACCTGACGTGGAGTCAGTTCGGTATCCACCCAGCCATCGTCGGCGGGCATCGATTCAGACTGTGAGCGTCTTTCTGCGACTTCTTCAGAGGGGTTCAAGAGTCGCTATCCCCCGCTTGCCCCGGGGTCGGTCTCGAAATCGGGGGGGAGTCCACTAATGGGACCTTTGCAGGTTGGCTCGTTTGTACTGAACGTCGCTGTGCTGCCCCCTGGCCCCTGAATGCCCGGAACCTCGGCGTCATCGCGAGCACGGCCAATCCGCCCACGATACATATGATGCCGAACCCGATCTGTGTGATCTGCACACCGTAAGCGCCTGCAAGGAAGCCACCCGCTGCGCCGCCGAACGCCATCATTGATCGATCCAGCGATACAAACGACAGGATTCGACCCCTCATCTCGTCTGGCGCCACCTGAACCATCAACGACCGGCTAAGCGACATAAATGTCGTCTGGAGCGCGCCGATCGCCAGCATCGTCACCATTGGGACGGCCAGTCCCCACGTGCCGGGCAGGTAGGTCGACGCCGTGAACAGGATTAGCGCAACCCCGAAACCGGCGACAGAGAGAGGCAGTATCAGCCCGAGCCGCGTCGGCTGTTTTTTGGCGACGAATAACGCCGCCACGAGTGCGCCCATTCCGGTGATAGAGAGCATCAACCCCAAACCACCACGGCCGATATCGAGAACCTCGATGGCGAACAGCGGCGCAAACACCTGCATGTAAGACATGCCGAACGCGAAGTAGACGAGCGAGATCAGTAGAACCCCGCGGATCTCCGGCTTGTTGATGGCGAATCTGGCGCCCTCGGCCAGCCCGGAGGTCATCGCCCGCAGTCCGGTTTTGGACGGTCGTACGTGATCGGCGACGTGAAGCATGTGGATCGCCACGACGCCGGAGGAGTAGATAACGGCGATCAGGATGAAAGTGCCGGTGAGGCCGATGAACTCTGCGACAAGGCCAGCACCCGCCGCGCCAACGATGCGCATCACGTTCTGCGTAGAGCTAAGGAGCGCCATGCCGTTGGTGATCAGGTGGCGTGGAAGGATGGTCGGGACCATCGAGAATCGGGCCGGCTGATCGAATGCCTGCGTGGAGCCTCTTGCGACCACCCACGCGTACACCATCCACAACTCCATCCATCCGCCGATTAGCAGAACGGCAAACAGCACCGCGAGAAGGAACGAGCCCCACTTGGTGGCGATCAGGATCGAGCGACGATCAAACCAATCCACTATCACGCCGGCCCAGACGCCCAGGACAAGCGTGGGTAGTGTTCGCGCGGCCATGACACCGCCGAGTTGGACGGCGCTGTTGTCGGTGATCTCAAGGACCAGCAGCGGGAGGGCGATCATCTGCGCCCATAACGCCAGCGCGTGGCTGGTCTGGCCTAGCCAGATGAGGCGGAAATCACGGAATCGCAGAGACTCGAACATAGCGAAGCGGACCGGTTGATAACGGTCCGCTCCCGCGTTTGATTCTTGAGACTCGTCTGCCATCCGTCGGTCGGTTCCTCCCTGCGGGTCCAGCGCTGACGGCAGTCTACTCCCGTTATGGGCGAGGGACTGAATGTTGAGTTTGACCCGGATTCTTTCTCCAATGTCATCCTGAACTCGATTCAGGATCCGCTCCCGTGCGCAGGCGGCAATAACCTGGCCCTCACGCCGAAATTGAGCAGTATTCTCGTCCGATCATCGAGGTCAACTTTGTAAAAACCGACCCTGAATCAAGTTCAGGATGACAAGTATCGTGACCATCCCGTGCTAATCTCCGGCGTGCGATGAAATCGCACCGAAACAGTTGTTAACCAGACAGGGGATCGTCAACCCGCCATGCCTAGCTTCAAAAATGCCAACCCGCCGATGGACCGAGCGACATTTCGTGCGAACCTCGCCGCCATCCCCCGGGTCAAGATCGCCCATCTGCCGACTCCGCTCGAAGAGCTACATCGGCTGAGCGCCGAGCTAGGCGGACCGCGCATCTTGATCAAGCGTGATGACGCCACCGGCCTAGCGATGGGCGGGAACAAAGCCCGCCATTACGAGTACGAGCTGGCGCATCTTATTGAGCAGGGCTACGACGCCTACGTCAACATGATGGACTACCACTCAAACAACGCCCGGATGACGGCGGCGGCGTCCAACAAATTTGGCATCAAGTACTCCTGCGTCCTGCGATACGCCGCCGGGCGTGAGATCCAGGGCAACCTGCTCATCGATAAGATCCTGGGCGCAGATCTCCACCTCCTGAACGAAGAGCAGTCCGAACTATCAAAGGCGGAAGAGTACGCACGTGAGCTGGGCCGCAAACTGGAGGCCGAGGGCTATAAGCCATACGTGCGGGTCGATCACGAGTTCCCGACCATCGTCGGCACCCTGGGTTACCTGAACGGCGCGCTGGAGCTGCTCGGACAGCTTGAAGAACTAGGCATCCACACCGTCAAAATAATCGGCGTCGGCGGCCGCTCGACAGGTGGCCTGACACTGGCGGCCAAAAACCTGGGGTTGGACTGGGACATCACCGGCGTGATGGTCAACTACGACATGCCAATAGATTCGTACCTGTACGACGTCATCTCTGGAGCGGTGCGAGTCGCGAAACTTGCGGTCGGGTTTGAACCCGGCGATATGAATATCCTCGATCAGTACATCGGCGAGGGCTACGGAATCCCGACCCAGGAGGCGCTGGACGGTATCCACCTGATGGCCAAGACGGAAGCCATTCTGACCGACCCGAACTACACGGGCACGGTGATGGCCGCGCTGGTAGACCAGATCAAGCAGGGCAACTTCACAAAAGACGACACCGTGGTAATTTTGCACACTGGCGGCCTACCGGCGCTGTTCACCTTCGCAGACGAACTCTGGAAGCACGAATACACGGGGGTGTAGTGGGGTGTTCCCCTCTCGCGCAGGGAGAGGGGAGCGGGGTGAGGCCTGGAGCGTTTATTTCGGCCCTTCGAGAGCCTCAGGGCGCGGTTTAGGTATCTGTCATCCTGAGCCGGGGCGAAGAACCTGTCATGAACTTGACTCACGAATCTCCCAGCCAGCGCTCCGGCACGATCGTCAATCCCATAAAGCGACCGTAGAGCAACTCAAACGTTGGGAGGAGGGAGTCCCGCTCGTTCTGCGCCTACCCGCGTCCTGCAGCCCGTTCACGCGCATCCAGCGCACGCGTCAGAGCCGTCTCAACGTCGGGTGCGGTAACGTTGATATGCGCCATTTTCCGGCCGATCCGCGCCTCTGACTTGCCGTACAAGTGAAGCACTGCGCCGTGTACCCCGAGCGCGGCGTCCCAATCCGGCGTGCCGCCTGCATCCGCCCAGGTATCGCCGAGCAAATTCACCATTACCACAGGGCTGAGTAGCTCTGTGGAACCAAGCGGCAAGCCACAGATTGCACGAACAAGCTGCTCGAACTGCGATGTGGCGCATGCATCCTGCGTGTAGTGGCCCGAGTTGTGAGGTCGCGGTGCGATCTCGTTCACAAGAAGCTGCCCGTCCGTCGTCACGAACATTTCAACCGCGACAAGTCCAACAACGTCCAGCGCTTCCGCAATCCCGGACGCCATCTTTACCGCTGCGTTTCGGACCTCTGTTGGAATGCGTGCCGGGACGATGCTCATATCCAGGATCCCGTTTACGTGCTGATTCTCAGACGGTGGAAAGCACACCACGTCGCCATCTGGGCCGCGCGCTGCGATGACCGAAATCTCCAACTCGAACGGCACGAACGCCTCAAGAATCAGCGCCTCACTCTGCCGCCTTAACTCTGAGTGCGCCTCCCGCATATCCACTGCTGACCGCAGCACAATCTGTCCCTTGCCGTCGTATCCGGATGTCGCCGTCTTGAGCACCGCCGGCGTTCCAATACGCTCCACCGCCTTCACCATGTCCGCCATCGTGTCGACCTCGGCGTACTCGGCAACGGGGAATCCGTTTTCCACGAGAGCGCCTTTCTCGATCAACCTGTGTTGCGCAATGCGTAGTACGTGGCTGCCCGGGCGCACATGCCCGGAAACTTCTGCCGTGGCGACAGCGTCTGCGTTCACGTTTTCAAATTCGTACGTAACCACATCGCATCGTTCGACCAGTTGCCTCATCGCATCGGCGTCGGTGTACGGCGCAACTATGCGGTCATCTGCGATCTGTCCGGTGGGGGACTCCGGGTCGGGGTCCAGCACAACCACCTTGTAGCCCATACGCCGAGCGTCGAGAGCGAACATCCGCCCGAGCTGGCCTCCGCCGACTACGCCGAGCGTACTTCCCGGTAAAAACGGTCCTGCGCCGGTCACTTTCGCTCCAGTTCAGCCGACTGGGCCTCAACGTCGCGAACCGTCTGTGCTCGATGGGCCTCTAGCCTAGACCGCAGATCGGGCCGACTGTTCGCAAGAATTTGAGCCGCCAGCAGACCCGCATTCGTCGCGCCCGCCGTTCCGATGGCCACCGTCGCAACGGGCACGCCGCGCGGCATCTGGACGATGCTGAGAAGGGAGTCCATGCCTTTGAGCGCACGACTTTCGACCGGGACACCGATCACAGGAACGACGGTCTTGGCAGCAACCATGCCCGGCAGGTGTGCAGCGCCACCTGCTCCGGCGATTATTACTTCGATACCTCGCCCGGCAGCTTCTTCCGCAAAACGGAACATTCGGTCAGGCGTCCGATGGGCTGACACGATGGCGATCTCGTTCGGTATATCGAACTGATCGAGCATGTCCACTGCGTTCTGCATCGTCTCAAGGTCTGACGTGCTGCCCATGATTACGGCCACAAGGGGATCGGCCATTACTTAGTCTCCCGGTTCACACCCACGGGGTGTCTTCCTGATTTGCTTACTGAGGTTAGGGAACGTGCTGAACGATTCCCGTGTTGATCGCAGGAATTTCGACCGATTATTCCATGATGTTCGCAGCGCACGCCGCCCGTGTCACGCGGTTCACTCGGATGCTGGTTTGGATACGGTTATCGAGAACATGAGCGGCAGGGGAATCACCTCCGGGGGAAGCCGCCAGAGACCGTCATCGCCCTGAATCATGCCCTGGCGGGCCTTGTATGTGACGAACGGATACTCGCGGAACCTGTCGATGGTCAGTCCGGCGCTGATCAGTGCCTCGATCACCTCAGAGATGGAGTGGAACCACTCGAACGTAGTCTCCTCACTGGTGAACGACGCCTCGGCGTAATCACTATCGTCTCCTTCGGGATCAAACCTCAAAGGGACGCCTTTTCCGAAGTACGGATACTGAGGGTATGCCGCACTGCTGTTCGTGATCGGCATCGACTGTTGCAGGGTGTCCATTACCGGGTGGAACTCGGCGATGTAGAACACGCCGCCGGGCTTTAACGCCCGGGCGATGGCCAGACCCCAAAGCGCCAGATCGCCGATCCAGCAAAGCGCGCCGATGGAGGTGAAGACGCGGTCGAACTGGCCGTCGAACCGGTCACCCATCTCAAGTACGTTCGCCTGTATGAAGGTCGCCGGAATGTCCAACTCTGAGGACAGCCCCCCCGCCCGCTCGATCGAAACGCCAGATATGTCGACGCCGGTCACTACCGCGCCCATCCGTGCCCAGTTCAAACTGTCCAATCCGAAATGGCACTGCAGGTGGAGCATCGAAAGGCCGGAAACGTCTCCAACCTCCTCCATGATGAAATCGTGCAGCACATCGTCGCCACGTATGAAATCGGCCAGCCTGTAGTAATTAGACGCGGCGTGTACTGGCGTTACCTCGTCCCAGAACGCCTCGTTGTGGGCGTATGCATCGCCTGAGGTATCCGGGGACTCGGAGTCGTGAGGGCGCACCGGGGCCATCTACTCGACCTCTATCAGGACCTCGGTGTTGTGAGTCGCGGCGAGGAGCGGATAGATCTGGTCAAACACCATTGTGATCGTCGAGGTGGCTCGCACACGGTCCCGAGATGCATCGTAATCGGCCAGAGAGTCCCAGGGCTGCTCCGTAATCAGCGTGCCGTGGTTTCCGAACGCTGTGCGTAGTACGCGCGGTTTGCTGAATCCGGCGTTCGCCATCTCGTTTGAAGCCTGTTTGACGAGAGCAAGCAACTTACCTCCGGCGCCGGGGTTGGGGACATAAGTGCGGCGTACGACGATCAAGATGCAGCCCTTTTCGTTGCTCAATGTGTCGTCAGATGTGGGCAGATCGCCACATCGCCCGGCGATTGTCGCGCCGCGGGCGGGATCACTCGCCAACTGGAGACGCCGAAAACTCCACGCACCACACCACTTCATCAAGCGGCACATCGCCGTTGATGCGCGTAAAGGCGGCGAGAAAGTCGTCCCGTTTCAGGTATCCCTCCGCACGAGCATCATCGTCGGAAACGTCCCCGATGGGTTCCTGCCAAACGCGGAGAACATTCAGCATAGCGAACGGCTCGCCGAACAGACGAGTACGTGCCTGGTGGGTGGATCCCGGAAGCATTCGTCGACGCTTCCAACGCCTGCGTGTCTGCGTCTTCCGTCCCGCCAATACGAGCTCAACGTGTTCAGGCTTAAAGAGAATCACCCCTGAAGCGTAGCGAATCCCCTCGGACTACGCGGCGCGTCCAAGCCCGCCCAGCATCTTGCGGAATCGGCCGATACGGTTCCCCGAGTTGGCCTCTTCACGGGCTTTTTCGACCAGTTCTTCGGTACTGATATGCATTGGCTTCGGTAATGTGACCTCTACCTCTACCTCTACCTCTGCCTTCGCCTTTGTCTTTGCCTCTGCCCCGGGCTTTTTCATGAGTGAGGCCAGGGCACGGACTTCGCTGAAGTCCACCTCTGGCGGAGCCGGTTCATCGGCGCCCTCCTGCTCCCGGAGGAGACGGGTCTCACGGGCCTGTAGCGCCATGAGTGCGGCCGCACTTCGCCGTTCCTCCTCAATCTTCACCTGTTCGATCTCACGTTCGCCCCTGTATTCATGTAGACGGGCAGCGGTCTCTACCTTCACTTCGATGAGCGCACGGTACTCGGCACTTTTCGTGTCATTTGCGCTGGCAACTTCGTCGGCGTGATCCCGGAGCGTCTCGGCGACCTGTTGTGCCGCGGTCGTGATCGCATCAGCCCTGTCCGACTCTAGTGTGGAGAGGTTTTCTTCACGTGAACTTACCGACACATCGTGGCGTTCTTTTGCGAGCGCGATACGTTCAGAGTCGGCGCCGAGACCTTTTCGCTCTTGCTCCATCCGCTCAAACTCTATTTCGGCGGCGCGTATTTCTCGGGCGAAGGCATGATCTGTTGCGCGCTCAACTTGGGCCTCTTTTCGCGCCTGTTCATCCGCTTCCTCATGCCCGCGTCTCTCCATATGGGTGTCACGGGCGCGCTGAGCGGCCTCGGTGGCGATCGCTCTTTGAGCGAGATACTCGGCCCACTCAGATTTAGGTGAGTCGTCCTGTTTCTGTGACATTTGTCTCCCGATGATCGGATATCGGTGAACTGTTGGTGCACGCTACCGCCTGTCTGTGTCTTTTAACTTTCACAAATCACGGCGCACATCGAAATGGGGCTAGCCCTCCGTTGTCGTGGCGTCTTTTCGTCATTCCTGTACTCGTGCCTGTAGTAGCACGGGTATGACATGAAATTTGGTCCGTGATTGACTCAAAACGCGGATTTGTGTGCTCGCTTAGTCGGTCTGAGAGACCTCCTGCTCGTAGGACCATCGTGCGACTCCTATTGTCGAAGGACGCGAAAAATCACAGTCTGGAGATACCGTGGGCTTACTCAATTCCGTCAAATCGTCGATCCTCGGGATGCGTTCAGAGGAGACCGTATCGGCCACTTCCGCGGCACGGGCCAAGGAAGCGACCAAAGAGCAGCGAGCCGAGATCCTGAATGCAGCCGAAAATCGCAAGATGGCTGCATCGCTGAAGGTCAGTCAACTTGCAGAGAGTAGACAGGACAAAGCCGAAGAGACGGTCGCCGATCGCGCAACCGCGGGAAATGTGGACCCAGAAGTCCAGCGACAACTCATGGCTGCGGAGCGCGTGAAGACTGCCTCCAGGGACAAGGCGGAATCCATAAAGCAGTCTGAAACAAACCAGGTGAAGTCCACCGCGGCGGCGACGCGAGAGGCTGGACGAATTGCAAAGATCAGGCGAAAAGAAGCTGACGAGAGGGATGACCCCAACAACGCAGAGCACAAATCGGAGATTGCTCGCCGGGTAGATGTGGCGATGGGGATCAAGGCATATCGCAGAGAACGGGACGCCGACGAGGAGAATCAGGCCAGACAGCAAAAAGCGGCGATAATCCAGCGTGCGATGGAGGCCAGGCAGGCACGCGACGCACGTCTGAAAGGCGATGCCGCGTAGTCGGCAGGTGATCCCGGGCTGCGTTCATCGCAGCCGCCCGCCCGGCGTCCGTCTAAAACGGGCGGGCGATTCTGGTACCCCGTACGGGATTCGAACCCGTGATCTCCAGCTTGAAAGGCTGGCGTGCTAGGCCGCTGCACCAACGGGGCGCTAGATGCGGTCGTTTGGCCAAAGGCCGCCGTCAATCATATCAAGCGAGTCGACCGATTCCGAGACCGATTTGTTGGTGAATCGGCCAGTGTTTCCATGGCATGTGGCTCAGACCGGGCGACGTTCCTGTGATCGACCCTCGCTAAAGGGTCTGACCGGCGCGAACAGGTCTTCGATATTTCTCGGCCTCAAACGCCTTCTCAAAAACCGGTTTCGCCGCGCATAAATCGGCCATCGGGCATTCGCCGCACAACGGTCGTTGCGCCTTGCAGATCTGCCTTCCGTGTGTGATCAGGAGGGTGTGATACCGAAATATCTCATCGGGCGAAACCTGGATTTCCATCATGTCGTGCGCCGCATCGACATTCGTCTTCAGGCCTATCAACCCCAGCCGTCTCGCCACACGGTAGATGTGTGTATCCACCGGCATCGCCGGCATCCCGAGAGCGAAGTTGAGCACGATCCCCGTCGTCTTCTTGCCGACTCCCGGCAAAGAGATCAGCCACGCCCGGGCTTCTTCCAGCGGCATCGACGCCAGGAATTCGAGCTCGAGCCGACCGGTTCGCTCCAGGATGATGCGCAATATCTCCCGGATTCGGGGTGCCTTCTGATTCGCCAGCCCGCCGTGCTTGATCGCCTCGGCGATTTCCGCAGGGCCGGCCTCGATCACATCCATCCAGGCCGGGAATATCTTCCGCAAAGATTTGTAAGCGACTTCTGCGTTGCTGTCCGATGTGTGCTGGGTAAGGACCGTGAAGATCAGCTCTTCAAGTGCTTTAAATCTCGGCGCCCAGACGATAGGCCCATACATCGGGTCAAGCCGGGTCATAGCCTCGCCCGCGAGCGCGTCCCGGCGGGCGGTACCTCTGAGCGCGGACAGGCTGTCCGCAGTTAGTCGGGAAGGTGTCATGTGGGGCCGGTATTCTAGCAACGCCCCCGATGGACGACGGGCGGGATTTCGGGCGTCGCCGAATCCGTGGCTCAGAACATGATCCAGTCACAACGATGAGCAAACACACTTCACGCAACACGATCCTCTTCAACGGCAACGTCCTCGCACTTGATGGACGTGATGCGGTTGCTACCGGCGTATGGATTGAGGATGGGCACATCAAACGTGTGCTCTCGGGGCATGAGGGCGTTGTGCGTGGCTATCGCACGGTCGATCTGGATGGTGCGACGGTCCTTCCCGGGTTTATCGATCCCCACGCACATCCACTGGCGTTGGGCGCGGCGCTGCGAGCTGTTGACTGCTCGCCTGTGGCGGTCAAAAGCATCGCCCAGATAGTTGGACGGATAGCCGAAGCGGCCGCCGATTCCCCTGAATCTTTTGGCGGCTGGATCAGGGCGCGCGGGTATGACGAGTTGTTGCTTGCCGACCGGCGTCATCCCACCGCAGCGGATCTGGATAGGGCAGCGCCCGGAAGGATGGTCCGGCTCTCGCACGGTAGCGGGCACGGCGATGTGCTGAGTTCGGCCGCTCTCGATGCGGTAGGTATTCACAAGGACAGCACTCCGCCACCGGGCGCAACGATCGAACGTGACGCGGACACCGGTAAACCGACGGGCGTGTTGTTTGAGATGGGAGGTTGGCTCCGTGAACGGATGCCACGACCGTCCAGTGGCGCATTGAACGACTACGCCGAGTCATCTTCTTCCGCAATTATCGCTGCCGGCGTGACTTCTATTACCGATGCCGGCCGAGACAATACGGTTGATCGCATGCGCCTTTACTCGGGCATGGTTGCGGCAGGCCGATTCTTGCCGCGTCCCACCATGATGCTGGCACCGGGGATTGCGTATCCGAGCCCGGAGGGTGTCCCCGGAGTGAGGCAGGGCGCAACCAAAATTGCGATCACGTTTTCGGGCGGGGAGATGCATCCTGACTTCGAGGTGCTCGTGGAAATGATCTCGGTCGCGCATCGGGCCGATCACCAGATAGCGGTCCACGCCGTGGAGATCGAGGCCATAGTGATGGCTACTGAGGCATTCGCCGCTGTCGGAAACCGTTCTCAGATCGCGGGACGACGGCATCGCATCGAGCATGCTTCGGACTGCCCGCCGGAGATCGCAAAGATGATTGCGTCAGCAGGGCTGTCGGTAGTGACACAGCCGGGCTTTATTTTCGAGCGGGGCGATCGTTATCTGAGTGCCTTGAGTTCAAGCGAAGGCGGCGCCGATCCCGCGCATTTATATGCTATCAGAAGCTTACTCAACGCCGGGACGACCGTCGTCGGGTCGTCAGATGCGCCGTTCGGGCCAATGTCTCCGCTAAGGGGTATCCAGGCGGCCGTCACCAGAATATCTTCGAGCGGGCAGTCGATCGGATTCGAGCAGGCAGTTTCGATTGGGGAAGCCTTGCGCCTTTACGGCCCGGATGCCGCGTGGGTCGACTTGCAAGAGAACGAGGCAGGTTCAATAGAGTCCGGCAAACGGGCCGATTTCGCGGTGCTGGAACGCGACCCGCGTGAAGTGGAATCGACTGAAATCAGCTCAATATCCATTCTGGCGACGTTGATTGGTGGCGAGCTTGTTTTCGGCTCGCTACCGGGTCTTTAAGATCGTCGACCCCCGGTTAGATCGGCGAGGGTTTCTAGCGCAACGCGTTCTTCCGTATTCGGGAGCCCGCTTAGCGAATCCTGTGCCTCATCAATCCAGCTCAGAGCGATTTTGCGACTCTCTTCGATAAAGCCGGATTCCCGAACGGCCTTGATAGCGGTTTCGAGAGTATCCGTATCGATCTCGGTCGGACGGTCGTCGCGTGCGCCACGAGCCGATTTGAACCAGTCAATCACCGGGTTCGATTCCGGCTCCGCCTCAATCAGCATGATCGCCGGTAACGTCAGGACGCCCTCTTTCAGGTCGTTTCCTGCTGGTTTCCCTAGTTCTTCCGAAGTGGAGTCGTAGTCGAGCACGTCGTCCAGCACCTGGTACGCCATGCCCAGCTTGTAACCGTAGTTACGTAGCAGCAGAATCTCCGACTCGTGTGCGCTGCCCAGGACGGCGCCACTTTCTGAAGCCGTCGTGAACAGTGATGCGGTCTTGTCATAGATGCGCTGGTAGTAGGACTCTCGCGTCACATGCGAATCCTGGCCGTCGAGAAGTTCGTTTAGCTCACCACGAGCCAGTTCCATGATCGTCTCCGAGAAACGACGGACCAGCCTGACGCTGTTCGTATCGCAAACGAATCGGGCGGCAGCGGCAAATACGTAATCGCCGAGCAACACGGCCACGTTTCGGCCCCAGAGATTGCTCGCCGTCTCTCGTCCGCGTCGCGTATCTGCGGCATCGATCGTATCGTCATGGATGAGAGTTGCGATGTGAAGCAGTTCGACTGCCGTACCCATCATCACGTCCAGTTCTGACGGATTCCGCCAAAGGCGGGAAGCGAGCAGGGTGATGGCGGGACGCAATCTCTTTCCGGGAGCGCTGAGCACATGCCCAAGCCGGTCCGCCATGGCGCCTTCATGGGAACCCTGTTCCGCTGCGAGAGACGCAATGTTCACGATCACGGACTGAAGTTCCGGCCGTACGGGGTCGTAGATCGCGTCGTACGGGCTATCGGAGGTCATCTGCTTCACGTTTGATTCCGTCGTCGTGCACTGGCCGCCGCGAGCCGTTCCGATTCTTCTTCCACTATAGATTCGTCCAGTTTCTTAAATATTGGTGTTGGGTCTGGTAGAGCTGTGCCTGGGTCTGGCGTCTGTCGTTGCCATCCTGAAGACAGCACATCGCCGTCATGGCCAAGCAGTTCGTGAAGTGTCTGTGTTGAGAACGGGAGGTAAGGGTAAGCGACAGTCCGCAGCGTCTCGACGATGTTTAGTGCGGTCCACAATGTTGTTGCGGCCGCTTCGCGATCTTCTTTGATCTGTTTCCACGGGGCACGACCATCGATATAGCGGTTGCCATGCTGGGCGAGCACCATCACCGCGCGCAAGCCCTCCCTGAAGTTTCGTGCCGCCAGGTGTCTGGCGACATCCGTCAATGCCGTGTCACAGGCTTCAAGCGCTGCGTTCTCCTCAGGGCCTGGATCGCCCGGTTCGGGAACAGCGTTGTCGAAGTTCCGCGTGGTTAGCGTGAGCACACGATGGATCAGATTCCCGAAGGTCGCCACAAGCTCATTGTTGTTGGCCAGCAGGAATCCGTTCCATGTGAAGTCAGAGTCGGACGTCTCGGGCATTATGGATGTCAGATAGTAACGAAGCGGGTCGGGGTCGTAGCGTTCCAGGAAATCCGGAAGCCATACGGCCCATCCGCTGCTGGTCGAAAGTGGCCGGCCCTCAAGTGTCAGGAACTCGTTAGCCGCGACATCTTCCGGCAGATTGAGGCCGCCGTGGCCCATCAACATCGCCGGCCAGATGATGGTGTGGAACGGGATATTGTCCTTGCCTTGGAAGTAGATCGGCCGCGCGTCTTCTTCCTCCCACCACGCCTTCCAGGCGTCAGGGTTGCCGGAGTTTTTGGCCCATTCAATCGAGGCCGATAGGTAGCCGATAACGGCTTCGAACCATACGTAAATTCGTTTATCTTCAAATCCATTGACCGGGATTTTTATGCCCCAGTCGATGTCGCGCGTGATCGCCCGATCCTTGAGACCCTGTTTGAGAATGCCCATGCTGAAATTGCGGACGTTGGGTCGCCAGTCGTCCTTACCGGATATCCACTCGGTGAGCCTGTCCTGGAACGCGCTGAGCCGAAGAAAAAAGTGGATCGTGTCACGAAATTCCGGTGTCGAGCCGTCTTCTTTGCACCGGATGTTTCCTAACTCCGCCGGGTCAATTGTGTTCCCGCAGTTGTCGCACTGGTCGCCCCCTGCGCCGTCAAAGCCGCAGTGCGGACAGACACCCTCTACGAAACGGTCGGAAAGGAATCGTTGCTCTTCCAGGCAAAAGGGCATGCTCTGCACGCCCTCGACCAGATAACCGTTCTCCAGCAGTCTCGTGAACATCGCCTGTGACACGGCGTGGTGGTTATCCGTGTCCGTGTGGGTGTACAGGTCGAACGAGAAGCCCATCTGCCTGTTCGTCTCGGCGAATGCGTTGTGGTACCGATGCACCAGCTCCAGAGTTGATACACCTTGCTGACGGGCGGCGAGCATCGTCGGAGTGCCATGCATGTCGCTTCCGGACACCATCAAGACGTCGTTTCCTATAAGCCGGTTAAAACGCGCAAAAATATCCGCCGGCAACGAGTTGCCAGCGATATGTCCGAGATGAGGTAGTCCGTTGACGTAGGGCCACGCCACGGCCACGAGGACCCGTTCGGCCACGATGTCTCCATTCCCACGTTCGCTTTATTCCCGCGGGCACTCTTTTTCAAGGATTGGTTCCGCCCACGTACTCAATTGCTGTGGGCGCGACGATCAAGTATATCCAGCGGTTACGAGTCGTCAGCCTTACCAGTCTGCGAACCTGTCACGAGTCGGTAGACACGCCGCCGCTGTGCGCCTGTCGCATGGACAACGGCTTCGACCAGTGAACGTCCTGATAGGCCATCCCGGCCGAGATGCGCGATCGATTCGGCGATCGTCTCGTCCGATATCTCCGTCGTCTGTTCAGGCGCGCCCTCGATCACGAGGACGAACTCGCCGCGGATGCGCCCGCCCGAAAAATACTGGATCGCCTCAGACGCCGTGCCCCTGAATACTTCTTCGTGGAGTTTGGTCATCTCGCGGCAGACGGCAATTTGCCGCTCGCCGAGAACCGAGCCAATGTCTTCCAATGCGGACAGTATCCGTTGGGGCGTTTCAAAAGCGACCAGTGTGCCCGTCTCGTGCGCCGCGGCGGACAAGACCGAACGCCGCTCGGCGCTTTTTCGAGGCAGGAATCCGAGGAACGTGAATCGGTCCCCGGGCATCCCGGATATAGAGAGGGCGGTCGTGATCGCCGATGGCCCGGGTACAGCGACAACGTCGTGCCCCTTTGACACGGCTGCCTCTACCAGAGACGCTCCCGGGTCGCTGACCGTCGGGGAGCCGGCGTCTGTGACCTGCGCCACATCCCCGGATTCAAGCGCAGATAGCACGCGCTCTAATTGTGCCGGGTTTGAATGCTCGTGATAGCTGATGCATGGGGTCGTGGCATCCAGGTGATTCAGCAACTTGCGGGTGACACGCGTGTCTTCCGCGACCAGTAGATCGACCGTTCGCAACAACTCGGCGGCACGTGGCGACAGATCGCCAAGGTTGCCGATCGGGGTTCCTATGATGAAAAGTGTTCCCATGAAAGTGCGGATCGCGCGAGAGTGATGATTCCGGACAGGCTCGTTATCTTGCGTCTCTCGCCATATGTTTGGCTATACTCGGGCGGTCAAATTTGCCCTTCAGGCCGCGCGCGCGTCGCCCGGCCGTTCTAGAAATGTCAAAAACAACGGGAGAAACGACGATTAACCTCTCAACCGGACAGCGCCTTATTTCCACGTCTGGAGGCGCTGAGTTCGTTGTCACAAAGGGCGGCGAAGCGGACCTCACTTGCAACGGCATATCCCTCGAAGTAAAAGCGGATCAGTCGCCTTCAGATGCTGACGGACCCGACATCCAGCTCGGCAAGCGTTATCAAGGTTCCGACGGCGGCGTGAGTTTGCTGTGCGTCAAAGCCGGCAAAGGCGAGCTCATGTGTGACGGCAACGTCATGGAGCTACAGAGCGCCAGGAAACTCCCCTCGTCCGACTAGGACCTTCTGGGACCTGCCGGTCGGCTTATTGGGATCGGCGTTCATCGGCAGAATATGGGGGCGTATGGCGATACGCCCTCGCCACATATTCCTGGCTTGCGTCCCACGCGTCACACAACAAACAGCTCGTTCGGAACGCCGCACGTTAGCGTCTCGCAGCCATCTTCCGTAACCAGCACCGTATCACTGCACCCGATGGCCCCAACGCCCGGCAGCCGCATCGTCGTGATCACGTGGAACGTCATGCCGAGATGGAACGGCCGATGTTCGTTGGCATTAATGCTGAAGATATGTCCCTCGTCCCAGCCGGGCGGGAACGCCGTCCCGATTCCATAGGCGATGCGACGGCCCTGCACGTACGGCACATCCGCGTCGTCGATCCGTTGGCGTGCAACTTCAAACGCCTCTGAAGCCAGCATGCCCGGCTTGATCCGCTCTTTCGCAAGTCGTAGAGCGTCTCGATTCACCTCGCTGCCCTTGAGCAGCAGCTCAGGCGGTTCGCCGACAAATGCCGCACGGGTCAACGCCGAGTGGTATCGGTTGACCACGCCCGGCACCTCGAAAAACACCACATCGCCGTTCTCGATCACCCGATCCGACCACGTGGAGTGGACCTGCATCGAGTGCTGCTCTCCAGACGTGATGAACGGCGGCAAACCGCTGTACTCACTGCCGGCGCGGATCTGAGCGCTAACCACATCTGCGGCCAGATCTAGCTCGGTGGCTCCAACTGAAATCGCGTCCAGCCCGGCCCGCACACCGGCCGAGGCGATCTTTGCCGCATCACGCATGTAACCAATCTCACGCTCTGACTTGACCAGTCGGCCGGACTCCACAATCCCGGATGCATCGTGAAGTCGGGCCTCTGTGAGTAGCATCCGCAGTCGCATGTAGTCACGAATCTTGAGAAACCAGGATTCGTGTTCGACCCCGATATCGGCGCGTGCCAACCCCAGTTCACCCAGAACTCCGGCGATACCGATGATGGGGTCTTCTGTATCGGGGAAGAGTCGGTAGTCCTCGACCACCGAGTAGGACGCGACAAGCGACTCTTCATGCGGCGGCGGCACAAGTACCAGGTCACCCGTGAGCGGCACAATGAGCCCGATGAAGAAGTAGTACCCGGGCGTCTGGTAGCCGGTCAGGTAGTAGATGTTCTCCGGCGTCGTCAGTAGCAGTGCGTCAAGCCCGCGCTCGTCCATGCGGGCGCGCACGCCATCTAGCCGGGACTGGAACTCTTCGTGTGAAAAGAACTGATGGAGAGGTGTTCTCATTCGGTGACCCTGTTTGGATATAGCCGGGGTGGTGACAGTCGGTGTCGAAATTCCGGTCGGGCGAAAGCATAATGCCGGTCTACCCTCGGAGGTTAGATGACCGACTCAATTTCGAAAATCGAAGCTCGACGTATTGCCCTCACCGCTCAAGGGTTCGCGGAGCCGAGACCAGCGGAGGCGGGGTCAGCAGATGTCCGTGCAGTTATCAAACGGCTCGGGCTGATACAGCTCGATTCGGTAAACGTATGTGTGCGCGCCCACTACATGCCGTTCTTCTCACGACTCGGTAAGTACCCGATCGAGCTGCTGGACGATGGTTGCCACGAGCGCTTCGACTTATTCGAGTTCTGGGGCCACGTAGCATCTTTGATCCCCATGGAGCAGTATCCGCTGTTCAGGCATCGGATGGACGACGGGATCAAACGACGATCCCGGACGTTGCGTAACGCCGACGCGGAATACCTGAATTTGATCATCGAGGAGATCCGCGAGCGGGGGCCCCTCACGATCGGCGAGCTTGAGGATCCCGGGAAGCGGAGCGGTGGCGGCGGATCTCCCGGATGGTGGAACAGGGCTCCCGGCAAGGTGGCGCTCGAGTATCACTTCGCTACCGGTGACCTGACCTCGGTGGAACGTCGCGGATTCTCGCGTGTTTATGACCTTCCTGAGCGTGCCATACGGTCCGAGTTTCTGGATTGCGAGCCGGTCAGCCGGGAGGAAGCTCATCGAGAGTTTTTACGGATAGCGGCGCGTGCATTTGGGGTCGGTACAGGAGCCGATCTTGCCGATTATTATCGGATTCGTATGCCCGAGGCGCGACTGCGGTTGGCCGAGCTTGTTGAAGCCGGGGAGTTACGCGAGGTTGAGGTCGAGGGCTGGGATCAACCGGCTTATCTGCATCCAGACGCATCGGCGAACGGCGCCGTGAACGCTCGGGCGATATTGAGTCCGTT
>JAYGCG010000065.1:0-30500 GCA_046583455.1 Dehalococcoidia bacterium | reverse complement strand
CGAATTTCACAGGGCGGCGTTACGCGCCAAAGACGTGTTCGCGGCGGCCGCCAAATCTGATTGGGCGAGTGTTCATCACCTTCTGGAGTCCGAACTGAATCGAGTGACACTCAGTTTTCAGCACGCTGCGAGGTACACGCTGCCCGACAACCCGGTTGATGGGGTGGACACTTTCATACCGGTTCGATCGGGTACTCCCGGTGCGGTGGGTGTAATTAGGCATCGCGCGGGCGCGCGAGGAACAAGCTGGATCGAGGATATTCCTTACCGAGGGGAGTCCCACGCGACTTTCCAGTTTTCTGAGGTAGACGTTGAAACCGAGGGTGTCTTCCCGAGAATCGAGGATGAACGGATGCAGTTGACTTACCGCGTGCCGGATTTGAGCGCAGCGATATCTCTACATCTGGCCGATCTCGCCACAGGGTCAAAGACCCTTATGTGCAAGGAATGTCGGAAGGAGTTCATCGTGACTCACGGGCGGATGAAGTTCTGCTCAACACGGTGCCAGGAGAAGAATAAAAAACGTCGTCAACGTGCGGGAAATTCAAAATTAGCTGATTCAAAATTCGAGAAGGAGTAACTCATGGCGGGTAAGAGGAGAGGGAACCGAGAAGGCTCACTGTGGCAGCGCAGAAGCGATGGACGTTGGTGCGGAGCAATAACGGTGGAAGGCAAGCGTCGTTACGTCTATGCCAAAACACGTCAGGCAGCAGCTGAGAAACTCACCGCCCTATTAAAGGATGCGCAGGACGGCCTCCCCGCTGTTGGTCAGAGAGAGACGGTCGGAACCTTTGCCGAGCGTTGGCTTGATGCCAAACGCCCCTCAATCAAGGCGAGCACTCACCGGCGATACTCCACCCTACTTCGCGTCAATGTCCTGCCGACTCTGGCGAATGTCTCTCTCGCCCGTCTCACGCCTGGCCACTTACAACGGCTCTACGCCGAAAGGTCGGCAGCAGGTAGAGGTCCTCAGACCATCACGCACATCCATCGTGTCCTACACGGGATGCTTAAGGATGCGACAAGGTGGGGCAGCGTTGTGCGGAACGTAGCAACCCTTGTATCACCACCCGCAATCCCTTATCGAGAGATGGAGGTGCTCGATGCCGAACAGGCCCGTGACTTCCTCAAATCCACGTCGGATACAAATCTTGAAGCACTGTGGCGGCTCGCCCTCGGTACCGGCCTTAGGATCGGCGAGATTATGGCCTTACGGTGGCCCGAGGTCGATCTAGGCAAACAGGGAGACTCAGACAACTCACAGGTCCGCGTTATAGCGACTCTCGACCGTTACAAGGGTGGCTACTCACTGACCGAACCCAAATCTGCTAAATCTAGGCGGACGGTTCACCTACCCGACTCGGTTACAGACGCATTGCGTAGACACCGCGCTAGGCAGGATGCAGACCGGTTGGAGTCTGGACAGTCGCGAGACGATGAAGGATTTGTCTTTGTGAATAGCCGGGGAGGTCCGCTCAACTCCACAAACCTTGCTCGACGAGTGTTCAAACCTTTACTCCTGGAAGCTGGACTCCCTCCGTCTCTCACGATCCATTCACTACGTCACACTGCTATCACCTTTGCTCTCAGTCGAGGGGTTGCTCCAACGGACGTAGCAGCGATGGCCGGACATTCATCGGTCGTCGTAACCCTGACTCGATACGGACATGCGTTGCCTGACGCACCTCGCCGGGCGGTCGATGCAATTGAGGCGGTGATGGCCGAAGTGAGTTGACAGCAACTTTGACAGCAACACACCTGAACAGAGGCGATAGGAGACGGACGTAGGCGCAATCGTAGTCAAGGCTTTCGCGAGAGTTCTGAACGTACCTGCGAAGAATTGCAAAACCTCCATTCGGCGGTTCGAATCCGCCCGTCGCCTCCATAGCAAACGCAAAACAGGCCCCGCGATGCGGGGCCTGTTTTTATTCCTGCACGAGAACCGGTGTGAGGACCCTGTTTCGCCGACTATCGTTCACCGGCCGGCCAAGCGGTCGGTCCTCATCTCTGCCGCTGGTATCGCTGTCCGTAAATCGGGTCACATATCGGTCAAGCATGTTCTGTTAACGCATACGGTCACTTGTTTGTATGACCCGATTAGATCGCACGAACAAGTAGTAACCACAGTAGCCGCTGATTTTGGACACGAGGAGTCTTTGTCACCGAATAATTAATTAGTTCACGAACGTTCGATTCAGGGAAGCCGCTGAGGAAGTGTAAAGAATGCCATCGTGGGAACTCGCCCAGTGCAGAGCATGTAATGCCGGGGACCTCGTCCCGTTGTCAGATTTCGGCACGAACGGCTCAGACATTCAGTTCAAAGCGTGGGTGTGCACCAATCCACGCTGCGGTTTCAACCTCAAGATTAGAAACGGCGACATACAGCTAAATGAGCCGATCTACGACGGCTCCCAATGCCCGAATTAGCCACGGGCCACATCGCAAATATCGCAGGGTAAGTTCGTCACTTCGTCTCTATCTCCACTCATATGGGTGCCGAATCCTACGCAACCACTACTGCCACACAACACCCTCGCTACATCAACTCGGCGATACGCTCGCCGATCATGAGCGCCGTCTGATTTGTATTAGCCCGCACACAGTCCGGCATGATCGATGCGTCGGCAACGCGCAGGCCGTCAACTCCATGGACCCGGCCATATTGATCCACGACCGCCATCGGAGCCCCTTCAAGACCCATCTTGCAGGTGCCAGATATGTGGTGCCCCGTCTGCACCTGCCTCTTCATCCATGTGTCCAGCTTATCGTCCGACTCCATATCCACAGTGGTCGGCTCGATAAGCTCGCCCAGAATCCCGTTGAATGCCGGGCTTTCGGCCATCTTCATGGCGAGTTTGACCGCCTCACGTAGCCGTACCACGTCTCGCTCGTCCGATAGGAAGTTGTAGTTGAGCAGTGGTTGAACCTCCGGATCAGACGACCCGAGCCGTAGCTCACCCGCCCCATACGCCAGGTTCACCCGGCAGCGCCAGCGCAGTCCCAGTTCGCCCGTAGGTTTCTCAGATCGTCCGTCCGAGATACCGATGTCGAACGGCGTCGCGAACAGGATCATGTCGTTCACAAGATCTGATCCCCGGGCGGTCCAACGCAGACACACCTGGTCCGGAATTCCAAACGCGTCCGATGGGTAACTCTCGGCCAGCCGGTACTCTACCCACGCGGTCGGGTGATCACGGAGGTTCTTCCCTACTCCGGGTAGATCCGTGACGAGAGAAATGTCGAACTCCTCCAGCTGGTCAGCAGGTCCCACCCCGGAGAGCAGGAGGATGTGGGGCGACCCGACAGGCCCACCGGACAGGATCACCTCGTCGGCCTCAATCTTAAACAGCTCTCCACCGGACTCGACCTCTAACCCGGCGGCTCGTGGACGACCGGCACCGTGGACAAACAAAACCTTGCGCACAAGGCATCCGCCCTTGATCGTCAAATTGAGCCTCGGGCGTGCCTCCGCAAGGTAGGTCACGGCGGTGGACATCCGCACGCCGCCGCGATTGTTCAACGGCACCGGCCCGACCCCGGTCATATCCGGGTTGTTGTGGTCCGGGCAGTCCGGGAACCCTGCCTCCCGTGCGGACGCGTAGAATGCCTCGGCCGCCGGCAACCACTCCTTCCGGGGGAACCTGCGGCTGTAGATCGGGCCAGCATCGCCGTGAAAGTCGTCATGAAAATCCTGATCCGTCTCCAGCCTCCTGAAAGCGGGAAGCACGGAACGAAACGACCACAAATCGTTCCCGGCCTCCGCCCATGCGTCGTAATCCTCCTGCGCGCCGCGCAAGAAAATCTGGCCGTTGATTGCGCTGGACCCACCGACGACCCGGCCCCTAGGCACATACATCGGCGGCGCTGTAGGCGTTGCGGTCGCCGTGAAGTTCCAGTTGTGACGCTTCCGGATGATCACGTCTCCTGCGTGAGCCATGCCATTGCGTATGGGGTCCGGGGTTCTATCGAGGGATGGATAGTCCGGGCCGGCCTCCAACAAAAGGACGGTGTGATCCCGGTCCTCGGAGAGCCTGGTGGCCAGAATCCCGCCGGCAGAACCTGCTCCGACGATGACGGTGTTGTAGCGCATGCCAGCACCTTATGCGACGACATGAGCGAATTCCAGTTACGAACAACCTATGTTTTTCGCTCTCCGCAACCGGCATTTCCATCTTTCCCTACCGGCTATCCACCACATCTGTGACGGGTCTACTATTGGCCCGCCCGCGTCCGTCGATTCCGGCCTCGAGCAAACAACGATTCTGAGCCATAGGAGTGACGATCATCGACTGGGCGGTCGCAGCACTTTTAAGCGCCATTTTGTTGGCCGTCGTGACCATCACCGACAAGGTGATCATGACGGGGTTGGGCCTGAGAGTGCGCGGGTTCCTACTGTTCATCGGATTTCAAACACTGGCGACCGTCATCATCGTCGCCGTGGTAAATCCCTTTCCGTCGGCGGCCCTGGATGTGTACATCCGCGGAATCGGCGTTGGCCTGATGTGGGGCGTCGCTGCGCCGCTCTTGCTCTGGACCTTGAGCCGGGAAGAAGTGTCCCGGGTCACGCCCATCTCCCAGTCACACCCGTTGCTGGTCGTGATCTTTGCCGTCGTACTTCTCGGCGAGACTCTTTCGCTGGTGGAATCTATCGCCGCCGCGCTTGCGATCGGCGGCGCGGTACTCGCTGCGATCCGATTATCGGACGCCGGCCAGATACGGCTCAGCGGATCGATCGCGTACCTTGGCGTTGCGGTGGTCATCATCGCCCTCGCCCAGATACTGCTCAAAACCGTGACAGACGACCTGTCCTTCTGGCACGCCCTCGCTCTACGTAGCGCGGGTATGTCTTTCATGTTGATGGCTATGAACCTGAGGAAGGAGATACTGGTCGATCTGGGCCGATTCATGTGGTCCGGACGTCAGTTCACGGCGCTCGCCATCGATGCGGGGGCTGCGACCACGGCGATGGCCTTGATCACGTTTGCGATAGCCACCGGTCCGGTTTCTCTGGCAAATGCCTTCGCAAGCACAACACCGTTGTTCGTGTTTCTGGCCTCGGTGCTGCTGGCGTGGAAAACCCGGCTCCTGCGAGAAGAAACCCTCGACCGGCGTGCGGTGACTCAGAAGCTTGTCGCAGCCGGGATGGTGGCGGGCGGGCTTGTTCTCATCACCATCGCCTGAAATCATCTTCGGAAAGCCAGATACGTTCGGCGTCAATCGCACCCGCAACACCCGATAAGTATCCCGTTTAGCTTGACGCCGCGATTGCGTAGCCTTACACTCTTCAACTGTCGAGGTGTGACTGTTACGGATTGCCCACCCGTACATCCAAATTTGTAGTTTCCAAAATCTACGTCCGCGCGCGTCCGCGCCGGGCGTTATCTGCGTTCATGTGCGTATGCGAATTTTGGAACTCAATCAGGCAGATGAATAACACTTCGGGCATTGAACGCAGACCACACAACCACGAAACGATCGTGGTTTCGAGAACATCAGGAGAGTAAATATGGTCGTTGCTGACCTTCGTCCCGGTAATATTTCTTACAGGAACGTTAAGAGCTTCAACCACATTCAGAACATCGTAGATGTACCGAACCTGATCCAGATTCAGTTACGGTCATTCGATTACTTCACTACGGACGGACTTCGAGAGCTGTTCGAAGAGATATCCCCGATTGAGGATTTCAGCGGAGGCCGTTTCGCCCTCGCGTTCCTCGGACACGAGATCCGGGAGCCAAAGTTTACCGAGCGCGAGTGCCGCCAGAAAGAGATCACCTTCTCCGCACCGCTCTACGTAACTGTGGAACTTGAGGTCAAATCCGGCGATTCCGCGGGCGAGAAGAAGCAGCAGACGCTGTTCATGGGCGACTTACCGATGATGACGCGTAACGGCACCTTCGTCATTAACGGCGCTGAACGTGTTGTCGTCTCCCAGCTTGTCCGCTCGCCCGGCGCCTACTTCACACGAGACATAGACCCCGCCAGCGGACGTGCGCTCAGCAACGCCAAGTTGATCCCGTACCGGGGCGCATGGGTGGAGCTTGAGACCAGCAACAAGGACCTTCTGTCGGTCAAAGTAGACCGCAAACGCAAGACCCCGATCACTACCCTGCTCCGCGCACTTGGGTACGGCTCTGACGAGGAAATCAAGGAGCTGTTCAAAGACGTAGACATCAACCCGGACCGTCAATTTATTGACGCCACCTTGGCGCGGGACACCGCCGTCACGAACCAGGTTGAAGCTCTGGTTGAGTTCTACCGCAGGCTACGACCGGGTGAACCGCCGAGCGTGGAAAACGCAAAGGCGCTCATAGAGAACCTGTTCTTTAACCCGCGCAAGTACGACCTCGGGCGGGTCGGCCGCTACAAGCTCAACCGTAAGATCGGCGACGAGGCGACGACCGAAAAACGGACGCTCGTCAAAGAGGACATGGTCGCCCTGATCCGGCGAATGATCCGCATCAACAATGGCGAGGCCCGCGAGGACGACATCGACCATCTTGGTAACAGGCGGGTCCGGGCAGTTGGCGAGCTGATCCAGAACCAGTTGCGGATCGGGCTCCTTCGCATGGAGCGCGTCGTCAAGGAACGGATGACAACGGAGATGGACCCGGCGACGACTACGCCGGCCGCTCTGGTCAACATCCGCCCTGTCGTGGCGTCCGTCCGAGAGTTCTTTGGCGGCTCCCAGCTATCGCAGTTCATGGACCAGACCAACCCACTGGCGGAGCTGACGCATAAGCGTCGCCTCTCCGCGCTTGGTCCCGGTGGACTGTCCCGTGAGCGCGCCGGATTTGATGTCCGTGACGTTCACCACTCCCACTACGGGCGGATCTGCCCGATCGAGACTCCTGAGGGTCCAAACATTGGACTCCTGGGTTCGCTCGCCACGTACGCACGCACAAACGACTTCGGCTTCCTCGAGACGCCGTACCGCAAAGTGGTTCACGAGATGTCCACGGACGATCCGGACTTCGTCGGGCGCAACGTGCTCGAAGCCCTCGTCGATGAGAACGGCGAAGAGCTAATACGGGCCGGCGGTCGAATTCCAAGGCGGATGACGGAGCAACTCGCCGAGATGCCTCCGCAGACCGTCGGCGTCAAGGCGTTTGTATCCGCGAACCCGGACGATGTGAAATACCTGTCCGCTGATGAAGAAGAAACCTACATCATCGGCCAGGCGAACACGGAACTTGATTCGAAGATGCAGATCGTCGGCGATCAGGCCGAGATCCGTGTCGGAGAGTCGTTCGCCCTCGAAAATCCGGCGAACGTACAGTTCATGGACGTATCGCCGATGCAGATCGTATCCGTATCTACGTCGCTGATCCCGTTCCTTGAGCACGACGACGCCAACCGTGCGTTGATGGGCTCAAACATGCAGCGCCAGGCGGTGCCGCTACTGAAGCCACAGGCGCCCATTGTGGGCACCGGCATGGAGGCCCGCGTTGCGCGTGACTCCGGACAAGTGGTCCTTGCCGAAGAGGCGGGGCTTGTCATCGAGTCGACCGGCATTGAGATCAAGGTCCTGGGCGACGAGAGCGGACAGATAATCGAATACCCGCTGACCAAGTTCGTGCGCTCAAATCAGGGCACGTGCATCAACCAGCGTCCGATCGTACACAAGGGCGACATCGTTGCGATTGGTCAGCCGATGGCCGACAGCGGCTCGACAGACCGCGGAGACCTGGCCCTTGGCCAGAACATTCTTGTGGCCTTCATGAGCTGGGAGGGCTACAACTACGAGGACGCCATCATCCTGTCAGAAGACATGGTGAAGGATGACCGATTTACCTCCATCCACATCGGAAAACACGAGGCCGAGTCCCGGGAGACCAAGCTCGGACCTGAAGAGATAACCCGTGACATCCCGAACGTGGGCGAAGACAGCCTGCGTGACCTGGATGAAGAGGGAATAATCCGTATCGGTGCGTACGTTGATCCGGGCGACATCCTCGTCGGCAAGATCACGCCGAAGGGCGAGACCGAGCTGACCGCGGAAGAGAAACTTCTCCGGGCCATCTTCGGTGAGAAGGCACGCGACGTCCGTGACACCTCGCTGAAGGTCCCGCACGGACAGCGCGGCAAGGTCATCGACGTGAAGGTGCTGACCAAGGAAAACGGGGACGAGCTTCCCGCAGGCGTCACCAAACTGGTGCGCTGCTGGATCGCAACGACACGAAAGATAACCGAGGGCGACAAGATGGCCGGACGCCACGGCAACAAGGGAGTGATCGCCAAGATCCTTCCTCGTGAGGATATGCCTCACCTGCCCGATGGCACCCCGATGGACATTATCCTCAACCCGATTGGCGTACCGTCCCGCATGAACCTCGGGCAGGTGCTCGAGACTCACCTTGGTTGGGCCGCCGGCACACTCGGTTACAACGCTCAGACGCCGGTATTTGACGGCACCACAAGTGTTGCGCTGGAGGACGCGCTCGCACGTGCGTGGATGGTCAACGAGTCCGGCGCCAAAGACCGGCGCAAGTTGGATGACTCAACCATCAACAAGGACGTGGTCACCGCGTGGCTTGAGGAGCGCGGTCAAAAGTACGACGAACTGTTTGACGAATCCAAAGACGGCATCGCCAGCCAGGCGTGTCTCGCAATGTGGCTCAGTGAAAACAGCGACCTGCACGTTAACGGCCAGAACCGCCAGGAGCTCATGGACGAGGCGAGGAAGCTGGAGAAGGCGACCCGCAAATCTGCGCCGGTGTTCGGAAAGATGGAACTCATCAATGGCCGGACAGGCGAGACATTTGACGGGCCGATCACCGTCGGCAGGATGTATATCCTGAAACTGATCCACCTTGTTGAAGATAAAATTCACGCCCGTTCGACGGGCCCTTACTCCCTGATCACGCAGCAGCCTCTGGGCGGTAAAGCCCAGTTCGGTGGTCAACGATTCGGTGAGATGGAAGTGTGGGCGCTAGAGGCATACAGCGCCGCGTACAACCTCCAGGAGATGCTGACGGTCAAGTCAGACGACGTTGACGGTCGTGTCAAAACCTACGAGGCAAACGTCAAGGGTGAGGATGTGATCCACCCCGGCGTTCCGGAATCGTTCCACGTCTTGCTCAAGGAGCTTCAGGGTCTCGGCCTCTCGGTCGAGCTTCTGAACCAGGAGCAAGATGACTTTGCGCTGTCCGGAGATATCACGAAGGGTGCGCTCACTGCCGGACCGAAAGGCGGAATGTGGGGCGGAGAAGTTGTTGACGAAGAGGCGCTCGCCGCAGCGGCCAGCCTGCTCGCAGAGACGACCGATGTGCAGGACGAAGCCGTCCTCGCCGCAGACGGCTGGACCGACTCTTCAACGGCAAACTCATCGTCTTCAGATTCGTCCTCCGACCAAGAGAGCGAAAAACCTGAATATCACGGTTCATCGGAAGAGTCCCCAGAAGAGTCAGAGAACGCACAGGGAGAAAATTCTGAACCCTCTAACGCCGAGCTAGATAACGAAGAAACCGAGGAAGAGTCCAAGGGTTAAGCGACCTCCTTTTATCGACGTTAATAGCCAGAACCTGAGACACCCCGGAGCGCCAGACGGCCCGATGGAGTGGAGAGGACAGGTAGACGAATGACCACACAGGCAGGTCCAGAGTTCAACGCAATACGCATCTCCCTGGCATCGCCGGAGCAGATACGGGCATGGTCCTTTGGTGAAGTAACCAAGCCGGAGACCATCAACTACAGAACGCTCCGTCCGGAAAAAGACGGACTGTTCTGCGAACGTATTTTCGGCCCGACGAAGGACTGGGAGTGCTACTGCGGTAAGTACAAGAAGATCCGCTACAAGGGCGTCGTATGCGACCGTTGCGGCGTTGAGATCGCACGCTCCAAAGTGCGACGTGAGCGCATGGGCCACATCAGGCTTGCAGCTCCGGTAGCGCACATCTGGTTCTCAAAGGGCACGCCATCTCGGCTTGGCCTTCTACTGGACATCTCACCGCGTAACCTGGAACGTGTCCTCTACTTCGCGCAGTACATCGTGACCAGCGTGGATGAGGAAGCGCGACAGCGCGCGCTCGAAGAACTTGAGAGCTACCTCGTCGCGGAAACGACACGTATCGACTCCGCAGTCGAAGAGGCTATCGGAGTGATTCGCGCCGCGGCTCCGCCTGAGCCTGAGCCTGAGCCTGAACCCGAACCCGAACCGCTTGCCGAAGGCGAGAAGCCGAAGAAGGTCAGGAAGCCGCGCAAGAAGACCAAGAAGCAGATGGCTGAAGATCTTGAAGCTGAAAGGGCTATTCGCGCCGCACATCCGGTCGAGTCCCAGGTGATGGCCGTTGAAGACCGCTTCACCGAGGAACGCACCGCCGTTGAAGAAGAGATCGGCGCCAAGATAGACGAGCTTAACGGGATTGCTGTCCTGGATCTGCTCACCGAGTCTCGGTATCGCGAGCTTCGTGACCGGTTTGGTGAAGTGTTCCGGGCCGCCATGGGCGCGGAAGCCACCCTGGAAATCCTTTCCGCACAATCACTTGAGGACCTTCGTGACGGGCTGCAGGACGAGGTAAAGACCACCTCCGGTCAGCGTCGGAAGAAGGCTATAAAGCGCCTGCGCGTCATCGAGGCTTTCGTCAAGTCCGGCAACAAGCCGGAGTGGATGGTCCTGACCCAACTCCCCGTCCTCCCGCCTGAGCTTCGCCCAATGGTGCAGTTGGACGGTGGCCGATTTGCTACCTCAGACCTGAACGACCTTTACCGACGTGTCATCAACCGGAACAACCGGCTAAAGAGGCTGCTTGAACTACAGGCGCCTGAGATCATCGTCCGTAACGAGAAGCGCATGCTGCAAGAGGCGGTAGACGCGCTGATCGACAACGGACGGCGTGGCCGGGCGATTTCGGGTAGCCATAACCACAAGCTGAAGTCGCTGACCGACCTCCTGCGGGGTAAACAGGGCCGGTTCCGCCAGAACCTGCTCGGCAAGCGTGTCGACTACTCCGGCCGATCGGTCATCATCGTTGGCCCGAAACTCAAACTGCACCAGTGTGGCCTTCCCAAGAAAATGGCCCTTGAGTTGTTCAAGCCGTTCGTGATGAACGCGCTTGTCGTCCGCGGCTACGCGCACAATATCAAGAGCGCAAAGCGGATGGTGGAGAGGGCGCACCCGGAGGTCTGGGACATCCTCGAAGAGGTGATCAAGAACCGTCCGGTGCTCCTGAACCGTGCGCCGACACTGCACAGGCTCGGCATCCAGGCCTTCCAGCCAATTCTGGTCGAGGGCCAGGCGATTCAGATCCACCCGCTCGTTTGTAAGGCGTTCAACGCCGACTTTGACGGCGACCAGATGGCGGTCCACGTACCGCTTTCCCGTGAAGCCGTTCTTGAGGCGCAGAGGTTGATGCTCAGCACGTACAACATGCTGGCGCCAAGCTCTGGCGAACCGATCGTTTCTCCGACCCTGGACATAGTTCTCGGCAATTTTTACCTGACGTGTGTGGAAGGTGAGGATCTGGAGGAGACGGACTCTGAAGATAACGCAGACGTTTCAGAGGTCTCGGACGAGGTAGAAACTTCTGAATCCTCCGAAAATGAGGAAGGAAAAATTGTCCGCGTTTACACAGATTTCGCTGATGCGCAACTGGCGTACGACCTCGGCGTCATCGGGCTGCGAGAGCGGATCAACGTTCGTTCTCCGGAAGATGGGGAGCAGATATCGACCACCGTGGGCCGGATCATCTTCAATGAGACGGTTCCAGAAGAACTCGGATTCCAGAACAATTTAATCGACTCCAATGCGCTCAGCGAGCTCGTAAGTGAGGCCTACGGAACGCTCGGTAACGAGCGGACGGCTGAATTCCTCGACGAACTGAAGGACATCGGATTCCGCTATGCCACGCAGTCTGGTACGACGATCGCCATTAATGACATCGTCGTACCCGCCGTGAAGAGCAAACTCCTGGCCGAAGGCGACTCACAGATCTCCAAGCTCGATGACCTGTTCCTGCAGGGAATGATTGACGAGAAGAGCCGGTACCAGGAAGCGGTCAACATCTGGATGGCCGTGAACGATAAACTCACCGAAGCGGTTCAGAAGGAACTCCCGAACTACGGTGGGATCTACGCGATGGCCCGCTCTGGCGCCAAAGGAAACATTCAGCAGATCAAACAGATGGCTGGCATGCGTGGCCTGATGTCCGATCCGAAGGGCCGGATTATCGAGCTGCCGATTCGATCATCCTTCCGTGAAGGCCTGTCCGTGTTCGAGTACTTCATCTCGACTCACGGCGCCCGCAAGGGACTGGCTGACACAGCGCTTCGTACCGCCGACAGTGGCTACCTCACCCGCCGTCTCGCAGACGTCGCGCAGGACGTTATCGTTCTGTTCGAGAACTGCGGCACCGGCAACGGAGTGTGGCTTGAGACGGCAAAGTCGGAACTGGACATCCCGCTCGTTGAGCGGATTGTCTCCCGGTACCCGGCGATGCCCGTGATCCACCCGGAGACGGGCGAGGTCATGGTAGACATAGACACGCTGATGACTTCCACCGTGGCAAGCGAGATCATCGCCGCCGGGGTAGAACGCGTGCTGGCGCGCTCGCCTCTCTCATGTGAGGCAAGGAGAGGCCTGTGCCAGCGCTGCTACGGCGCATCCCTGGCCAACGGTCAGCAGGTGCTGCTTGGAGAAGCCGCAGGAATCATCGCAGCGCAGAGCATTGGCGAGCCTGGCACGCAGTTGACCATGCGTACGTTCCACACGGGTGGAATTGCCAGTGCGGTGGACATCACGAGCGGTCTGCCGAGGGTTGAAGAACTCTTCGAGGCTCGACAGCCGCGTGGAATGGCAATCCTTACCGAGGTCGACGGCACCGTTTCGTTGTCTGAGACTGTGGACAGCCGTTTTGTGACCGTGCGGAACTCCGACACGTTCAGCGAAACCTACGACATCCCGTCCAGCCACAAGGCGTTGATCAAGACGGGTTCATGGGTGGACGCGGGAACGCCGATCATCGGCATCAAGAAGACCGTAAAACTGACTGAGGAAGAGATCGCCCTGGCGTTGCCGGACGAGATCGTTTCAGAGGCCGGTGGTACGGTATCCGTCTCGAAGGGCGTCGTTACTGTGACGTGGGAAGATAGCGAGGAGCGGCAGTACGCAATTCCTGCTGCGGCCCACATCCTGGTGAACGACGGCGACGAGGTGGAGGCCGGCATCGCGCTGACCGACGGCCCGAAGTCGCCCCAGGGCATCCTGCTGATTGAAGGCCACCAGGGCGCACAGGCTTACCTGACCCAGGAAGTGCTGCGGGTGTATCGCTCACAGGGTGTGCCGATCCACGAGAAGCACGTCGAGGTGATCATTCGCCAGATGATGCGCAAGGTCCGCGTTGACACGCCCGGAAGCACCGACCTGCTGCCGGGTGAGCTCGTAGACCGGCTCGTCTATGAAGAGATAAACAACAATGTGATCTCGGAATCCGGCGATGCCGCAACGGCAAGCCCGGTACTCCTGGGCGTGACTCGTGCATCGCTGAACACCGAGAGCTTCCTCGCAGCCGCATCCTTCCAGGAGACGGCACGGGTGCTCACGGAGGCCGCGGTGAACGGCTCCGTCGACCATCTGCTTGGACTCAAGGAAAACGTGATCATCGGCCGGTTGATCCCGGCACGACTTGACCGTTCGGAAGAGGGACGCAAGAAGCTTGGGCTTGACACCATCAGGGACCGGATTGAAGGCACCCTGACCGGAACGACACAAGCGCCGCCGTCCTTCAAGGAGGCCCTCGCCTCCTTCGGGGGTGAAGCAGCGCTCGTGGCGGCAGGTGGCGGCGTGACAGACCCGGATGCCGTCCCGGCGACAGACGCGGCCGCAGTCACCAACGGCGGAAGCCCGATCACGGTGGACCTGAGCAAAGAATCATCCGGCAATGGCGATGGACTGGCGAATTTGCTGTCCGCCATCGTCGGTAAAGGCGATGACTCGTCAAAATCCAAGTCAGACAAGGAAGCGGAAAAGCCGAGCGGCGACGATTAGTCGCCGCCTAGGTTAATTCGCTTCTAACGAGACAAAATGCCAAATTAACAGGGGGCCGGGCGGTTAAGCCCGGCCCCCTGTCAGCTACAATCCTTGTTCGGGTTGGTAGCACGGGCGATTAGCTCAGCTGGTTAGAGCGCAGCGTTGACATCGCTGAGGTCGGAGGTTCGAGTCCCCCATCGCCCACCACTACTTCCCACCGGACAGGCACCTGTACAATTGATCTCATGACTCCACTTCCGGGCCGAACGTTGACTACGAGGGCGCGCACCGCATAGCGGGTTTCGCGCCCGACCCCACGCGCGAACGCCATCACGGCGAGCGCGCATGTCAATCGTTTCAGTCGGATCGCCCGCCCGAACGGTGATCCGCCCCGGCAACCGCCGACAACGCTGGCCGTTTTGATCAGGAGTCCCGTCATGTCCGCTCAGCAATCGTCAGCTGACGCCAGTTCAGACCTATCGGACCTTCGCTATCGCATGCGGCATTCCGCCGCGCACGTGATGGCGGAGGCGGTGATGAAGTTGTTCCCGGAGGCGCAGATCGCCATCGGGCCACCGACCGATGATGGTTTCTATTACGACTTTGAAGTGTCACGTCCTTTCACCCCCGAGGATCTCGAGAAGATCGAGGCCCTGATGCGGAAGACGGTGAAGGCTGACACGCCCTTCAGCGGTGTAACGCTTTCACGTGAAGCAGCTCTTGATCGATTTAAGGATCAAAAGTTCAAGATCGAGCTGATCACCGATCTCCCGGAGGACGAGGAGATCACCGTCTGGAGCCACGAGTCATGGGAAGACCTGTGCGCCGGACGTCATACCGAGTCCACGGGCAAAATCGGCGCGTTCAAGTTGCTTTCGGTAGCCGGCGCGTACTGGCGTGGCGACGAGAATCGGGAGATGTTGCAGCGCATTTACGGCACTGCATGGGAGACCGGGGAAGCGCTCGAAGCGTACCTGGATCGCATCGAGGAAGCGGAACGCAGGGACCACCGTCGGCTGGGCAGAGAACTTGGCCTGTTCTTCTTCGATCCCATCGCCCCGGCCAGCCCGTTCTTCCTGCCAAAGGGGACCATCGTCCTCAACGAGTTGATCGACTTCGTGAAGGAGTTGTACGTGAAGTACGGCTACCAGGAAGTCATGACTCCGCAAATCTTCAATACAGACCTCTGGAAACAGTCCGGGCATTACGACAACTACCTGGACAACATGTACATGATCAACGTGGACGAGCGGCAGTTCGGCGTGAAGCCGATGAACTGTCCGGCCGCGGCGATGTTGTACGCGGCAAATACGCACTCTTACCGTGAGCTGCCGATTCGATACGCCGATTTTGGACGGCTGCACCGATACGAGCGTTCCGGCGTTACACACGGGTTGATGCGCGTACGCACCTTCGTGCAGGACGACGCACACATCTTCGCCACGCTCGACCAGATAGCGCAGGAGGTGAACTCCTTCATCGCCATGCTGGACGAGGCTTACACGATTCTGGGCTTCGGCGAGTTCCGAATGGCGTTGTCCCTGAGGCCGGACAAACGGGTCGGGACCGATGAGATGTGGGACAGGGCTGAGGCCGGCCTGACCGAGGTGCTTGATGCATCAGGGCGCAAATATGATCTGGAGGAAGGCGAGGGCGCATTCTACGGACCGAAGATCGACTTCTTCGTGCCAGACGCCCTCGGCCGTGAATGGCAACTCGGAACGGTGCAGTTGGATTTCTCCCTGCCTGAGCGGTTCAACCTGCAGTACGCAGCGGAGGACGGAAGCCTGCAACCCCCTGTTGTAATCCATCGCGCCATGCTGGGATCGCTTGAGCGCATCCTGGGCGTGCTGATCGAGCACACGGCCGGTGCCCTGCCGTTATGGCTCTCTCCGGTACAGGCGACGTTAATCCCGATCGCCGACAGACACATCCCGTTCGGACAGGAAGTCGTCGAGAAGCTCCGCGCCGTCGGCGTGCGGGCGGAGGTCAACGACGGCAACGACCGGATGGGCGCAAAAATCCGTGCGGCACAGGGTCAAAAAATACCCTACATGCTGGTGGTCGGGGACCGGGAGCAGGAAGCCAACAAGGTGGCCGTAAGGGAGCGTTCCGGTGGCGATCTTGGGGCAGTGGATGTCGATGATTTTGTGGCGCGGGTCGTAGAGGAGATAGCGACCAGGGCTTGATCGGCGCCCGGAAATACAAGAAGTAGACGGCGAATGGAGACGGGGACCGACCCCGCTTCCTAAATACCCTCTAACCGATTGGACCAACTAATTGGGCGATCCAATTCCTTCGAATACGCCCGATTTCATGCTTCGCACACGCGCGACCCGTCAATACGCAGGTAAGATACGGGCACATGGTCGGCGTTTGTCACGTTTTCCGATGAAAATCGACCGGCGCCACCCTGTGACGACGCGCGTTTGTGGCGGAATTGGCCGCGTGCCTGGAGCAACTCTTAAATGACCACAGATGACATCAAACTCTATCGCGGGCTAAGCGGCGTTTACTTCGACCGCACAGAGACGACATTCATCGACGGTAAAGAAGGAAAGCTCCTCTACCGCGGATACAACATCCACGACCTGGCCAGCGCTTCTACGTTTGAAGAAACCTCGTACCTCTTGATGTACGGCGAACTTCCGACGCAGTCCCAACTGGACGATTTTGACGGGGTTCTGAAGGCCAACCGCAACATCCCGCCCGAGATAATCGACATCATCACGCTGGTCAAAAATGACCACCCTATGAGTGTGTTGCGCACAGCCGTATCAGCGCTCTCTGCGTTCGACCCCGACGCCGCCGATAACTCGTCCGAGGCGACACTTCGAAAAGGCATCCGCCTGACCTCACAGGTGCCGACCATCGTGATGGCGCACCACAACATCCGCAATGGACGCGCGCCGGTCGCGCCGAGCGAGACCCTGAGTCACGCCGCCAACTTCCTGTACATGATGGAAGGCAAAGAACCGACGGCCGAGACGGCGGCGCTCATGGACACCGACTTTGTCCTGCACGCCGACCACGGTTCAAACGCATCGGCCTTCACCGCCCGCGCGGTAGCCAGCACCAACGCCCACCTGCACGACGCAGTAACGGCCGGAATTGGCGCTCTCTCCGGTCCTTCCCACGGTGGAGCCGCTGAGAACGTCATGACCATGGCGCTTGAGATCGGCGAGCCGGAAAATGCAGCGCAGTACGTGAAGGACCTTCTCGCAGGAGGCGGCCGCGTGATGGGTTTCGGCCATCGCGTTTACCGCGCCGAGGATCCGAGGGCACGGCACCTGCGTGAGGGTGTGAGGAAGCTGAGTGAAGAGAAGGGCGAGCCGAAGTGGTACGGCATTCTTGAGGCCGTCCAGAAGGCGATGACGCCTTACGGCCGCCGAGGCATCCACGTTAACGTGGACTTCTTCGCCGGCGTGATCTACTACCTGAACGGCATCCCGCACGATCTGTTCGTACCGATCTTCGCTGTCGGCCGGATCCCCGGCTGGACGGTGCAGGTTATCGAGCAGTTTGAGCACAACATCCTGCTCCGCCCGCTGCTCCAGTACTCGGGGCCAGAAGAACGCAAATACGTTCCGATGTCCGAGCGCTAGATCGGCCAATCGACCCGATAGTCTTGTTGAGGAGGGACGCCGTACTGGCGTCCCTTTTCTTTTTGACCGCTCCAGTCAGACTTATTCCCGGCGACAAATCCCATGACATCCCCTGACGCATACCCGGACCTGGAACGACGGATTCGTCAACGAATCGCGTCCAACGGCCCGATCACGTTTGCCGAGTTCATGGATGATGCGCTGTATGGCGATGGCGGCTACTACACGCGCCCTCATCGGATCAGCCCCGTAAGTCCAGAGGGGGACTACTTCACCAGTCCATCGTCACACCCCGCGTTCGGTGCGTTGATCGCCGTTCAATTGCGTGACTTCTGGGAATTGCTGGGCCAGCCGGACATGTTCGACGCCTTGGAATTGGGTTCAGGTGACGGGACATTGGCCCGGGATGTGGTTGATTACGCCCGCTTACTTGATGGCGGTTTCTCCGAAGCCCTGAGATACACGGAGTTCGACCGCAGCACATCCGATCCTGGCGCCCTGCCGGTCGGCATCACGGGCTGCGTGTTGTCCAACGAGTTGCTGGACGCGTTCCCGGTCCACCGCTTCTTGATAGATGGCGGCTCGATTCTCGAGCTGTACGTTGGGGTTGAGGACGGCGTGCTTGTGGAGTCAGCCGGGCCGGTGTCGCAGCCGGAGATCGCCGAGCGAGTCACCCCGTTCATCTCCGATCTCCCGGACGGCTACCGCGGCGAGGTCAATCTCGGGTTAGGGGCGTGGGCAGATCGCGTCGCAGGGATCCTGGAGACCGGGTATGTGTTGACCATCGATTACGGCGAGATGACGAGAGAGCTTTACAGGCCAGGTCGCTCCGAAGGTAGCTTGCGGGCCTACTACCGTCACACGCTCTCGCAGAACCTGTTCCAGCACGTCGGCGACCAGGATCTAACGGCCCACGTCGACTTTTCAGCGGTGGACGCCGAGCTGGCCAGCGCAGGGTTCGAAGCGCTGGGCATGACAACCCAGACGGCGTTCCTGGACCGGCTGGGGATTCGCTCGCTCCTCGCCCATCTACCCGGGCTCGACCTCCCCGCAAACGAGATCGACCGAAACCGGATGCCAATGCTCTGGCTGGCGCGGCCGGACGGGCTTGGCCGATTCAAAGTAGCGTTCCACTGCCGGGGTGTCGAAGCGCGAAGTCCTATCGGGTTGGACAGCCGGGGGGCCGATCACGATTCCTTATTGCTGCCGCCCGTCGTACTAACGCGCGACTATCGCCACTTCGATCTCGTCGGCGGTGCCTACCCGGACTCTTTTGGAGGCGGGAGTGGCGGAATCACGGCGACATGGGCGGAGTTGCTCGGCGAGGATGATGAGACTACGGCGTAGGGGCGGGGCTTGCCCCACTCGGGCCAGTGCCCCTGGGACTAAAGTCAGCGCCCTGAGGCTCTCGAAGGGCCTGGGGCCGCAATTACGCGTCGTACATCGGACAACGCGCTTGTCCCCATGGGCGGATTGCGATCCGTCCATGTTCCCCTCACCCTGATCCCTCTCCCATTAGGAGAGGGATCGTGGACGACTAACCCTTCGCGATCCTCAGCAGCTCCTGCGGGTCCGGGAGTTCTCCGGGTGGGTATGTTCGGGCGTCCAGGATCAGGCCCGAACTGTCTATCACAAAACTTGACCGGCCGGCCACGCCTCGGTCCTCGTTATAAATCCCGTAGGCCTGCGCGACGGCGCCCTTGGGGTGGAAATCGGCGAGCAGCTTGAAGCTGATGCCGCCGTTGGCCTCGGCGAACGCCTTCTGCGAAGCGAAAGAATCGACGCTTACGTCGAGGATCTCTACGCCGGCCGCCTTGTAGTCATCCTGGTTCTCACGGAACCGTTTAAGTTGGTTCGTTCAGCCGCCGGTGAAACTAAGCGGATGAAAAGCGAGCACCACCGGATTGCCCCTGAGCTCGCTCAACGTGATCGGTTCGTTCTCGTGCGACGCCAGCGTAAAGTCCGGCGCCGATATTCCTGCCTCGATGGCCATATTTCAGTCATCCTCCCCGGGTTTGATACGTTTCAGGTCAGGTCCGCAACTAATCTGCGGCCGTTAAATCCTCATCTGGCTGCCAGCGCAGATACGGGTGCCGTGCCGCGTTGGCCTCATCCAGTCTGGTGTTTGGCGTGTCGTGCGGTGCATCGTGCAACAGATCGGGATCGGAATCGATCTCTTTATTGATCTGCCGCATCACCGCGATAAACCGGTCCAGCGTGTCCTTCGTCTCCGTCTCGGTAGGCTCAACCATGAGCGCTTCCGGGACGATCAACGGAAAGTACATCGTCGGCGGGTGAATCCCATAGTCAATCAGCCGCTTTGAGATATCCAGCGCAGATACGCCTTTGGCCTTCTGAGCCTGTGGCGATAGCACGCACTCGTGCATACAGACGCGGTCCGCGGCGATGCCGAATTCGTCCGACAGCGCTGTTCGGATGTAGTTGGCGTTGATTATGGCGTTCTCGGACACTTCCCGCATGCCCTCCGCGCCGACCGCCCGTATGTACGCGTAGGCTCGCACCAAAACGCCGAAGCTGCCGTGGAACCCGTTGACCCGTCCAACCGTTTTGTCCGGCGCGCCGAGACGGTAAGCATCGCCGTCTTTCTTGACCACCGGGGTCGGCAAATACGGCGCAAGTGTCTCGGAAACGAGCACCGGTCCCGCTCCGGGGCCGCCACCGCCGTGAGGGGTGGAGAAGGTCTTGTGGAGATTCGAGTGGGCGATGTCAAAGCCCAGATCGCCGAGCTTCACGATACCGAGCAGCGCGTTCAGGTTTGCGCCATCCGCGTACACGAGACCCCCGGCGTCATGAATGATGTTCGTGATCTCGAGGATGTTCGGCTCGAACAACCCGAGGGTCGAGGGCAGGGTCAGCATGAAGACACATGTGCGCTCATCAACCAGTCCCCTGAGGGCTTCGACGTCCACATTGCCTTCGGAATCCGAAGGCACGGTAACGACCTCAACGCCGGCCATCGCTGCGGACGCCGGGTTTGTGCCGTGTGCGCTGTCAGGCATGAGTGCGACGGTCCTGTTGTTGTCGCCCAGGTCCTGGAAGTAGGCCCGAGCGATCATCAGGCCGGAGTACTCGCCTTGTGCGCCGGCCAGTGGCCCCAGACACACGGCCGGCAATCCGGTGATCTCGCCGAGGTCCTGCTGAAGCTCCCAGATCAACTGGAGGGCGCCCTGGACCGTCTCATCAGGCTGGTTTGGGTGGATGCCCACCATGCCGGGGAGGAAGGCCATCTCTTCATTGATCTTCGGGTTGTACTTCATGGTGCAACTACCCAACGGGTAGAAGTTCGCGTCGATGGAAAAGTTCATCGTCGAAAGTGTCGTGAAGTAGCGGACCACTTCCGGTTGTGATACCTCCGGAAGTCGCGCCTCGTCTGATCGCAGCAAACTGGGATCCGGGAGCGACTGCTCCGGTACGTCGAGTTCCTGCAACTGGAGGCCAATTCGGCCGGAGACGCTGCGTTCGTTCAGGAGACGGCGATCGATCTCGCCCGGGAACGGGACGTTCATCGTGCAGCTCCGATTTCCGCAAGCGCCGACACAAGAGCGTCGATCTCGGCCCGGGTGTTAACTTCCGTCACGCAGATCAGCATGCCGTTGTTTACCCGATCAGACATATCATGCCCGCCGATGATCTTTCGATCTATTAAGGCCCGATTGATATCGGCGGGAGGTTTCGGGCACTCGACCATGAACTCGTGGAAGAACGGATCGTCCGTCTTGACGCTGTATCCGGGAATCTTGTCGATCTCTGAGGCCGTGTAGTGGGCCTTGTGGTAGCAGAGTTCGGCGACCTTTTTGAATCCGGCCCGCCCGATAACGGCGAGGTAAGTGGTCATAAGGAGGCCGATCAGCGCCGTGCTTGTGCAGATGTTGGAGGTGGCGCGCTCACGCCGGATGTGCTGCTCACGGGTCTGGAGGGTCAACGCGTAGCCGACGCGCCCCTTCGTGTCTGTAGTCCGGCCGATGATGCGGCCCGGCATTTGACGCTTGTGTGCGTCCTTGCAGGCAAAGAGGCCCACGTACGGCCCGCCGAAGCTGAGCGGCACGCCGAGCGCCTGCCCTTCAGCGGCGACGATGTCCACGTCACACTCGCCGGGAGTGCGGAACATGCCGAGCGACGTCGGGTTGACCGATGCGACGGACAATGCGCCTGAGGCGTGTGCCTTGTCTGCCAGCGCCGCCATGTCCTCGATCACGCCGAACTGGTTCGGACTCTGGATCATGAGGCAGGCTGCATCGTCCGGGAGGTCGTCGTCGTGACCGATTATCACTATCTCGACGCCCTGGTGCCGGGAGTATGCATCCAGGATCTGGACGTTGCGTGGCTCCACCGTATCCAGCACGGCGATGGTCTGCCTTCTGGTGATCCGGCAGGCCATTAAGGCACCCTCAGCGAACGCCGTTGGGCCGTCATACATGCCGGCGTTTGCGACCTCCATTCCGGTGATCTCGCAGATCATGGATTGGAATTCGAACCCGACCTGGAGCGTGCCCTGCGCGACCTCCGGCTGGTAAGGCGTGTACGAAGTCAGGAACTCGCCGCGGGCGACAACGGACTTGACCACCGACGGGATGTAGTGCCGGTACGCGCCCGCTCCAAGAAAACAGGCGTACTCGCCGGGAGCGACATTGCGGGATGCAAGCGCGCCGATCTCTGAGGTCAGGTCAAACTCAGAGAGCGCTGGCCGGAGGTCTAGTTTCGGGAAGCGATGGGCCTCCGGGATGTCCAGGACAAGGTCGTCGAACGAACTCACGCCTATCGCGGCAAGCATTAGCTCCCGGTCGGCCTTTGTGTTCGGGATGTAGGGCGAAATGTTGGTCGTCATATCTGGCGTGATCGCTCTACTCTTCTGCGGTTAGAGCGTCGTACGCAGCGGCGTCCATCAACTTCTCTAGTTGAGGGGCCGCATCTGACGCCTCAACCTTGATGAGCCAGCCAACGGAATAGGGATCTTCGTTGACCTTCTCCGACATCGTCATGAGATCGGAATTGACCTCGACGATTGTCCCGCCGATAGGAGAGAAGAGGTCGCTAACCGCCTTTACGGACTCGATCTCTCCGAACTTGTCGAACTGGCTGACCTCGGCGCCGACCTCCGGCAGATCGACGTACACAACATCTCCAAGCGAGTCTGTAGCGAACTGCGTTACGCCTACGGTGACGATGTTGCCATCGACAAGCGCCCACTCATGTTCGTCTGAATACCTGCGGTCGTCCGGTGTTGTCATCTAGTCCCTCTGATCGTTTCTTATTTACTTCGTGTCAGGACGCTGGCCCGTGGTCTGGCCATGTGAGTGTCAGCGGTTAAGACCGCTTTCGGGAGTAGAACGGCAACGGCACGACCTCCGCCTCTACGAGTCTCCCGCGGACATCGATTTCGAACCGGGTTCCCTCGTCGGAGAGGCCGCGGTCAACGTAGCCCATGCCTATATTGTCGTCAAGCGTGGGCGAGTGCGTCCCGGAGGTCACGATACCGACCTCCTTCCCGTCTTTGATTACGGCCAACCCATGCCGCGGGATTCCACGCCCTACCATGCGAAATCCGGTGATCACCCGAGGCGTGCCGGCGTCCCTGATTGCTTTCAGCGCTTCGCCCGCTATATAACCGGGCGTATCGATGTATGTAAATCGTTCCAACCCGGCCTCGTACGGGTTGTTCTCCACCGTCATGTCGTTTCCGTGGAGCATCAGGCCGGCCTCAAGCCGGAGCACGTCCCTTGCGCCCAAGCCTGCCGGTACGACACCCTCGGCCTCAAGTGCGCGCCAGAGATCGGCTGCCCGGTCGGCGGGCGGCATGATCTCGAACCCGTCCTCTCCGGTGTAGCCCGTACGTGCGATGCGGCTCGGTATTCCGGCGACTTCAGCCCTCCGAAGCCGGAAAGGGCGGACCGAAGATGCCGGCAACGGGCAGAGACGGTCGACAATTTCGACGGCGTTCGGACCCTGAACGGCGATCATAGCCACGTCCTCTGACAGATCAGCAAAGAACACTCCACCGTTCTGCTGCGCGGCCGGGATCAGGAACTCTTTTACGGCCTCAGCGTTACCGGCGTTCGCCACAAGAAGGCACTGATCCTCTGTGACCCGGTAGACGATGGCGTCGTCGATGATTCCGCCCTGTTCGTTGCAGATGACGTGGTAGCGCGCCCTGCCCTGCCGCAATCCCGCCACGTCGGCGGCAAGCATACGGTCAAGGAACGCCACGGCCTCCAAACCGACGAACTGGAAGCGCGCCATGTGCGACACGTCAAACATGCCGGCGTTGCTACGGACGGAGCGGACCTCGGAAAGGATGCCGTCCGAGTACTGCACAGGCATGTCCCATCCGCCAAACTCGACCATGCGAGCTCCGGCCGCGACGTGGGTCAGATGCAGCGACGTTTTCTTGAGTGATTGCTCGTCTGGCATATGAGGTCCCGGTAGAGGCTAAAGGGAGGGTTTAAAGAAGGAGCTCGGAGTAGGGAGTCGATTGGAACGGAAATCGTACGGTCGCTCACTCTAAGGGTCAATACGGACCGATCTCTCGTTGACCCTGAGACGGCACGCAGTGGTGGGTGGTGATTCAGCCGCCCGGAGGCGGACATATATAGCGGCAGAATTACCGATAAATTTCGGTATATACCGGCCAGCCCCTTGGCCCCCGCTGATATACTCCGAGGCTCGACCTGCCACCCACTCCGGAGCAAATTAATGTCCCCGTCCCTACTCGAAGGCGAGTACGCAAAGCTCAATTTCTACAAGCTGGACAAAATCTGGCGCAGACTCCCGGAGGATGAGAAAGAAGCCTCCAAACGGGAGTTCGCATCGGTGATCTCCGAGATAGGGCCGGATTCTCCCATCACGACTTACGGGCTTACCGGAACGCGCGGTGATTGCGACATCATGCTCGCCCAGTCATCTATGGACCTGGATGACTTCGACGAGACGGCAAAGCGTATCAACCACACGCACCTCGCCGGCTACCTTGACCAGTCCTACTCATTCCTCGCCGTCCGGCGAAAGACGCAGTATAAGCACGGCGGGGCCGAGCCGGAACTTAAGGACTACTACAAGTATTTCATCCTCTATCCCATGGTGAAGAAGCGGGAGTGGTACCAGCTAAATCAGGATGAGCGTCAGAAGATGATGGGTGACCACTTCAAGATCGGTCACAAGTACCCGTCCATCAAGATCAACACCACCTACTCTTTTGGACTGGATGACCAGGAGTTCGTGGTCGGCTTTGAGACGGACGAGCCGCGAGAGTTCGTGTCACTGGTGATGGAGCTTCGGGAGATCCCGGGCGGTTTTTACACCGAGAGCGAGACGCCGATCTTCGCCTGCGTGCGCAAGCCTATTGAAGAGGCGCTGGAAGCCATCGGGTAGTTCAAGCGCCGCCAGGTGAATATGAACACCAATTGAAAAGGCCCCGGTTTAAACCGGGGCCTTTACGTCATCTGAAACTACGGCCGGAACTGTCTACCGAGCCGTGAAACCTGACTACTTATTGTCTCCGGGTTCGGAGTTGTCGTAGTCATAATCGTAGTTGAGGGGGATAAAGCTCTGCTCGTCCTCAGGTACCTGGTCTTCCGGGAAGATCGCTGTGACCGGGCATACCGGCTCACATGCCGCGCAGTCGATGCACTCTTCCGGGTTGATGTACAGCATGTTGTCTTCGGGGTTGGAGTAGATGCAGTCGACGGGGCAAACGTCGACACAAGCACCGTCTCTTACATCCACGCAGGGCGAAACGATGATGTAGGTCATCCTGTTAGCAATCCTCCTGGCCGAAAAAGTTTCAGGGCCTGACCCTGTCACTGGCATGTTGATGCTGAATCAGCGCCGAATTATAAGTAGCGCCGACCCGCAAGTCTAACTCGCATTTCCCGTCATGGACGGGGACATACGAAATCCGTCGCTACGACGTACTCTTTTACGTGACAGACCGATGATTACGTGAGATTTTAACTGCCCGGTGCGGCCGGGAAATTCCCGGTTCCGTCAGAATATTGTGTAACCCGTCAACAATTTCGAGGAGATTGGATGCCGTCCGCAACAACAGCCGTGGTGACCGGCGGCGCAGGATTTATCGGTTCGCACGTCGTGGACAGGCTCGTGGAAGACGGGTACCGGGTAACCGTGATCGACGATCTCAGTAACGGCAAGCGGGAGAATCTGCCGTCCGGCATCGACCTTGTGGTTGCGGACGTGACCTCGGACGCGGCGGCGGACGCCATCCGGAACGCCGCCCCTGAACTGGTCGTTCACACGGCCGCACAGATCAGCGTCTCGGTCTCCGCCAGAGAACCGCTAATGGACGCCCGAATCAACGTCCTGGGCACCGTGAATGTCCTGGAAGCGGCCCGGGCCTCCGGCACAAAGAAGTTTGTGTTCTTCTCCTCAGGCGGGACGGTGTACGGCCAGCCGAAAGATCTACCGGTCAGTGAATCGCAGCCGACGGGACCCGAGAATCCATACGGCACATCGAAACTCGCCGGCGAAGAGTACCTGGCGATGTACCGGCGGGCGTTCGGGTTCGAATCGACGGTCCTTCGGCTGGCAAACGTTTACGGCCCGCGCCAGGACCCGCACGGAGAAGCCGGAGTCGTGGCGATATTCGCCCTCGCAATGCTGGCCGGCAAGCCGATCACGATATTTGGCGATGGCAATGACGAGCGGGACTACGTGTACGTGTCAGACGTAGTCGATGCCGTAATCGCCGCAGCTGCGCCCGGCGGGCCACACCGCTGCAACATCGGCTCGGGCGCAGGCACGAACGTCAACGAGCTATGCACGCGTCTCAGCAAATTAACGGGATACGCGCTCGAACCGCAGTACGGCCCGCCACGACCGGGCGACATCCACGCCATAAGCCTGGACGCCACGCTGGCAAGAACTGAGCTTGGCTGGACGCCGAAGGTCGATCTCGAGACCGGCCTTACCCGTACTGTCGAGTTCTTCCGCAAGCAGGCGGCTGGCTAACCGTCCTTAGTGCTCAAGCGTTATCGGCACGCCTTCCGTGAGGCCGGCGTCCCGCATGGCGATCCACTCGTCCAGGAAGGTCTGGTTCCATTGGTCCGTCAGCGGGTGCTGCATCATCTCCTCGAAGATGGGCCAGAACACGATGATCCCGTCCGCTCCGTCCCGAAGTGCGGCATGCGCCGTCTCAACGGATCGCACAAGCGCGGCGGTGATGTACGGACGCTGCTCCCATCCGGCAAACATCTGCACACACTCTCGGACGAGCTGGGTGGCATCGCCCCCCAGGTCCTTCACCGGCTCCAGGAACGGAAGTATGTGTGTCACGCCGGCCCGGGCGACCGCGGCCGCCTGCGCCAGCGAGAAAACGGTCGTGCAGTAGGTCTCGACGCCCTGCTCCTGCAGCGTTTTGAATGCGCCGAGCGCGTGTGGCGTGCAGGGAATCTTGAGGATGACCTGCTCCGACATCCGCGTGAACACCTCGCCAACGGCGAGCAACTCCTCCGTAGTGTGGCCATCGATCTCGACCACGACCGGCTTGTCCGTGATGTCCAGGTAACGCTGCACAACGTCCGTGATCTGGCCGTACTTCTGGACCATCTGGTTCAGAACCACGGTGTTGGTGACGATTCCGGCGACGCCACGATCCATCCAGACCTTCAGATCTTCAGGATCACCGGCAAGCCAAACTGCCGGTCCTGCGCCGGTGCGACGGTCAGATTGCGCCGCGCCAACTGATGGTCCGGTTCCGTTTGTGGTGGTTCTTCGGGTTACGAGAGGCATCGTCGCCGACTCCGTTCATTGCTCAGGATGATAGCGAGAGTTTAGCAGCGGACACGCAGAGGGACTCCGCAATCGGACGGGCGTTCGCACACCTTATTCCAACCGGTAGAACATGCGAATACTTCACATAAGCGTCTGCCGGTAAGGGAGACTGGGTTCAAGACGAAATTATCCGGGGCCAATTCAAATCCAGAACAAACCCCAGAACTATCCAGGGACCGGGCAACCACGGCATCGTCTTTTGATACGGAGCACGGCATGGCAAGCATCTTGATAGTGGATGACAGCCCAGAGGTCCGCATAGCCCTCACGGCGACGCTTGAAGACGCCGGACACACCGTCTCGGAGGCATCGGACGGTCGGGACGCCGTGGAGCAGGCGGCACTCATTCAGCCAGACGCCATCGTGCTCGACATCAACATGCCGGACATGGACGGCATCACCGCGCTCCGCGGCCTTCGTTCAGACCCGCTGACCCGGGACGTGCCCGTCATAATGCTGACCGCCGTGGCGGACATGGATCACGATCCGGCGGCGATCGCCGCTGGAGCGCAGGACTACCTGCTCAAACCGTGGGACGCTGACACGGTTGTCGAACGGATATTCAATGCCATACAGTCCCGTCGATACAAGGCCAAGGCCGGAGGCAACCGGCCTTAGCCCTTGTGCCAGTAATTAGCCCTCGGTCGAAGACAGGGGGTTGAACGTTACTCTGCTCAGTACTACATCGCCGGTGTTCTTGAAGTGGTGAAGGGATCCGGGCGGGACCATTACGCAGTCACCCGCTTTGATCGGATACTCGGTGCCGTCCACCCAGATGATGCCCTCACCCCGGGTGATGTACGCCTGGTGCTCCCAGGGATGCGTGTGGTGGGCGCTGGACTCGCCGGGCTGGTGGTCGTGGTAAAGCGTGACCACTGTCGGCACGCCGTCGTCCGGGCCGAGGATCGGGTTCGAGTGATCGGCCTTGTTCTTGATTACCGGTTCCAATATCTGCTCCCTGAGTAGCTTTCTTTTGCCGTGTACAGGCGGCGCTTACCCCGCCCTTCCTTGAAAAACACAGGATACGCATTACGCCTCGATTGTCATCATGGGGTCTGAACGCCAGTGTCCTGAGGTTCTCGAAGGACCGACTTCATCAACAACGCCGAACCGCGCGCCACGGCTCAGTACGTCATCCTGAACTTGTTTTAGGATCCAGTATTACGACGCAACCTCATCAATTGAGCGAGACCGTCGGCGAACTCACTCCTGAATCCGAGAACGGGCCGGACACGGATACCGGCGGATCTTGGATCAAGTTCAGGATGACAGTAGTAAGGGGTCCGGCCAACACAAGGCCACGCCTGAAGACCGCCACAACGCCAATCCAAAGGCAACGCCATCAAAATAACCGCCCCAGCGGGGCCTAGAGGTGACTTGTGAACTGGTCCAGCGACTTTCGGCCGATGTCCGGCACCGTAGCGTCCTCCGCTGGATACCCGACCACAAGCAGCAAAAAGGCGCGCTCGTTCGATGGACGCTCCATGATCTCGTTCAAGAACCCCATCGGGCTTGGCGTATGCGTGAGCGTGGTGAGTCCTGCGTGGTGCAGCGCCGTGATCAGGATTCCGGTCGCTATCCCGATCGATTCTCTAGCGTAGTAGTGCTTAACCCGCCGTCCGTCCGGGAGGAGACCGTAGCTTTCCTCGAAGATTCCGATCAGCCACGGCGCTGTCTCCAAAAATGGCTTTTCTGGATTCGTGCCCAGAGGCCCGAGCGCGTCGAGCCATTCCTGTGGGGCGCGACTTGAGTAGAACTCGCGCTCCTCTTCCTCCGCCGCTATTCGGATCCTTTTCTTGACCTCTGGGTCGCCAACAACAGCGAAGTGCCATGGCTGCATATTCGCACCGCTCGGTGCGGTTCCGGCGGCCCTGAGACAGTTATCCAGTACATCACGCGGCGGAACCCGGGACGAGAACTCACGTACGGTGCGGCGCCGATCGACCTCAGAATAGAAATCCCCGGCGCGTTTGCTCATTTCATGGGTTGCATACCGGGTGTATCCGCCTAGCGGGATGAAACCCTGAGGCTCGCTCACTTCTGTTCCATCGCAACCGGATTCGCCAGAATACCGATCCCCTGCACCTCTACCTCCACCTTGTCTCCGGGAACCATGTTCCGAGGATCGCCCGTTGTACCTGACCACACGACGTCGCCGGGCTTGAGCGTCATCTGCTGGCTGATGTAGCTAACAAGCACGCCGAAGTCGAAATACATGTCGGAGGTACTTGCCCGTTGCACCTCTTCGCCGTTTAACCGAACGATCATGTCTCCACCCGATCGTGGGTCGAAATCGGTGTCGATCCACGGGCCAATAGGTGCGAAGGTGTCGCTCCCTTTGCCGCGCCACATCGAGTTGTCGTTGCGCTGCCACGTCCGCTCGCTGATGTCGTTACCGCACGTGTAGCCAAGAATGTGGTCCCAAGCGTCTTCCGGGCTGATCCGGCGGGCCGTCTTGCCGATCACCGCCAGGCATTCACCTTCGTGCTGAATCCCGGTGGTGGAGTCGTACGGAATCACGATGTCGTCGCCCGGGTTGATGATGGCGCTAACCGCCTTATGCCAGGGCTGCGGCGTCTCCGCCATCTCGGCCTGCCCGGTGATGCTGGTCGCCTCGTGGAGATGGTCGGCGAAATTGACGCCTGGCCCAAACATCTGGCTGGGCGTTACCGGTGCAAGAAGGTGAACGTCGCTCAGGGCGTGTGAGGTGGACGTTGTGTCAAACGACCCGTAAACATCTCCCCTGATCTCAACAACGGAGTCACCCTCGACAATCCCGTACCGGGCGAGCCCGTCAACCTCAAATCGTGCAATCCGCATATCGATCCCCCTGAACAGTTGTCCGACCCGCCGCGACGGCCGGTGATGTGGACAGGCTACGCCTCAACAACCACAGGGGCGAACGACTATTCGCCCTCGGAGACGATCCGCTACTTAGAAGTTGGAATGGCGCCCAGTTGCTGCATCAGGCCAAACATGTCCCAAGGGATCGAACCGTCGCTGAGACCATTTTGATCTATGTTTGACCCGCCGTCCGATTCCGAGTCCTGGCTCGAAGCCTCCAGAACCCCTGAGATGATTTGGGTCCAGGACGACCATTGCCCCAACCCGCGCTCGTTCGCTGC
>JAYGCG010000010.1:0-5431 GCA_046583455.1 Dehalococcoidia bacterium | reverse complement strand
GCTGTAAACAAAGCAAAACTAGTGCGGGGGTAGCTCAGTTGGTAGAGCACGACCTTCCCAAGGTTGAGGCCGCGAGTTCGAGTCTCGTCCCCCGCTCCAATCGCCCCCGGATCCCTTAAGGCAGCCGATTGTCCGGCGGCGGCGTATTCGTCCAGTTTTCGTGACTTCTGCCGTTCAGGTCCCACACCACCACTCCCTCGCGCACCGTCATCTGCGGCACGAGCCTGCGATCTGCCTGCATCACCCTGAATCCCGTACGCCCGCCGTCGGTCAGCCCGAAGGACCCCTTCGTAAGATCCAGCACTGCGATATCGGCGTCGGCGCCAACGCTTAACGACCCGAGCTCTGGGTGACCAAGTTGACGCGCCGGAGCGATAGTCGAGCGCTCAACAACGTCGGCAAGAGACATGCCAACAGCCAGCAACTTCGTCATCGTCTCCGGCATAGTAGCGAACGTGGATAAAAGGCTTTTACGACGCGTGTCGGTAGAGATCGTATCCGGAAGAAACCCCTGTTCAATTGAGGGCTTTGCCATGGCAAACGAGAAGCTGTTGTTGCCGGAACCGACATCGAACCGAACGCCCCGCTCCTGCGCGTCACGAAAGTGTGATTTGACGTGACCATCGTTCCCGATAATCGGCTTGTTCCATGCAAAGCAGTGCGTCGCGACATCACCGGGTCGCAGTTTCTCCAGCATCTGATCCGTGGTTCGTGTTTCGACCGCGTTCTGGTCGATCATCACCCATGTGCCGGAACGCTCAGCCGCCTCCAACGCCCGGTCCACGTTCTCCCATCCGGGACCTCGGAAATGCGCCGTCTTGATCCCGACGACGATGTCCCTGCGCTCAAGAATCTTTTCCGCCGTCGCACCCGCGTCCATATCTGACACATCCTGCTCGGCGTCATCGCCCGCCATTCCTGCTCCAACGATGTTCAGGAGCGCAAATACGCGTGTCACCGCAGGCACGATTCGTGCTTTCCTGAAATCGTCAAAATTGCGCCACCCGGAACCGCCCACGTCCAGCATCGTCGTCACGCCATACGGCAGGCACATCTCATCCGGGAACATCGCCGCCACGGAGCCCCATGAATGCGCGTGCAGATCGATCAACCCCGGCGTCACATAGCAGCCTGTAACGTCCGCAACGCGTGCCGCCGAGTTTGACGGAATGTCCGGGCCGACGGCCGCTATCTTGATGCCTGAAACGGCAACATCCATCGGCTCGTCGATGCCATTGACGGGGTCGATAACGTGGCCGCCCTTTAGCAAAAGGTCACACTTGATGGGAGTGCTGGACGTCAACTGGGATTTCCTCTCGAACCCAATACAGACCGTGGACCTAATCTATCCGCACAGTGCGACCGGTGTCTGACGACTCCCTTACGGCGTCGAGAACCTGCTGACAGCGCCATGCGTCCACAAAATTGGGCGCCGGAGATGTGCCTTCTTCGATGCCACGATTAAAGTCCCTGACTAGAAGCCGGAAAGCCATCAGTCGTGGGTCGCGATCATCCGAGAACGGCATCAAGCGCGCCGGAGTTTCGATGGCCTCCAGCGGCCCGCCGCCCTGGCTGCCCAGAATTCCGCCGTCTTCGGCGGGGTTGGGGCTATTCTGCTCGGCGAACAATGTTCCCCCACTGCCCATGACGGTGATCCGAGCACCCCGCGCAGGTGTGACTGCGGAAGAGCAGATCATCGTCGCCGAGCCGCCGTTCTTAAACGTCAAAGTGAAGGTGAAAGAATCGTCCGTCTCGGACTGCACGATCGCACCAGAATCATCGGTCCTGTCCGGCTGGAACGTGTCTAGCCTGCCCGTGGCCGTCTCGACATCACCGAACCAGTAACGCAATCCGTCGATAAAGTGGGAGCCGAGCGCACCAAGGAACCCACCACCATCGGCCCGGCTTGAAGCCCATGTCATCGGGGGAGGCGTTCCGCCGCCGCCTCGACTCAGATACAGCTCAAGCGAAGCAAGTTTGAAATCGCCGATGTAACCGTCATCGATCAGCTCCTTGATCTGTTCTCGCTGCGGGGTGTGGCGAAACTCATGGGCGACCATCGCCGTGCGCCCAGAAATCGCGGCAACGTCCCGCATCTCGGCCGCCTGTGCCGCGCTCAGGGCGAAGGGTTTCTCGCAGAGCACATGCTTCCCCGCATTCAGCGCGGCGATTGCGAAGTTGTGATGTGGCGTTGGAGGCGTCGCTATTGCGATGGCGTCCAGGTCGTTGCGACTGATCATCTCGTACGCATCGGTATGGAAGTCCGCTACGTCGTTCTCGCCGGCGGCCGCCCTAGCGCGCTCCTCGTTACGGCTGTAGACGGCAGCGACGTCCCATCCCTCAGACCGAAATCCCGGGATGTGGACAGCTGACCCAAACCCGACTCCGAGGATTCCGATTCTTGGATTTCCGCTGATCACATTGCGCCTCCCACGGCCTCAGGCCGTTTCGTTCGTTGTCCTCGGTGTTATCCGGGGCCGGGAGAGCCTATCACGGTCTGCTGAGCCCGCCGGGAGTCTGTGTCGATCCCGGCGCCAGTAACAGCGGGAGCCGCTCGATTACGTCGGCCCACGCGCCGGAGGAGGGATCGATTACAACAAAATGGTCACCGCCCAGTACTGTCAGCTCCTCAACAATATCTCCAGCCTCACGAGCCCTTGTCGCGTAGTTACTGGTCTGTGAAATCGGGACATTACTGTCCTCGTCCCCGTGTACGAGAAGCACCGGAATACCAAGAGGCAACAGCGCCGCCGGCGATGACTCCGGATATGGCGCAGTTCGATCAACATCACGGCCTAAGAACATCGCGACCGCCCCGGCCCCAAGATCGGCCTGATCCGCCGACTCCAGGTCGTTAACCCCGGCCAGCGACACCACCGCCGCCGGTTGAACAATCGGATCTCGTCCCGGCGCGCCCTCTGGCAGGTGATCGCGCGCTGCGGACCACAACGCAAGTTGCCCGCCGGCCGAATGTCCGATGACGATTACTTTGTCGAGATCAAGACCGTGTTCATCGGCGATCTCCGCCAGATGATCGATCCCAGCGGCGATGTCATTGGCGGTCTCAGGCCATCCACCGCCGCTGGACCCAACCCCGCGGTACTCAAGATTCCAGGTGGCGTATCCGCGGCTACTCAGGTCGGTGGCGAGTGGAGCCATCAGCTCCAGATCGAAGCTGTCCCGCCAGAATCCGCCGTGGATCAAGACAACTATCGGGAATGCATCGTGAGCGGGCATCGCATCCGGAGACAGAAGCCCGGGAGTCCGAAGCTGGCCGAACTGGTTAGGCTGATCGCCATTGGCGATCGTCGGCGTATATACAGGGGAAGGAGGCGTGTTCAAGATCACACTTCCCGAGGTGATAGTCGTGGAATGAGTGGTTGTATCGAACGGTGTCGCCGTGGGTTCCATTACGCCAGGAGCGTCAGACTCATTCGATGAACACGCCACCAGGGCAATCAAGACGGCAGTTATGACCGAGTAATAGGACCGCATGCGATGCTCTCGAAAATCTAACGCCTCTGACCGTTAGCCCCGCGACTCAAGATCAAAAGCCTCGGCCAGCAATTCGTAGGATCGCTTCCGATTCTCGTAGTCGTGAGTGATCGTTAATACGATCACCTCGTCCACCTCGTATCTCGCCGCCACCTCGAGGATCCCGCGTTTCACAACGTCCGGATCGCCCTCGATCGCCCGTTCCTGCTGCTGCGCCATATACGCCAATTCTTGCTGCGAAAACTCACCCTCGAGCGCCAGTTCGGGGGCCGGAACGCCGTCATATGGTTGACCCTGGTCACGTCGGAGCCGCATCAAGTGCCGGCTCAACCCGAGTTTGCGTGCCTCCTCTGTAGTCTCGGCACAAGTAGCGGAGATACCGATATTCACCAGCGGCGCGTCCAGCCATTTAGATGGCTGGAACGTTTCTCGATACCTGGCCACGATCTCCGGCCCGTCCTGCGTGATGAAGTGCGCCCATGACAGTGGGAGACCAAGCTGTGCGGCCACGGTCGCGCTGCCCATCGATGAGGCGAGCAGCCATGTCTCGGGAGATGTCGGTCCTGACGGCATCGCCGTGATCCCGTGATACGGGTGGTCTTCAGGAAGTTCCCCGTCCATATAGTTCAGGAGATCGGTTACTTGATTGGGGTACGACTCGAGCGGAGGGCCGACAGGCCCCGGTTGGAGAGCGATAGCTGTATATCGATCGCTGCCGGGCGCGCGCCCGAGTCCAAGATCTATCCGTCCAGGGTGAAGCGTTTCCAGCATACGGAATGACTCGGCGACCTTTAGCGGCGAATAGTGGCTGAGCATAACGCCGCCACTTCCGACGCGGATCCCGGTCGTCGCAGCCGCAAGGGCCGGGATCAAAATCTCCGGCGTCGGACTCGCGAGTGTTCGCGTGTTGTGATGCTCGGCCAGCCAGTAACGTGTATAGCCGAGTTTGTCCGCCAGTTGCGCCAGTTCAATGGTGGCGAGCACCGCATCTCGCGGAGTGCCTCCCATCCGAATAGGGGACTGGTCAAGGACGCTGAGTTTCAAGCGGTGATCCCTCCGTATGACGACTTGAATCACGCCGCCGTCCGGGAGGATAACCCGTCAGCTGCCCTATATCCCCTTCGAAATTCACCAACTACCCTGGATATAGTTTGGGTTAGTGAAGCGATCTCAACGGCTGCCCGTGGTTCCCTGTCATGGTTCATACACGGCATAACAGCGATTTCGTATTTCGTATAAGGATGACACCGATGAAAAGCCATGTAACGGATGTGGGCGCGGGAGTATGCTGGGATGCGGCGACGAGACCCTGTATGCGCCTCGTCTAGACGTGTAAACGAGCCAGGAGCAACCAGCTGAGGGCGCTGAGCGACGTTTCCCGCATGAGCGGACGAACACGCTGGATTGTGCTCGTCCTAGTTCACATCGTCCTCGTGACGGTGTCATTCTGGGCATCCTTCGCCGTACGGCTCGATTTCGATATCGATCGTATCCCGAGCGATATCTTCTGGCAGTCGCTTCCGCTGCTTCTTGCCGTACGCCTAGCCTCCCTCGCCGGGTTCAGGTTGTTCAGAGGCATGTGGCGTTACGTCGCCATTCCTGACCTTGTTCAGATACTCAAGGCGACGATGGTCAGCTCCATCGCTTTCGTCATCCTGCAGATCTGGCTGTTCGGGCTGGTCGGCTTCCCGAGAAGCGTCTTCCTGATAGATTTCGCCGGCAACATCCTGCTACTGTCAGGTATCAGGCTGGCCGTCAGAATCCTGCGTGAACGCTCGATGGCCGGCTCGTACCCTGAGGCGACCGGCGGGAGACTCCTCATCATTGGAGCGGGAGACGCGGGGGCGTCGCTCTGCTCTCAGGCGTTTACCACCACCAACTTCCAGTACGAGCCGGTGGCGTTTGCTGACGACGATCGCAGCAAGATCGGCCAGAC
>JAYGCG010000077.1:0-35526 GCA_046583455.1 Dehalococcoidia bacterium | reverse complement strand
AAAACACCGGAAGAGGGCTTCACCCGGCGTTACACCTCAGCCAGCGAAATATTGCAGCGCATGGTCGCTTCAGGGCAGGCCAACTACCTGGATGAGCGCGCAGAGCGGATCGACAGCCTCGGCAATCTGGACTGGGAAGGGGTGCACACAAGCGAAAAGGCGATCGTTGGGACGCCAGATGTCGTTATCGACAAGATCAAAGAGATCGGGGATGCACTTCAGCTGACAGGTATGGTGCTTGAATTCAACGCCGGAGAACGGATGGAGGAAGACAAAATCAACCGGTCACTTGAGTTGTTTTGCGAGAGGGTCGTCCCGGCGTTCGCGTAGGGTCTTCGATCCCGGTTGTACTCGACCGCAATTCACCATCAGGTTCATAACCAGCTAGTTCAAGCGTAAAACTAAAGCACCCCAGATAATCGCCCTACTGGGCCTTTTCGATCGGGAATCCTACGATTGAACCCCACTCGGTCCACGAACCGTCGTAGATGCGCATGTGATTCCATCCGAGGATCTGAGTGGCGGCGACCCACGCCAGCGTGGCGCGATGGCTCAGCCGGCAGTAGCTCACGACTTCCGATATCTGATTCGGCCCGGCGCCAGCGCCGGTGAATTTCGCACGTAGTTGCCCCGGCGAGAGAAAAGTGTCGTCCGCGTTCAGCAACTCCTGGTAGAACAGGTGGACGGCGCCGGGGATGCGTCCAGTACGTTCAGCGCCGTGGTCGAACCCCGGCGGCGGCATCACACGTTCACCCGAGTACTCCTCGGGCGACCGGACATCGAGCATCAAACGCCCGCTGTTCTCCAGATTGCTCAGCACATCATCACGACCAACGCACGAAGAAGCGTCTGCCGTTGGAGGATCGTAAGACACGGCGTCAAAAACGAGGACTACCTCGCTGAGAGGCCGACCCTCGGCGAGCCATTTGGTGCGGCTACCGTCGAGCAACCTCAGGTCCTTGTGCCCGGCCATCGTCAGCGCCCAGTACACATATGTGCCGTATTGGACCTTGTCCGAATATAGGACCAGCGTTGTATCCGGGGCAACGCCGATCGATCCCAGCCTGTGAGCCATCTCCACTGGGGTGACGAACACGCGGTCGCTCTCGTGCCAGCTCAGGTCCTTCCAGAAGAACCGGATCGCGCCCGGGACGTGTCCGGAACGATAGTCCTCGTCCGTATCGGTCGCCCCAATCTCAAGGACGCGCACCGACGGATCATCTAGATGTTCTGCGAGCCAGTCGGTTGCGACGAGGGTGTCTGACATGTTGCTGGTTGGTCTCCCTAAACGTATGGATTGCGACAACCGATCACGCGTCGACGACTATTGTAGGGGCGTATGGCAATACGCCCACGTTGCTGTGACGATGGGTCACACCGCAGGTTTGTCAGCAAGATCCTTCCGGCCCCGGAAGGACGAGGGACCTTCACCAATCGATCACCCGAAGGGAGTAGTACTTGTGCTGACCGCAACCTCGATCCCCACTCATCTTGAGACGGGTGAAGCGGAAACTCAGCAGCCAGCAAAGCCTGAAAAACTATTTAGCGTCATCCGCCCCGGACTGGAATTCTTCGATGACGTCCAGGACCGCTCGCCCGAAGCGATCGCGTTTGGCTGCACCGACCCCGAATACGGTGAATAGTTCATCCATGTTTGTCGGCTTTGCCGATGCGAGTGCTGCCAGAGTGCGGTCCGAGAATACGACAAACGCCGGGACTCCTTCTTCCGCCGCACGGGTCTTCCGCCACTCACGCAGCACGTCAAACAGGGGCATATCGGCGTGATCCGGACGACGTGATTGAGACACAGTCGTCTTACGAGCGGCAGCAACAGAAGAGCGGGGGGCTGCGTCAGGGTTATCCGCCTCCCATTTCTGCACCTCCTCCAACATCTGTTTACCCCAGCGTCGAGCGCGGACCGGGCCGATGCCCCAGACCTCCAACAGTTCCGTTTCGTCCCTCGGCCGTGCATCGGCCAAAGCGCGTGCCGTGCGGTCCTCGAACACATCGACCGAGTCCATCCTGTTTTGCTGAGCAATCTCCGATCGTAGTTGAATGATTCGACCAAGAAGACCAGATCCATCCGATCCGGTCGAGTTCAGACAGTTGTCGCAACTGCCGCAAGATTCGACAGGCGGCTCGCCAAAATACTCGAGAATGTAGGAACGTCGACAACCCAGCGTCTGGGCGTATCCGAGCATCAGCTCAAGCATCTCGAACTCGTGCTCCCTGTGACGATCGACCACCATCGAGTTGATACGGGCGTCAGGATTGTCAGACAGCAGGGTATCGGCCGATTTATCCAGCAGGCCAGACTCCTGGAAAGCGCGTATCGCCATCACCTTGCCGTCAAAATTTCCGAACCCTGATTCGGGCACACGGGAATCGGGTCCCACAATCGCGCACAGGCGCCGCCAGGCGATTCTTAGGTCCGATGCCGGCGGATGATCTCTGTCGATGAACCACCTCGGGCCTGAGGCCGAATACGGAGTGTAGATCAGCACACATTCGGCAGGCTCGCCATCTCGCCCAGCCCGCCCAGACTCCTGGTAGTACGCCTCAAGCCGGGCAGGCATGTCGTAATGCACGATGAAACGCACGTCCGGCTTATCGACACCCAGTCCAAACGCGTTTGTTGCGACCATCACGTCGATCTGGTCCGTCATGAACCGGCGTTGAACATCGGACCGGGTTTTCGCAACGATCCCTGCGTGATAGTGCGCCGCGCTCAGTCCGGCTCCCGATAGCAACTCGGCGAGTTCCTCGGCCCGTTTGCGCGATCCCACATATACGATCCCGCTCTTTCCGCGCCTTTTCGTGGCGAAGTCGATCAAGAAGTCCTGCTTCTCACTGTTACTACCACCGAAATTCACGGTGAAGGTCAGGTTGGGGCGGTCCACCGAATGCACCACACGAACGGCATCGTCCAGCCCGAGCCGCTGGACGATATCGTTACGCGCTTGATCTGTGGCCGTTGCGGTGAGGGCGATCGTGCGGGGAGATCCCAGCTGTTTTCGGACGGAATCAAGTCTCAGGTAGTCGGGCCGGAACGTGTGGCCCCACTCCGAAACACAGTGCGCTTCGTCTATGGCGAGAAGATTGATCCCTGCTTTGGCCAGACCCGTGACAAACTTCTGATTGGCCAGCGACTCGGGCGAGGTGTACAGGAGATCGAGATCGCCGTCCCGGAACTCTATGAACGTGTCACGTTTCTGAACGTTGGTCAGGTTGGAGTTGATAAATGCAGCGCGGACACCGTTGGCGACCAGGCTTTCGACCTGATCCTGCATAAGCGCGATATGCGGCGACACTACCAACACTCGACCGGACACGAGCGCCGGAAGAACGTAGGCCATGCTCTTGCCACTTCCAGTCGGAAGCACTGCGAGGACATCCGAAGAGTCGAGTCCGCGCAGCACCTCTGACTGGCCCGGGCGTAACCCGGGATAGCCGAATTTTTCGGATAGCAGGGCTGTGTAGATTTCGTGATTCGCTGGGAGGTCAGAACTCGCGTCAGCGGCGGTCTCAGGGGTTTCAGTAATCAGGGTCGAGTCCAATTAAAACTTGTGGAATGGGATGGGCGCAGTCGGATGATAGCGACCACATCGGTCAAAGCACCGGGGAATGTCACAAAAGGAGTTATCCGGGGGGATTGGTCAGGACTCAACGCCGAATAGAAATATGGGCAGGCCGATTATCAAGTCCCGATCGGCCCAAACCGCTCCGTGCGAATGCGCTCGGACGTAACCCCTGCATCCACGAGCGCGTTTGCGGCCGTCTCCACGAACCCTTCTGGACCACAGATAAAGGCCCTGCCGACGGCTCCCAAACGGTCGAATACCTCGGAGATCATCTCAACATCGACACGTCGGGCGAACCCGTCCCATCCGTCCGGTGTTTTACGCGTAAAAGTGTGCGCTATCTGAAGACCGTTACCGGCCTCAGCGAGAGTGTCCAGTTCATCGCTGTAGATCACATCTTCGGGAGAGCGAGAGCTGTAGAGGAACAGCGTCTGGACCTGACGTGCCGTGCTGTCCCGGTGCCGAAGCATCGACATTAACGGGACGATGCCGGAACCGCCTCCGACCAACAGCAGCGGTCCACCTAAAGAGCCGTCCCAGGTAAACGGGCCGCCGATGGGGCCACGAATCTCAACCCGATCTCCAACGATCACGACGTCGTGGAAGTAAGGCGAAACCTCCCCACCATCGATCGTCTCGACGGTGAGATCGATCACATTGCGAGTCTCGGGTCCGTTGGCGATCGAGTAACTTCGCTGCGCCTGATAGCCATCGGGCGCGGTCAACCGGACGTCGTAATGCATGCCGGGCCGGAACGTTTCCCAGGCAGGCAAACGCAGCCGAAACGTCTTGACCCGATACGTCTCAACCGTGATCGACTCCACGGTCGCTACCTGCCACGTCAGTTGAGGCGGCTGTGAGCCGTCTCGAGTGAGATCAGAATCTTGCATTATCAAGCGTCTGTGGCTGATTCGTTGGAAACGGGAAGCGGTCGTTCTATTGCCGAATCCCGAGTGGTCCGTGACCTGAGGCTCTCCAAGGACCGGGGATCCAGCAACGTGCCCCTCCCTCACCCTAACCCTCTCCCGCCGGGAGAGTCGGCGCGCAGCCTGCTAGTCGCCCCAGTAACGCTGTTCTTTCCAGGGATCGCCGTACATGTGATAGCCGTTGGCCTCCCAGAAACCGGGGGCGTCCTCGTCCATGAATCGGATGTTCTCCACCCATTTCGCGGATTTCCAGAAATACAGATGCGGCACGATCATGCGTACCGGCCCACCATGCTCCGGAGTGATCGGCTCGCCGTCGAACTCGTGGACGATGTACGCCTTTCCTCCACGCACATCCGCGACCGGCAGATTCGTCGTGTAACCACCGAACGATCGGATCATCAGATAGTCCTCTGCGATATCCTCTCCCAGTCCCGCCTGCTCGAAAAAGACGTCTAGGTCGACACCCTTCCAGTCGTTGTCCAGCATCGACCACTTCGTGACGCAGTGGATGTCGGTGTGGATATCGGTCTGCGGCATCGCCATCAGATCGTCCCAGGTCCAGGACTTGAAGCCGCCTTCGCCGAGATCGATCGTGAATTTCCAGTCGGTTTGCGACACGCGTTCCGTCGGCCCGTATGTGAGTACCGGGAATCCGGTCTCGTAGTACTGGCCCGCGGGTATCTCTCTCGGCGGCTGGGGACGGCGGAATGCAGAGAATCCTCGACTGAGTACGGCGGCTTATCCTCACAACTATTCTGGCCAACTCCCGGATATGGTCCTGGGAGTTTCCGGACTCCAATTCACGGCAAAGCAGTACGCCGGAGGGAGTCGCGGAGGTCCGATTGTATCCCGACCTGCGTATTGGCGAGCCTCTCGATCCAATCCCGTCTGGGAAACCGACGTGTCTATACTCCGGCGCACGTTCAATTGTTCGCATCAAGACAGGTTAATTACACAGGGAGATATCCGAATGAGACTTGAGGGCAAATCCGCCATCGTTACCGGCGCCGGAAACGGAATCGGCCGGGCGATCGCCATCCTTTTCGCCGAAGAGGGCGCACGTGTCCTAGTGGCCGACATCGAAGATGACGCCGGTAGCGCCGTGGTGGATGAGATCAAACAGTCGGGCGGTGAAGCGGTATTTCAGCACACAGACATCTCTGACGAGTCGTCAGCGGGCTCGGCGGTGCAGGCCGCCGTGGACGCCTTCGGTACGGTGAACATCCTGGTCAACAACGCCGCCGTTTTTGTATTTGGCAAGGTCGAAGACGTGACTCGTGACGACTGGGACCGTGTTTTCGGTGTCAACGTGATCGGCCCGGCCAACTGCGTGAAAGCGGTGCTCCCGGTGTTGCGAGAAAACGGCGGTGGCGCGATCGTAAACTTGGCGTCTGTCAGCTCATTTATCGCCCAGCCGTCATTCATTCCGTACAACTCGTCAAAGGGCGCTGTTCTCCAGCTGACGCGCTGTCTCGCTATGGACCTTGCGCCGGACAATATCCGGGTCAATGCCGTGTGCCCGGGAACGATATATACGCGGGCCACATCGGTACATATTGATTCGCTTGGCCTCGATCACGAAGAGGCGCTTGTCGCGTTCGGGCAGGACGCGCCTATGAAGCGCGTGGGACAGCCTCGAGAAGTCGCCAACGGGGTACTATTTCTGGCCTCCGATGACGCATCGTTTATCACCGGTGAACATCTCGTGATAGACGGCGGAGCGACTATCGACTAGCCGCAGATGCCACTTGAACGATCAGCCTGCGGATGGTGCTACGGGTACTAACAACGGCCGCTCGTGATCGACAACTGATCGTGTGAGTGGTCGTTTGCCCCCACTGGGGGTCCGGGGTTTCGCGTGCCCGGGTGAAGGTCGTTACGCTCACCCGGATGGACGATAGGCTCGCACGACCACGCTCCTACGTGATCATAGTCTGGTGATGTGGGAAGACCACCGCCCGGCGGGGCGTGTGCCGCCATCCAGCGCGAAGCGCCGTCATCGTTCATTCAATCGGCGTCTCGAGAAAGCAGGGCCCTAGCGGGTCCTGCTTTCTCGCGCCTGCGCAGGTTCACGCTCGCTCGTACGCGTCTCGCGTACCCCGGCGAGCATGACCGCCCGAGTCGTGCACACGTAAGGCCGCACACGAGCTTGCGAGCCGGGCAGCGTGGTGTCACCGGACTTGAGACGACGATAATCATGATCGCATTTGTCATGGTGGCATCTGTGTTCGCCATGACCACACTTCAGACCGGCATCTTCTCGGCAGAGCAGGGCAAGGAAGTAGTCCTCTCCGGGCTGGACCAGGCGACCGGCAGCCTGCAGCTGCGGGGATCCGTCAGGGGTGTCCGTGGCGATGTCGACGTCGATGGCAATGATGTCATCCTGCTGAGCGGCGTCGACGATCAAGCGGTCGCAAAGGTCATATTCACCGTTGTCGGCGCGCTTGGCAGCTCGATGACCGATCTGACACCGCCACATACGTTCAATGACACCGGCACCGACCCGGATGCCAGCGGACTAACAAGCCGAAGCAGCGCCACAATCCAGACCGACAGTTTCCTGATAAACGACGCAGCGTGGACCGTTACCTTCCCCGGGGCAGACAACGGCGACTACATTCTCGACGGAAACGAACGGGCCGAGATCACCATCTGGCTGCATACCTGCGATAATGTGAATTCGCTGTGGGATCTCGGCAACGGGACAAGCGATCCGTACGTTGACGCTGCCGCAAGCCTTATCGGCGTTAGCGATGAATTTACGATCCAGTTCCACCCGGCCAAGGGCAATACGCTCAACATCCAGCGCACCCTGCCGGTCGTTTTGCGGCCCCAAATGGATCTGAGGTGATGGCCGTCTGTAATCAATTCACGATATCGATACGTTCACACCGGTATTCGCCGGACGATCCGCTCCATACAATGCGGCGTCAGAGCAGACTGCTCATATCAAATTGACGTACCTATCAGGAGAACTTGATTTGGCAAGCCTGACTTCTGAACAGATAGCCCTGCTGAAAGAGACGCACCTCGCTCAACTCGTGACGCTCATGGCCGACGGATCGCCACAGATATCGCCGGTCTGGGTGGACACGGACGGCACCGATGTCCTGATCAACTCAGCGCTGAACCGGGTCAAGACCAACAACATCGAACGGGACGCCCGGGTCGCCGTCAGCGTGTACGACCCGGCGAATTCTTATTCTCGGGTCGTGAACATCCGGGGCCGGGTCACAGCGATGATCGAAGAAGGCGCCGACGCGCATATCGATATGCTCGCCAAGAAATACACCGGGGTGGACTCGTACGGCGGGCGCAACCCGGCACAAACCCGTGTCATCATCCGTATCGCTCCCGAAAACATCACCGGTATGTAACACCTGAGCCATGCACCAGACACAACCCCCAAACTCAACCCAGAATTAGAAGTTCGAGGCTCGATTGCACTCTGTAAAAAGCGGCATCTTCATCATGCCGTTCCATCACCCGTCAAAAGATCTGGCGCAATGTCACGACGAGGACATGGAGCTCGCCATCAGATCGGATGAACTGGGTGTACACGAGTTCTGGGTGGGCGAGCACCACACGCTGTCCTGGGAACCGATCGTCAGCCCGGAGATGTTCATCGCCGCCGTTTTCAGGCAGACGAAGCAGATGCGCCTGGGCCCTGCGCCGGTTCTTGTGAACATGCACCACCCGGCCCAGGTCGCCAATCGGCTTGCATTCCTGGACCACTTCTCGCACGGCAGGTTGGAACTTGCTTTCGGGTTTGGCGGAGCGCCTTCTGATTTTGAGATGTACGGCCTTGACCCCAAGCAGATGCATTCCCGGATGGCAGAGGCGATCGACATGATCCTTAAGATCTGGTCGTCCGATCCGCCATATGAGTTCAAGGGCGAGCACTGGACGGTGAAGCTGGAGTCGGTGAACGAGGAACTTGGCTACGGATACCCCCCGAAGCCGTATCAAAAGCCGCGCCCGCCGATATCGGTTCCGGTTTCGTCACGCGGGTCAGGTTCCGTTAAAGCAGCCGCACGACACGGATTCCAGCTCTTCAGCCACTCCATTATTCCGGTAGATGTGCTGAAAGATCAGTGGTCCACGTACGAGCAGGCGGCTCTTGAGGCGGGTAACCCGGCAGATCGATCAACGTGGAAGATCGCACGAACGATATTCCTTGCGGACACCACGGCGGAAGCGGAGAAGCGTGCCCGCAGCAACTCGATCGAGACTGCCTATACACATCTCACGGGAGCAATCAAAGCGGGACCCGGGCTTGGGATGATGAAGCAAGATCTGTCGATGTCCGATTCCGAGGTCGACATGGACTACTTCATGGGCGAACAGATCATCGCCGGCGACGTGGACACGGCGTTAGACCGTCTCCTGAGGCTATGGGAAGAGACGGGGCCGTTCGGCGCCATCGACGTGATGAGCTTCGACTGGGATGACGACGATGACAAACGGGCCTGGAACTACAGTATGGAGCTGTTCAACAAGGAGTTGCTGCCACGATTTAACAAGGCGGTCGGTGTGGAGGTGGCGGTTGCTTCTAGCGATTAGACCGATCGCGTCTACGACGGTCGTTTTCCGAGCGACGGAGTCCCTGGCGACGACGGATTTTTGAGGCCTCGACATCGGCCTGGAACCCGGGCGGACGGAACATGACCCAGCTGACAATGAGGGTCGCCCCGATCAGCACGATCCACCCCAGTGCAGCGTCCTGGCCGCTCTTCTCGCCAAGGTCCAGCAAAAGAGGTACAACGAAGAACCACAGGATCGCAAGTAAAACGACCCCGACGCCGATCGCGACCAGGTGATTCCGAGTCATGTGTTCAACCTGGTTTGATGTCGCGGGCGAGCGTCACGACTGTCACAGTTATCGCACTCTGTGATCATGCATGCGTTCACGCTCAATATCGCTCTTTGACTTGCCGTAGTCCGTGGGCTTCGATATTGCATGAACAATGCCAATGGTTGCGATGACGAGACTGGTTACGATGGCAACGGTAACCGCGGTGAGAAAAACGAAATAATAGGGATCGCCGTTCCAGTCGATCTCCAGAACCGGGAACACGATCGCCCACAGTGCGACCAGCGCAATGATGCCCATCGCGGCCACGACGAGGAATGCCGCAAACCTGCCCATATCCCACTTCCTTTGATGGAAGCCTACCAGTTCGTGAATGCACCATCGTTTCGCCTGAGCTGTGAGACCCATCCTCGCGGGTCAGCCCGGTTCGACTCCGCCACACTCTCGTCGAAGTCCACGCCAAGTCCCGGTGCGTCCGGCACCCAGGCGTAGCCGTCTTCCCACTCGATCTGTTTCGGGAAGAGATCGTTCGCAAACGTGCCCGGCTGGCGGGGCATCTCCTGCACGCCGACGTTGGTGGTCGCCATGCAGAGATTGACGCAGGCCGCGGCGCTGACCGGGCCGAGCGGGTTGTGCGGGACGATGTCGATGTAGTGCGTTTCTGCCCAGTGCGTGATCTTGAGCGCCTCGGTAAGCCCGCCGACGATGCACAGATCGATCCGTGCGTAGTCGATGGTCTCGTTCTCGATCACCTCTCGGAACGGCCACTTTGACACCCACTGCTCGCCGGCGGCGATCGGCAGGTTGATGTTGTCTGCGATCTTTCGATAACTCGCCGGATTCTCCGACCTGATCGGGTCCTCTATGAAGAAGGGTTTGAATTCTTCCAGGTCACGGCACATCTCGATCACATGGGTCGTGTCGAGCCGGGTGTGTACATCGAAACAGATTTCGACGTCCGGAAGGGCGGCTCGAACGCCAGCGATCTGTTCCACAGCCAGTTTCATCGACTCACGTGGCTCGAGAACGCCATGGCCGTCGAGGTCGTTGTACAGGCCCGCCGTCTGTGGCTGGTGCCAGCGGACGAACTTCCAGCCGCGATCCACGTGCGCTTTGCAATCGTCGATCAGCTCCTGGAGCGTGTTGCCGTTGACGTGTGGATAGCAGACCACCTTGTCGCGAACGGGACCGCCGAGCAGCTTGTAGACCGGCATGTCAACCGACTTGCCCTTGATGTCCCACAGGGCGATGTCGATGGCGCTGATGGCGCATCCGTAGACCGTATCGGCCGGAAAGAAGTTGGCTCTAAACATCTTTTGCCAGAGCTTCTCGGTCGACCACGGGTCCTGGCCGATCACGACCTCAGACAGGTGGGCGATCGCCGTCTCGATAGCGTTGCCCCAGTTACGTATGCCGATCTCGCCAAGGCCGTAGATGCCGGCGTCCGTCTCCACCTTGACGATGAAGTAGCCACGACCGTCGCTATCCTGGACCGGGTAGGACTTGATTGCGCTGACTTTCAATTGAGGCTCCTCATTGTTTGATTGACGTTGTAGGGGTGACGCTTGCCCAGCCCGCCGTTTCCCCTCTCCCAGCGGGAGAGGGTTTGGGTGAGGGAGAAGACCGTTCGATCACTTAGATGTTTGATATTCCGTTCTCCGCTTACCAGTTCGTCTGTGCGCCGTCGTCCCGGTACAACTGCGGCGCCCAGCCCTGCGGAACCACCCGGCTCGCTTCCGCCGCATCCTCGTCGAACACGATCCCAAGCCCCGGCGCGTCGTGGCAGAAGGCGTATCCGTCCTCCCAGCCGATCTGCTGCGGAAACAGATCCGTGGCGAATGTCCCGGGTCGTTTCGGCATCTCTTGAACCCCCACGTTGGTGGACGCCATTGTTAGTGAGACACAGGCGGCCGCGCTAACAGGCCCAAGCGGGTTGTGCGGAACGATATCGATGTAGTGCGTCTCCGCCCAGTGCGTGATCTTGAGCGCCTCGGTGATTCCGCCGACGATGCACAGGTCGATCCGTGCGTAGTCGATTGTTTCCTGCTCGATCACCTCTCGGAACGGCCACTTGGATGCCCACTGCTCACCGGCAGCGATGGGCAGATTGATGTTGGCTGCGATCTTGCGGTAGCTCGCCGGGTTCTCTGAACGGATCGGGTCCTCTATAAAGAAAGGTTTGAATGGCTCCAGGTCACGGCACATCTCGATGGTGTGCCGCGTGTCCAGCCTCGTGTGGACATCGAAACAGATGCTGATGTCCGGCCCAACAGCGTCACGAACCGCGCCCATCTGCTCGACCGCCAACCGCATGGACTTCAACGGCTCAAGCCGGCCATCGTCCCCGCTGTACTCAAGCTCGCCGTGGGTCTCTGGCTGACCCCAGCGCACAAACTTCCAGCCCTCATCCACCGCCTGTTTGCAGTTGTCGACCAGCCCGGCGAGCGTCTTGCCCTGCGTGTGCGGGTAGCAAACAACTTTGTCCCTGACCGGCCCGCCCAGCAACTTGTAAACCGGCATGTCCACGGACTTGCCCTTAATGTCCCACAGGGCGATGTCGATGGCGCTGATCGCACACATGTACACCTTGTCCGCCGGGAAGAAGTTTCCGCGGAACATCTTTTGCCAGTGCCGCTCGGTAGACCATGGGTCTTCGCCAACGAGTATTTCGGAAAGATGCTCAACGGCCTTGCCGATGGCGTTACCCCAGTTCCGAATACCCGCCTCGCCGATTCCGTCTATGCCGACGTCCGTGTAGACCTTTACAAAGAAGTATTTATTCCCGTCGGCATCGGCGACCGGGAACGACTTAAGTCCAGTGATCTTCAATTCGATTCCTTGTGGAGTCCATCTGGGTTTTGGAGGGGATGTAGAAACGGAGCGAGCGACACCACCTTCGTCGTGATTACGCCTTCCACGGCGCCCCAAACTTCCCGTCGAAGAAGTTTTCTCCGACATCATTACGGACTCGGTCACGGTTCTCTTTGGCAAGCAGCTCCTCAGAGAGCTCACTCACATCGCCGCCGTAGCCAACTGCAAGGAGGAATGCCACCACGATTCCTTCAGAGATGTCGAGCGCCGCCTTAACCTTGCCCTCGTCCCAGCCGGCCATCGCATGCACGCGCAAACCCTGGTGGACGGCTTCCAGCATCAAATTCTGGCCTGCGAACCCGGTGTCGAGCATCATCTTTGCTCCGGAACCCGGACGTTCCGGGTCTGGTACATCGGTCGCGAAAACCACGAGCAGTGGAGCGCTCGGCGCCCACGCCTGGTTACCCGGCGCAAGTGCTTCGTTTAGGGGGTCGCGAGATTCACCGTCCCGGACCAGCGTGATCCGCCACGGTTGCCTGTTGCTGGCAGACGGCGCCCAGCGAGCTGCCTCGACCATCGCCTGAAGTTTGCTGTCCTCGATCGGACGGCCGTCAAAGGCGACGACACTTTTGCGATCGACTATCTCGGTGATGAGGGTGGCCTTCGTTGCGCTCTCAACCATGTATTGGTGTCCTTAATTATTCACGTGGGGATTGTCAGGTGGATTAGTTGCCGAAGTGCGGTCTCACGTCTGTGTTGAATCGGTTCAGGTTTTCGACGGTCTCCCGTGTCGAATTGCCGACCACGGACAGGACCATGTAGTCGACCCCCGCCACCCCGTAACTCTCAATGTCTTCAATGATCTGCTCAGGTTCGCCGATCATCAACCCGCGTTGTTCGCTGTGACCATGCTCCGTCTCAGTTCCGGCCATGGTCACGCTTGTGCGTATCGAAATTCCCACCTCTGCGGGATCGCGTCCGGCGTTGATACACGCCTGTTCAAGCAACGGTTTCTGCGCTGCGATCTCGTCGGGCGTCAGGCGAATGCAGTGCCAGTTGTCTCCGTACTCCGCCGTTCGTCGCAACGCTCGCTTCGAGTTGCCGCCAATCCAGACCGGCACTCGCGGTCGCTGGCCGGCCTGCGGAAACAGCCGCATGCCTTTCAGTTCGACGTGATCTCCTGAGACGTCCGGGTCCAGGCTTGCCTCGGACGCCCGGAAAAGATCCAGGTGTTCATCGGTCACGCGTCCGCGATCGTCGAACGACGCGCCCATCGAAGCGAACTCCTCCGGCATCCATCCCGTCCCGACGCCCAGAATCAGTCGTCCGCCCGAAAGCACATCCAGCGTATTCAGCATTTTTGTGTTCAGGATGGCATTCCTGAACGGCAGCACCAGCACGCTGATCCCTAGCCGAACGTTTTCGGTGCGACCCGCTGCGTATGAGAGTGTGGTGACTGCCTCGAGCACGTTCTGTGCGTCCGGGTCCGCCAGTCCCGGGCCGTACTGCTCCGGGTATCGATCCACCAGGTCATATGGATACACCGTCCGATCCGAAACCCATAAAGAGTCGAATCGGAGCCGTTCAATCTCGTCGGTCATCGCTGTTACGTAGCGCGCCTGACCGTCGGATGTGGTCGCAGGATTGACCGATGTCGTGACAGCGATACCGAATTTCAAACTGGAAACAGGCTCCCGGATGGCTATCGCTGCGGTGTGATGTAAACGCCCGCAGAGTTTAGATGGGGCGCCAAGGCCGGTCAATCGAAGCCGCATGTATCAGGAGCGCCGTTACACCAACCGTCTGCCCGGACTAAAGCGGTCCCACAGTTCCCAACCAAGCACGTAGTTGAATCGCCTTGCGTTTACACGGTAGGAATTCCTAGTCTCAGGCCACTGCTTTTGAACACGCGCGAGACGCTTGGACGGGAAATTATGCGCCGACTATTAGTAACGCTCCTCGGAATCATTGTGCTGACGATGACATTTGCCGTTGGCCCACACACGATTTCCGCTGACGACCATGAGCCTGGGGTGACGCTTATCGCGGTCGACCTTGGCAGCACATCTGTAGGCGAAAAAGACGCCGCCGTGGCCGAGACTGCGCTGCGAATCCTGGTGGACTCCGTCGGCGATGGCACAGTGGCGCTGATGCCGTACTCCGATGAAGCCGGTACCGTAGTCGGTCACCCCGCCTCGGGCTCTGACATCGACAACGCCGTCTCGACCCTCGTGCAGCGCATCGCCAGTCGGGCGGAGAGCGGCGGCAGCGATCAGTTCGCCGCCCTGGCTTCCGCATTTGGGTATCTCTCGGGCGTGAGCGCACCCGCCGGATCCGAGATCGTATTGATCACGGGTCGTATGCAGGATGGTTCCCAAGCGAACCGGGATCGGATAATTGGTTTCGCCGACCTGTTCATCGCTGAAGGATGGAAGGTCAACGCGGTGATGCTTCCGTCAACGACGAACGAGGCGCGCGGATTCCTGTCATCAATTGTGGAACGAGCCTCCGGCCGCTGGGACGACACCGGCACATTACTCGGACTGGACATGTTTGTCCAAAACGTACTGGAGCTGGATGGCGAGCTCGTCCTGGATATAACGCTCCAGTCCGGAAATACGGCGGTTCAGGCCATAGAGGTGGCTCCAGAATCGACCAGCCTCAGCGTCGCGATGGTCCGTAACTCCGCAAATGCATCGCTGGATCTGTTCGACCCGCACGGCGTTCAACTTGGATCGACTTCAAACGCAGCAACATTTATTACAACCCCGAACCTGGTAGTGGCAACGATCACCTCCCCGGAACCGGGAACATGGTCGCTGCGTGCCTCCGGAGATGGCCGACCCGTACTGGCTTCAGTTGACCTGCGAAGCCCGATCGCACTCAGGCTGGTCGGACAATTTCCGCTCCAGGCAGGGCTGCAGTCAGTCCTTATGGCGGAGGCGACCGTGGATGGAGTTGCCCGATGGCTTCCCGGATCTATCGTCACGGCGACTATCACTTCGCCCGAGGGCACATCTGCCGTTTACCGGCTATATGACAACGGGGAGGGCGGTGATGCATTATTTGGAGACGGCATCTTCTCCGTGGTCTTTGAAGCATCGGGAGATCAAGGCTTCAACGAGGTCGTGCTCGAGCTCGGTTGGGACGACTATGGCGCAAGCGTCGAGGCGTTCGACTCGTTCCAGACAGAAATCTTCCCGACAATTCAGGTAGAGCCATCCGCCGGAGGGTCGGTAGAAGCCGGGCTTGAGATCGTGGTTGGCACCATACAGGTCACGGTCGGCGAATATCCGCACCCGGTACTGCCATCGGCCATCACGGCAATCGTCACCGGCCCGACCGGCGAATCCGTCACCGGTTCGCTCCGGCTTATCGATGCGCTGAAGGATGGCACCGGATGGAGATTCGAGGTCATCGCAACGCCGAGCGAGAGCGGTCCGCAAACGGTAACCGCGGAGCTCAATGGCGAGTACGTCGGCCGGAATTTCAGCACATCCGGACCGACGGCGCAGACCTCTGTGACGGTGAACTACCCGGTAATCGTTGTGTTGCCAGTTGTGTTGCCAATAGAGCTTGACGAGAGTTCGCTGCTCCTTCCGATCATCGGCGGTGTCCTTATCGGGCTGCTGGTCATCTCGGGCGTAGCGCTGTTCGTGATCTCACGGCGGCAAGTGATGCCGTATGGCTACATCTACGACGACCGGCAGGAGCTTGTTCTAGATCTGTCTTCGGTACGTAGAGGCGGTCTGAAAGGGATGATTTCCAGGGGCGTTATCTCCGGAGCTGACGCGCCTGATATGCCGGTGCCAGGGGCGACGCTGGTGTTCAAGAAAACCGGATTGGAACTTCATTACGACAACTCCGACGGCGCGACGATGCGTGTGGACGGCAGACCGGCTGCGAGGGTTGTTGAACTACGTGATGGATCGAGAATCGGATATGCCGGGCGGCTGTTCGAATACACGACCACTCGACGTAAGCCTCGGCCTATTGAGCCTCCAGAATCGGTAGAAGTAGAACCGGAAAAATCGGCGAGTCCGGAACCTGCCGCCGGTTAGCGGCTGAGCGGTGGCAATGGTAATAAGAAAGGCCCGGCGGTGAATTCCGCCGGGCCTTTCTTTTTGCGACGTATGCGTTCCTGTTTAACTCTCGGAGATGGTGATCGACTTGATCGACTCGCCGGGCGTTCGTGAGCTGCCCGGATCGCGCTCCGGAATACCCAGAACAATGTCCAGGCCCTCGGTCACCTCCCCAAAAACGGTGTGCATTCCGTCGAGGTGCGGCGTCGGAACATGGGTAATGAAGAACTGGCTGCCGTTGGTGCCGGGACCGGCATTGGCCATCGAGAGCATACCGGGCTTGTCGTGCCTTCGGTCCGGGTGGAACTCATCACTGAACTTGTATCCAGCATCACCGGTACCTGTTCCGGTAGGGTCGCCGCCCTGCGCCATGAAGTTCGGGAGCACGCGGTGGAATGTAACACCGTCGTAAAAGCCGGAAACGGACAGGTTGATGAAGTTTTCGACTGTCAAAGGCGCTTCTGCGGCGAACAGGTTGATCGCGATCTTCCCGCCGCTGCCAAGCTCCATCGTTGCCGTATAGCTCGTACTGGTGTCGAGTGCGCCGCTCGGGGCTTTCGGGCTGTCTCCGTGCTGAAGCATTTTGATTCCTTGATGAAGTCTTTTGATTGATTGTCTGGTTGACTTGTGTGTCTAGCTTTCGACGATACGAATCGTCTTGATGGCGTCGCCCGGGTTCGGGTCTGTCCCAGGATCACGGATCCGGATGTTGGTCACCACATCCATTCCACTTACAACCTCGCCGAACACGGCGTGGCATGAGACGGAAAAGCCTGCGCAGTTCTTTGGCTGATCGTTTGCGTCAAAGGCGTCCAGGAATGCCGTTTCTACGAGCGTGATGAAGAACTGACTGCCGTTCGAGTTGAAGCCCGAGTTGGCCATCGAGAGAATCCCGGGTTTATCGTGACGGGCATCCACATGAAACTCGTCGGCGAACTTGTAACCGGGGTCGCCTGACCCGGTTCCCGTTGGGTCACCACCCTGCGCCATGAAATCAGCGATCACCCTGTGGAACGTGATTCCATCGTAGAAACCGGAGTTCGAGAGATTGACGAAGTTCTCGACAATTGTCGGGACCAGGTCGTCATATAAGAGGATTTCGAACTCATCGCCCTTCACCAGTTCAAAAACGGCGGTGTAGGTCTTACTGGTGTCCAGGGAGCCGGTCGGAGGTTGCGGGCCGGACCCGCCACCCGCGGGTTCAGAAGTCTCCACCGTCGGTATCGGGACCGAGGTCGGTGCGGGTTCTGGTTCATCGCTACTGCATGCAACCGCCGCAACAAGCGCAATGGAAAGCGCGGCGAGAAGGGTCCAACGTTTCATCGTTACTCCTAGGGCGTACTTCTGGCGGGTCATTTGACGTACAAGCGTGGTGTCGTACGAAAGTCCACGCGGAATTCGATCTCTTTACGTAAAGGCCCTATTCAATCTGACCGATCCTATGAAAGTCTAGCGTCTTGATCGCCGGCCAGAGCATCCGGAATGCCCGCAACAGGTGGGTGAAGCCCACCAGAATCGTCAACGTCAGACATAAAACGATCTGGGCCAACGGCTGCCCGGTCACGATAGTCAGTGTGTTGAGGGTGATGAATGTCATCATCATCCCCCAGAAGGCTGACCGGAAAATCAGGTATCCCAGGATCAGCGCCGGGATGGACAGTAGAGTCAGGAATGGCAATACGACCAGCGAGACGCCGGTCATTACGGCAGCGCCTTTTCCGCCACGGAAGCCTATATAAATGGAGAAGTTGTGGCCAAGCATCGTCGCCAGTGCAGCGACGTACATCGACCAATCGGGCGCGCCGATAGCCATGACGACCAGCATCACAAGCGACGCTTTGCCGACATCCACAACGAACACCACGGCCGCAGCACGCTTGCCCAGCGAGCGGAGCGCGTTGAGCGCCCCGATGTTGCCCGAGCCCATGGCGCTGATATCACGCCCGGTTCTTCGTGCAAGGATGTGCGCGGGCGGAATCGCACCCACAAGGTAGGCGGCGATCACGACAGTTATTCCAAAGACCAGATCACTCAAGTCCAATTACCTGCCCCTAAACACGCCTGGAGACACATCTGGATTGCGGATACTGCATTCTGGGTCTCAGATAGATCTTGTCCGTCCCTATAATTGCGGCCATATGCTCAGTGAACAATCATCTTCTACAAAACCTGGTCACACCGAGAACGGCGCCGGACCGCCACCGCTGACCGATGCCGACCTGCTTGAAATGTACCGGACAATGGTACTGAGCAGAACGCTTGATCAGCGCATCTGGCAGATGAATCGACAGGGAAGGGCGGCGATCGTCGCCTCCGCCCAGGGTCACGAAGCTGCACAGATCGGAGCCGTCCGGGCATTAGACCCGGAACGCGACCGTTTCTACATCTACTATCGCGAGCTAACGACGATGCTCGCGCTCGGTATTACGCCGCTGGAGCTGTTGTTGGGTTTCCTTGCAAAGGAAGGAGAACCCCTTTCCGGCGCACGCCAGTTCCCCCTGCACGGCGCGATAGACCGCGATCGACGGGACATCGTGTCCTTCTCAAACGTGGTCGCGACACAGTTGCCCCAGGCCGTTGGCGTCGCGCTTGCGGACAAGATGCGGGGCGAGAAACGTGTGACGATGGCCTACTTTGGCGATGGCGCATCGAGCATGGGCGAGACGCACGAGGCGATGAACTTTGCCTCCATTCACCGCCTTCCGGTCATCTTTTTCTGTGAAAATAACAAGTACGCGATTTCGGTCCCGATCTCCCAGCAGATGAACATCGAATCGATCGCCACACGTGCTTCCGCTTACGGAATGCCGGGCATCGAGGTCAACGGCTTTGACCCCGTAGCCGTGTATGAGGCAGTTGGAGCTGCGGCAGACCGTGCGCGTTCCGGACAGGGGCCGACACTGGTCGAGGCCGTCGTGGAGCGGTTCCTGCCGCATACCAGCGACGATGACGACACTCGGTACAGACCGCCAGAGGACCTGGAGGGCATCAGGGATCTTGACCCGATTCCTGCAACAGAAAAGATCCTGCGCGCAAGCGGCGCCCTGTACGATGCGCTTGACGAAGAGATCAAGTCATCAGCACAAAAAATAGTCAATCAGGCAACGGAGGACGCCGAGAATGCGCCCTTCCCGGAGCCACACGATTTCTACGAGCAGGTGTACGCGCCGGGTTCACCGGGAGATCTGTCTTAATGGCCGAGATGACGGTTCTCGAGGCGGTCAGGGAAGCGCTCCGTGAAGAGATGGAGCGGGACTCAACCGTTTTCATGCTGGGCGAAGATATCGGCGCGAGAGGCGGCGTGTTTCTTGCTACGGAGGGTCTGTTAGAGCAGTTCGGCCCGGAACGAGTGATCGACACGCCTCTGGCCGAGGCCGCTATCGGCGGCATCGCGCTGGGCGCCGCCGTGAACGGCATGCGACCGGTTGCGGAGATCGAATTCGGCGATTTCATATGGCCCGCCGTCAATCAGATCATCGGCGAGGCGGCGCGGGTTCGGTACGGAACCCAGGGCCGGCGAACCGCTCCTCTTGTGCTTCGCGTCCCTTATGGCGGCGGCGTTAGGGGAGGGCTGTTCCACTCGCAATCCATTGAGGTGGCTTTCTCACACCAGCCCGGACTGAAGGTTGTCGCTCCGGCAACACCATATGACGCCAAGGGCCTGCTCAAGTCGGCCATCCGTGACGACGATCCGGTGATTTTCTTCGAGCACAAACGCACGTACCGGCTCGTGAAGGGAGACGTGCCCGATGGCGACTACACGATCCCTATCGGGAAAGCAGATGTGAAACGGACCGGGAGCGACCTCACAGTGGTCAGCTACGGTCTCGTACTCCACTACTGCCTGGAGGCGGCGGCGACGCTCGCCGAGGAGGGCATCGACGTCGAGGTCATCGACCTCCGGACGTTACGCCCCCTTGATACGGACACGGTTCTTGAGTCTGTCCGGAAGACTAGCAAGGCGATGGTTGTCCACGAGGACACCAAAGCCGGCGGTATCGGCGGCGAGATCGCTGCGGTTATCGCCGAGGAAGTGTTTGAGGATCTGGACGCGCCGGTGAAGCGTGTCGCCGGTCCAGAAGTCCCCGCCATGCCGTTTTCGCCCCTGCTGGAAGCCGAATTTATGCCATCGGCCGAAAAAATAGCGACAGCGATGCGAGAGTTGGCGGCTTACTAATGGCCATAATCGGAATCGAACTCCCACATGTCGGCGAATCCGTCACAGAGGCCGTCATAGGAAAATGGCTGAAGCAGCCGGGAGATGCGGTCGAGAAATTTGACGCGCTGGTCGAAGTCGTCACCGACAAGGTCAGTATGGAGTTCCCGGCGCCACATACCGGGACGCTGAAGTCCATCGTTGCGGCCGAGGGCGACACGGTCCCGATGGGCGCCGTGATCGCAGAGATGGAAGTGGACAGCGCAACGGCCGAAGCGGCGGCGGCGGCTTCTGAGGGGCAGGCGGAAGCTCCTGCGCCAAACCGTGTCGGCACCCTTATACGGGGTGCAAATGTTGGGCCTACGGGCGGTACGTTCAAGGACACGGCGCTCGAAGAACAGCTCGCAAATCGGACTCCGGAGGCGTCGCCCGGGCCTGATTCGACCCCAGACACGGCACAGGCCGTTGGCCGGACATACTCCCCTGTCGTTTCACGACTGGCAGCGGCCAACGGGATCGATCTCGCAACCGTCGCGGGCAGCGGACGAGGCGGACGCGTCACGAAGCAGGATTTACAGGCGGCGATAGCGGCCGGGCCTTCTACAACTCCCACGGACCCGGCCACCCTGGATGGGCCGGTTGGCGAGGACCGAGTAATCCAACCCTCGCCCATACGACGCATGATTGCCGACCACATGGTGCGCAGCGTGAGCGAGATACCGCACGCGTGGAGCACCGTTGAAGTGGACATGACGGGGCTGGTCGCTTGCCGCACAGCGCAACGCCAGCTTTTCAGAGAGCGACACGGCGTAGATCTGACCTTCCTCGCTTTCACCGCACACGCAGTGGCCCGGGCGCTCAGGGACAACCCGTTGGTCAATTCCAGCTGGGAAGACGGAAATATCCGGCTCAAAGTCCGGGTGAACCTCGGACTGGCCGTCGCAGCACCGGACGGACTCGTCGTACCCGTGATCCACGACGCCGATCAGGAGGGCATTCCAGGGTTGGCGCAACGTATAGCGCCGCTCGTTGAGCGCGCACGGTCTGGTTCTCTTACTCTGCCGGACGTTCAGGGCGGAACATTCACGCTGAACAACACAGGGACGCTCGGCTCCGTGCTCGGCGGGGCAATCATCAACCACCCACAGGCCGCTATCGTGACGACAGAAGCGATCGTCAAGCGGCCTGTGGTGATCTCTGGCCCCGGCGGCGACGCCATATCGATCAGATCCATGATGAATATCTGCCTGTCGTTCGATCACCGGATCATCGATGGCGCTGAAGCGTCCGCCTTCATGCAGAGTTTCAAACGTGAACTCGAAGCCTGGACAGTCGATTCGGAGCTCAACTAGGTCGGGCAAGCCCCGGCAGTTGTTGACGTGTCTGACGCCATGAAGGCCCGATGGATTGGGACCCAGGGATATGACGACGCGCTTTCGCTACAACGGGAGCTTCACGAGTCTCGGGTAGCGGGCGAATTCCCGGACACGGTGCTTCTGCTTGAGCACTCAAGTGTCATCACCATGGGTCGCCGAGCGGTGGACTCACACGTTATTTCTGATGAAGAGGCCCTGGCAGCCGCCGGGGTGGAACTGAGAGAGACCGATCGCGGGGGAGGGGCCACTTATCACGGGCCGGGCCAACTCGTCGTATATCCGATTGTTGATCTACGCGCCCTCGACCTCGGCCCCGTTACATACGTCGCTGCGCTAGAACAGGCGATTATCGATACATTGGGCGTATATCTGGTCGAGGCCCACCGGGTATCCGGCCGGACCGGCATATGGGTGGATGGAGACGGCGCTGATCCCGGCGAAGGCAACAATCCGTCAGGACGGAAGATAGCCGCGATTGGCGTACGGATCAGTCGTGGAGTGGCGATGCACGGACTCGCCCTGAATGTATCGACGGACCTCTCGATGTTCAACCACATCGTGCCCTGCGGCATGCCGGGACTCGACATCACCTCCATAGAGGCAGAACAGGGCGCCGCACCACCTGTGCGGATCGTTGCCGAGGAACTGGCGGGGAAGTTGGCCGCGGCGCTAGGCGTTCGTTACGACGGCGCCGTAGAGATCGCCACTGCTTCTCTCGACCCTGCGTAACCCGGTGCAGGCTTACGAACCTGGAAGTGGCCCGCAATCAATGCCTGTGATCTCGAACAACCGACGGCGCATTAGCTTGTAGACAACGGGAATCGCCCATGCGTAACCCTCGTGAGCGATCCCGGGGATGTCCGCGCCAACGGCTCCTGCCAGTACCTTCCCGATGGCGTGGGACACCCTGAGCGCCGTGTAGTAATCGATCAGGCTCTCGTTCACGCTACGCAACTCCTCGTAAGTTGCGTTGTACCCGAGTGTGAGCTGTCGGATCATCGCGTCGATCTGTTCCCTTGGGGCTGGACTGTCTCCGATCGGCCCTATCGATATTAGAAACCTCGTCACCGCAACGTCGTACTCGGCATGTCCGATGGCGAAATTGCCCCAATCAATCACCCCGGTAACCCGGCCTTCCTCGGCCAGGATGTTGCCGGGGTGGAAATCCCCATGGCAGAGAGACAACTCCTCGGGTTCACCGGGACGATTGTCCGAAAGCCACTTGTGCAGGGAAGCGATGGTCGGGTTTCGGGACGCATCGGCAAGTGCCGAGATATCGACGAGCCCTTTGAATGGTGAGAGACTCTCCGCCGGTCTACCGGACTCGGTTAGAGCAACTATCAGGTCACTGGTGTCCAGTCCGTGGATCCTGGCATGAGTGGTTCCGAGAACATTGACGACCATCTCCGCGCTTCCCATCGGATCGGCCATCAACGTATCCAGCAGAGAAATTCCCGGCATCCGCTGCATCACGATGTACGCCCGCCCGAGGAGCGAACGACTTGTGGTGTCGTAAGGAACGGCTGGGACCGGGTGCCCTGCGTTGGCAGAGACGTTCTGAACGGTCGACTCAACCAGCGGCCGATCTGACCTCGAAGACTCTCGACAGTGCCGCAACACGAGGCTCTCTGATGGATCACCGTGCCCCGCATCAAGCTCAAATGCGTATGTGTCGGTATCGAACCCGCCCGTCAGACGCCGCAACTCTCCAACGATCCACAACTCGTCCGCACGAGTGATATCACGGAGTTCGATCTCAAGTGCGGCCGTGACTCCCTCATTTTCAGCGGCCTGTGCCGAAGTCAGACAAAGCCCCTTTTTGCGGGTCGTGAACCGGGATTGAAACCATTGAGAAAACTAATCCGGCCAGGAGCGGGATTCGATGTAGCGGTGCACCGCGATGGCCGCCGTGGCACCGTCGCCGGCCGATGTCACGAGCTGTCGAGCAGATCCAGATCGAATATCCCCAACGGCATACAAACCCGGCGACGACGTGCTCATAGACACGTCCGTCTCGACATGCCCGCCGCCATCCAGACCAACGAACCCGGATAGATATGACAAACGCGGATCGGTGCCGACAAAGATGAACACCCCGGCGACGTCCAACGTCGATTCCTCGCCGGGGCCAGTGTCCTTCACTCTCACGCCGTTCACGCCGGCGTCTCCACCAAGTACGGCGGTCACCGTCTGACCAAACCTGATCTCGATCTTGGCGTTGCCGCGCACGCGCTCCTGAATGTGTGCCTGTCCGGAGAACTCATCGCCCCGTACCAGCATGATTACCTTAGAAACGAAAGCTGTTAGCGATAACGCCTCGTCCAGAGCACTGTCACCGCCGCCGACAACAGCAACGCTCTCGTCCATAAAAAATGCCCCATCGCACGTTGCGCAGTTTGAAACGCCACGACCGCGGAACTCCTCCTCGCCATCAACACCGAGATTGGCGAAGTCAGACCCGGTGGCAGCGATCACGGACTTGGCCCGGAACGTGCCCTCGGGCGTGGAGAGCGACAGATAAGGCTCCTGCGATTCTAGCGACTCGACCTCGGTGAACATCCGAACCTCGGCGCCGGCGGCGGAAGCCTGCCTTTCGATTAACGGAGCCAGATCAGCGCCAAGAAGGCCGTCAGGGAATCCGGGGAAGTTTTCGATCTTCTCGGCGTTGATGATCTGGCCGCCGGGCATCATCCCCTCAAGCACAACCGTCTTAAGCCCGAGGCGTGCGCCGTACATGGCCGCCGTCAAACCGCCAGTGCCGGCCCCGATAACAACAAGATCAAAATCCTCAACGTGTTCAGTCATCCCAGTAATAACTCCCTAAGTCAGATACGGTATCCAGTCGGCAAAAAGAACTAACAGACCAAAACACTCTCGAATAACCGCCCCACTGGGGCCTAGTCGGCAAAAAGAACCAACGGGCCAACACGCTCTCGAATAAACCCCGCACGCGGGCTAGATCATTCCTTGTTCTCGGACCTGCTTGAGCGATGTCTCAAACGCATCCAATGTCTGTGCGATGTCTTCGTCCGTGTGGACCGCCATCATCAGGAATCGCCGACCGTTATCGACACCATTATTGAACATCGCCATCTTGAACTCGTGATCGGCGTCCTTACTGATCGGCGTTCCGGAGGGTGTGCCCTGGATGATTCCCCATTCGTCGATCTCGGCGTCGATGCCGATACGCGTGTGGATCATCGACCCAATGCCGTAAGCGTGCCCGGGAATCTCAACGCGGCCGAAAACCTCGTTGATCCCTTCTTTGAGCTTCTGTCCTGCGGCGTCCGCCTTCTCGTTCACATCGCCGTTCGCTACCATCTCAAGCGCGGCTATTCCGGCCACCGCCGATAGCGGGTTTCCGTTGAACGTCCCCTGGTGCAGCATCTGGCCGCGCTCAATCGTGTTCAGGATGTCCGCGTTGCCAGCGACCGCGCCGCCGGGCAGGCCACCGCCCAGAATCTTGGCAAGCGTGCACAGGTCTGGCGTGACGCCCCACAGCTCCTGAGTTCCGCCTCTGGAAGATCGGAACCCGGTCACGACCTCGTCAAGGATGAAGACGACATCGTACTTCGTCGTCACGTCCCGAATTTCCTGCAGGAAGTCGGGATGGATCGGCGTGCCGCCCATGTGTGCGCCTGTCGATTCGATGATGACGGCGGCGACGTCGTTCGCCTCGATCGCCGCCGTCACCGCGCCGATGTCACCGGGCTGCAGCACAATCATCGTGTCCAGCACCTCGCCTGGGATGCCGTCCATTCCTGTCAGATTGCCGGCGTTTGCGTAGTCAGACCAGCCGTGGAAATGGTCAAAAAACTTGATGATCTTGGAACGGCCGTTATAGGCGCGCGCCATCCGCATCGCCATCATCACGGCTTCGGTGCCTGAGGACGTGAAACGAACCTTCTCGGCACACGGGATGAGCTGTTTCACAAGGTCAGCCCATCGGATCTCAAGATCTGAGGAAGCGCTGAGGTGGGTACCGAGGGCCATGCGGTCCTGTACCGCTTTCACAATGGCCGGGTTCGCCTGGCCGAGGATCATGGAGCCGTGGCCGGTGTTGTACTCAATGTATTCGTTGTCGTCCACGTCCCACTTCCGGCTGCCAAGGCCGTGAGACATGTGGACGGGGAACGGCGTCATGTTGCGGGCCTCGTGGGTGACGCCCTTCGGGAAGTTCAACTTCGCCCGTTCGTACAGCTCCGCCGATTTCGGGTGCAACTCGTAGTAGCGGTCCTCGATAGCGGTCCGAGCCATTGGTCAGGCCTCCGTATTTACGTTCCGTATTTTGTGATCCCGGTAATTCATCGGCGCCTACAACTCAAATGAGGGCGTTAGGGGATCCTAATCGCTGCTATTCTATGCGCTCGAAAACCTGTACTGCCACGTGTGTCCATCGGCTTTGGATTTGTGGCATCACATGGCCTCCAAATCCCAGATCAAACAGGTGATAACAGTGCCAGAGAGCTTCATAACGCATCTTCAGTGCAGCAACTGTGGTGAAACCTACGACGATCGCGATCCCATGCGCACATGCCCGGCCTGCGAAAAGGTGCTATTCGCTCGATACGATCTGGAAAAGGCGGCGGGCGCGAAGGACCAACTCAAGGACCGCGACCCGAACATGTGGCGCTATCGCGAGGTGATGCCCGTGAGAGACCCGGCCAACATCATCACGCTTGGCGAGGGCATGACCCCGATCATCGATGCCAAACGCCTGGCGGTAGAGGTCGGCTCCCCGGGATTGCTGTTAAAGGACGAGGGCGTTTGCCCCACGGGCTCCTTTAAGGCACGTGGGCTGTCGGCCGCCGTTTCCAAAGCCAAAGAACTGGGCCTGATGAAACTCACGATGCCGTCAGCCGGAAACGCCGCTGGAGCGATGGCCGCATACGCCGCGGCGGGCGGACTCGAAGCCAATGTGTTTATGCCAAAGGACGCGCCCTCCGCCAACCAGGCTGAATGTCTCGCATACGGCGCAAACCTGACCCTGGTGGACGGCTTCATCAACGACGCCGGACGCATATCCGGGGAAGCGGCCGAAGAACGCGGTCTGTTTGATGTGTCGACCCTCAAAGAGCCGTATCGGGCAGAGGGCAAGAAGACGATGGGATACGAGATCGCTGAACAGCTTGGCTGGAAGCTGCCGGACGTGATCGTGTACCCGACCGGAGGCGGGACGGGAATCGTTGGTATGTGGAAGGCATTCAGCGAGATGGAATGCATGGGCTGGATCGGGCCGGAGCGCCCGCGCATGGTGATGGTCCAGGCTGAAGGGTGTGCCCCGTTCGTCAAGGCCTTCGAGGCCGGCAAGCGTCACGCCGACCTGTTCCCGAACCCCCACACCATCGCCGCCGGTATGCGGGTGCCGATCGGCATCGGTGACTACCTTGTGATCGACGCCGTTCGCGAAAGCAATGGAACCGGGCTGACCGTCACCGACGATGAGATGGTTCGCGGCGTGAAAGATCTGTCTTCATACGAAGGCATATTCGCTGCGCCGGAGGGCGGGGCACTAGTCGGCGCACTCAGAAAGATGCTGAACGACGGAACGGTCAGCCGGGACGAGCGTGTGCTGCTCCTTGTTACCGGCTCCGGGCTCAAGTACCTGGACGTGCTTACCCCCGCTCTTGCGGCCCTGGCATAGACGCCCTCCGGCCGATTGGCGCTCCGTAGTACCCTAGCGCAGCTACCTGACCCCCCACGGGTTTACCTGATTTCACCAACAAAGGAGCGTCATGGAAAAGACAGTAGGATTTGAGGCGCTCTGCCCAATATCGTTCCTTGATCGTAGCGCCTCCGTCTACCCGGGCAAGGCGGCCGTCGTATACGGGGACACCATCTACTCATACGCAGAGTTTGCGGACCGCGTTCGACGTCTGGCTTCGGCGCTGAAACAAGTAGGGGTCGAGTACGGCGATAAGGTCGCGTTCCTCGTGCCGAACATCCCGGCGATGCTGGAAGGGCACTACGGACCGATGCGTCTCGGCGCAGTCCTTGTGGCGATCAATATCCGGCTGTCTGCCCGCGAGATCTCCTACATCCTGAATCACTCCGGCGCAAAAGTGCTCGTGTTCGATTCCGAGTACGCACCGGTTATAGGATCCATCAAGGACGAAGTGCCCGGCGTGACCTCCTTTGTGCAGGTCGTCGATACCTTCCCGCGGGCCGACGATTTCGAAGGGCCAGACTACGACGAATTCCTTGCATCGGCCCCGGACGGGGATCCCTCGGTAAGACTTAATTCCGAAATGGATTCGATAGCGATCGACTACACGTCCGGCACGACCGGCATGCCCAAGGGCGTCGAGTACAGCGGGCGCGGCGCGTATCTCTCGGCGCTCGGGGAGGCGCTTGAGATCGGGATCAACTGGCGCAGCGTTTATCTGTGGACCCTCCCGATGTTTCACTGCAACGGTTGGTGCTTCACATGGGCCGTAACCGCGGTCGGCGGCACCCACGTCTGTTTGCGACGCGTTGACGCTGGAGATGTGTATGACCTCGTTTCCAACAAGGGCGTGAGCCACATGTGCGCCGCTCCAACGGTGCTCACGGCGCTCTACTCGTCGCCGCTCGCAGCTGAGGGCAAGCTGGCCGGTGTACGGATCATGACGGCGGGAGCGCCCCCAGCTCCACAGGTCATCCGATCTATAGAAGACATGGGCGCAGTCATAGTTCACACCTACGGCCTCACCGAGACGTATGGCCCGATTACCGTTTCCGCAGAGCAACCGTCCTGGGACGCGATGGAAATCCACGAGAGGGCGGACCTCAAGTCACGACAGGGCGTGCCGTTTATCCTCGCCGAGCCTGGGTTAAGGGTCGTGGACGAGAATATGAACGACGTTCTCCGCGATGCCGAGACGATGGGCGAAGTTGTTATGCGCGGGAATATGGTCATGTCCGGTTACTACAACGACCCGGAAGCCACGGCGACGGCATTTGCCGGTGGATGGTTCCACTCCGGGGATCTTGGCGTATTGCACCCGGACGGATATGTCGAATTAAGAGATCGCGCCAAAGACGTCATCATCTCCGGCGGGGAGAACATCTCCAGCCAGGAGGTGGAGAAGGTGATCATGGAGCATCCCTCTGTGATGGAGGTGTGCATCGTCGGCGTGCCGGACGAGCAATGGGGCGAGGTGCCTAAGGCCTTCATAGTCACAAACGAGGGTACAGAGACGTCTGCGGAAGAGATAATTGAGTTCTGCCGTGAACGGATAGCTCACTTCAAGGCGCCAAAGCACGTCGAGTTTGGCGAGCTGCCCAAGACGGCCACCGGGAAAATTCAGAAATTCATTCTTCGGGATAAGGAGTGGGCCGGACATGACAGGCGCATCAACTGAGGCGCAGGACCTGATCCTGGACGAAATCCAGGACGGAGTCGCCATCCTCACGCTCAACAACCCGCGACGGCGCAACGCCGTTTCGTCGCAACTTCTCGCACGATTGAAGAAGAAGTTGGACACCGTCGCCGTGAACAAAGAGGTGAGGGTGGTCATCATCCGGGCCGAGGGTCCGGTATACAGCTCCGGCCACGACCTAAAGGAGCTTCTAGAGGGCGACGAAGCAAACAACGCCCACGTTTTCGGCATGGCGACGATAGTCATGGAGGCGATACGCCTCTTGCCGCAGCCTGTTATCGCCGAGGTAGGCGGACTGGCGACGGCCGCCGGCTGCCAGCTCGTTGCGTCGTGTGACATGGCGGTCGCTTCCGAAGATGCCCGGTTTGCGACCCCCGGCGTCCGGAACGGCCTGTTCTGTATCACCCCGGGCGTCGCACTTGCGCGTGCGGTACCTCAGAAGAAGGCGATGGAGATGCTGCTCACCGGCCTGCCGATCTCGGCCGACGAGGCGCTCCAGTTCGGCCTGGTGAGCCGGGTGGTCCCGGCCGACGAGCTACATGAGCAGACCATGGAACTCGCCAGACATGTCTCGGCCGCCAGCTCTTACACCCTGGCGATAGGCAAACGATCGTTCTACGCACAGATTGGCCTGGATTACGGACCGGCGTACGAGGTCGCAGAAAAGCTAATGACCGAGAACATGCAGGCCCACGACGCCCGTGAGGGCATAGACGCGTTCCTTACGAAGCGCTCTCCCGAGTGGAAAAACCGCTAGGCCACTGGCTGATCTGCTGGCAGAGTCCAGTGAAGGGGCCAGGTCGGCGATTAGACCGTATGGCTGCCCTGAGCGATCGTCTCGCTCAAACGTGTGTACTCGTTTGCGAGCATCCCCAGGATCACCGAGTTGTGGCGTGCGCCATCATGCGGTCGGCTCTGCCGTAACGTTCCTTCATGAATGAAACCAAGGTGCTCAAACATGTCACGGGCGGCGGTGTTGTACTCCGGCACGTCAACCCATGCCCGGAACAGTCCAAGGTTCCGGAAGATGTGGTCCAGGCAGGAGACCACCGTAGCTGTTCCGTATCCGTGGTGCCACAACTCTTTCCGCCCGATAAGGATGGAAAGCTGGGCGTCACCGAGAGCCTCGTCGATGGCCAGTTGCGCCTCACCGATGTGTTCGCCTGATGCGGTGCGTACTGAAAGGATCGAGCGGTGCGGCTCGTGGTGCGGGTCGTTGAAGACCTCATCCCACTTCGCCTGCGTGGCGTCGATCATCTTCAGAGGTTCGTAGCCCAGGTGGGCCGGCTCGCCGTACGTATAGCGCCCAAACCACATTTCAGAGATCTCTGGATCCTCGAGCCACTCGGCGATACGTGCTACGTCCTCGCGGGTGACCTCGGAAAGTACTACTTCTGATCGCATGAGCGCCTCCTCGTGGTTTGGGGGGGTGCGTTGGTTGCGCAATTATAGGGTATGCGGGTAATTCCGGTTGGGGCGCATGTGGGCTCCTATAAATGCTCCTTCAGATTTGACAGAGGTCCAGAATGCATCTAGCTTGCACTTGAAACCAAATGACCGGCGTAACCGGGAGAGGAGCCTTATGGCTGAAGGTAAAGTACAGGCGGAGATCACTTACTGCGTTCCTTGAGGCCACCACAACGTGGCTACCTGGATGGCAGCCGAATTTTTCCAGGCCGTTGGAGCAGACGTGGCGGTAACCGTCACCCCCGCCGGCAGTGGTGTCTTCAAGATCGCATTTGACGGCGAGATCGTCTTTGACAAGGCGACCAACGACGGCAAGTTCCCAGACCTGAATGGCAACGTGAAAGCTCTCAAAAAGATGCTTCAAGAAAAAGTTGCGCAGGTTCCGGTTGGAGCAGCTGACTAGAAGACCTGAGGATCGACTTTAAGAAGGCCCCGGCGTTGTCCGGGGCCTTCTTTTTGTTACCTATATTTTCATGGGCAAATTCATCGGCGATTTCCATCTAAATCGGCCCCAATCACTGTTAAAGTGGCAGCGTCATAAATCACCACGCCGTCCAACTACAGGAGACACGCCCCGTTGATCAAGGCTGCCGTACTCTACGAAGCGAATACCCCCCTTCGGGTGAAAGAGCTTATCCAGGATCCTCCGAAATCTGGGGAGGTGCGGGTTCGCATGGAAGCGGCGGGCGTGTGTGCGAGTGATATCCATGTGATGCACGGAACGGCCATCCTGCCCTTGCCGGTAGTTCTCGGACATGAGGGCGCAGGCACCGTCGAAGAGGTCGGCCCGGGCGTAACCCGGGTGAAGCCCGGCGATCGCTGCATCATGTCCTTTGTGTCCAACTGTGGTCACTGCCGGTCCTGCCGGAGCGGCAGCCCCCAACTGTGTGACACGAACGCCCAGACGGGCGCTCTCCAGTACGACGGAACCGCCCGGTTGCACGACGATGGCAACGACGTATATCAGATGGCGAAGGTCGGCTTGTTCGCCGAGACCATCGTTGCACCACAACAGGCGTGCCAGGTGATCCCGGACTCGGTGCCAATGGGCGTGGCTGCGCTTATCGGATGCTCTGTCACGACCGGGGTCGGTGCGGTGATCAACAGCCCGGCAGCAAAAGTCGGGATGACGGTCGCCGTATTCGGGTCCGGCGGCGTCGGCCTGAACGTGATCCAGGGAGCCAGGATGGCCGGGGCGTCACGGATCATTGCCGTGGACATCTTTGACCATAAACTTGAGTTCACATACAAATTCGGCGCCACCGATGTGGTGAACAGCAGGGAAACCGACCCTGTCGAGGCCATTAGAGAACTGACTGGCGGCGGTGTGGACATGGCGTTCGACGCTTTTGGAGCGTCAGAGACGACCCAGAGTTCCGTGAACGCACTCCGGAAAAGTGGGACGGCCGTGATAGTAGGTCTTGCGCCGGTAGGGGATACCGCGGACCTGGATCTGATCGACCTGGTTCGAAACCAGAAGACCGTCGTCGGAAGTTACTACGGCTCGGCGAGCCCGCACGAGACATTTGACGTGATTGTCGACGCATATCTAAAGGGAAAGATAGATATCGACAGTTTGATCACACGAAACTACCCGCTTGGCCAGATCAACGAGGGGTTTGACGCTCTCCACGCCGGCGAAGACGGCAGGGGCATCATCAACTTCAACCTGTAATCCAAGAACGCGGAGTCTGGGCCGCCCATGTCTGAAGGCGTGGATGACCCGGATTGACCCGATTGTGGCGCATTTCACTTGTGGGCGTATCGGGGCTTTGATATGCTCCAGCCCGCAACTTGAACACGAGGGAATTCAGCTTGGGCGAAGACTACTTCAGACAGTACGGTCTAATCGCGATATTTGTACTGATCGCGGTATCCGTACCTATCGGCATGCTCTTGATGTCAAAGATAGGAACTTTGACCGGCATGAGGCCGACGCGCGTCACTCCGACCGAGCCCGAACCGATTGACGTTGCGATCACACCAGAAGAGGTCAACCGACGCTCACAGATCGTAAAAATGGCAACCTACGAGTCTGGCATGCGGGTCGTCGGCTCACGTTGGGCCCGGTTCAACTTCCGGTACTACTACTTCGCACTGCTATTCGTGGTGTTCGACGTGGAGACGATTTTTCTCTACCCGTGGGCCGTGAGATACGGCGTCCTGTCAGAGACCTTCGGCTGGATCGTACTGGCGGAGGTGCTGGTGTTCTTGGGCGTAGTGACGCTTGGCTACGTGTACGCATGGCGCAAAAAAGCGTTGGAGTGGGTGTAGTTTGACTACGAACAACCCGTACGACGCACAGGTAATCCCGACTCCCGAGCATCCACTCGCAGAACTCACCTGGGATTTCGACAGACTGGAAGGCCAGGTCGTCACGGAGATGCGTGACACTCACACTTCCCCGTACCCGGAACCCCTGCTCAACTCCCCCGACGATCTCGACCGAAACGTCGCCGTCACATCGCTGGACACACTGCTCAACTGGAGCCGCAAGTCCTCCATGTTTCCCATGCAGTTTGGCCTCGCCTGCTGCGCTTTTGAAATGATCGGCGCGGCGATGTCCCGGTTCGACATCTCCCGCTTCGGGATGGAAGCGATGCGCGCTTCTCCACGGCAGGCCGATCTCATGATCGTCGCAGGCACCGTGACCTGGAAGATGGCGCCTGCGTTGCGCCGACTTTACGACCAGATGCCCGAACCCAAATGGGTCATCTCTATGGGCGTTTGCGCCACAAGCGGCGGGCCGTATTACGGCTCGTATTCCGTTGTGCCGGGCGTTAACCACATCGTTCCTGTAGACGTGTACGTCCCCGGGTGCCCGCCGCGCCCGGATGCACTTCTGTATGGGATCATGCAGTTGCACGAAAAGGTGAAGCGTTACAGCCTCTCCGGCACGATCGCCGGGGCAGAAGAGGTAACGGATAGCCAGTAATGCCTGCCAACACGGCGTTTGACACCTCCGGCGAAGATCTAGCGACTCAGATCGAAGCCATCGCATCCGGTTCTGTCACGGCTAACGGTGATACCGACGTCTGGGTATCCGCCGACCGATTGCTTGATGTGATGTCCGGGTTGAAAGACGCTGGATACGAAATGCTGATTGGCGTGACCGGGGTCGATTACGTCGGGTATTTCGAGGTCGTCTACCACCTCCTTTCTTTGAGTCAGAACCGACGGGCGATCATCAAGGTCAAATGTGGAGCAGGTCGTATCGACCCGGTAGTGCCTTCGGTCCTGAGCATGTGGCGCGGAGCGGAGCTGCAGGAGCGTGAGGTGTACGACCTCATGGGTATCCGTTTCGAAGGCCACGACAACATGAAACGAATCTTCCTCTGGGAGGGATTTGAGGGCCATCCACACAGAAAGGATTTTCTGTAGAGCCCACCCGTAATCGCGTGTCGTTACTGACGCGCAGCGGGAGCCAGATCTCACCATGCCTCTAAAGACCGAGCCTATAACGATCAACGTCGGTCCGCAGCACCCGAGCACGCACGGCGTATTCCGGATGCGCGTGACCTTCGATGGCGAGGAAGTAATCGACGTCGAGCCGATTTTCGGCTACCTGCATCGCGGTTCGGAAAAACTGGCCGAGTCCCGAACATACACGCAGATCGTCACGTTGACGGACCGCATGGACTACGTAGCGTCTATGACCAACAACATGTCCTTCATCCTGTCGGTCGAGAAACTCGCCGGCATTGATCCGTCTCCACGTGGTGTGTGGCTCAGGATGATCGCCGCAGAGTTGCAGCGGATCGCCTCTCACCTGGTCGCCACGGGATTCTTCCTGCAAGACCTCGGCACCCTTGGCACGCCGCTCATCTACATGATGAGAGAGCGTGAAACGATCCTTGAGCTGTTCGAGCGCCTTTGCGGAGCACGGATCACCGCCAGTTACATGCGTCCCGGCGGCGTGTTTATGGATGCGCCAGACGATTTCTGGCCGGCGCTTGACCGTTTCCTCGCAGACATGCCGCATCGCATCGACGAATATGAAGACCTGATCAGCGGCAACGAGATTGTGGCAGCCCGCTGCGACGGAGTAGCGGTGGTCGACAGCCAGAGGCTGATCGATGCCTCTATTACCGGTCCAATGTTGCGCGCCTCCGGCATCGACTGGGATCTGCGTCACCGGCAGCCGTATGAGTACTACGACAGAGTCAAGTTCAACCGGCCCCTCGCAACGGCAAGCGACAACTACGCCCGGTACATCGTGCGAATTCACGAGATGCGTGAGAGCCTCGGTATCATCAAGCAGTGTCTTGAGCAGATCGAACCCGGACCCGTGCGTCCTAAGAGTGTCCCTTTCCTGATTCGGCCACCGGCCGGAGATTCTTACGTCGGCACGGAATGCCCGAAGGGCGAACTTGGCTTTTATCTCGTAAGCGATGGCGGAGTTGCTCCGTACCGTTGCAAGGTGCGCGCACCGTCCTTGATCAACCTGACGCTTCTTCGTGAAATGTTGGTCGGCGACAAACTGGCTGACATGTTCGTCACGTTTGGCAGCATCGATATCAATATGGGTGAGGTCGATCGTTAATGCCAGATCCGTTCGATAGCATCCTCTACAGATACGTCTACTGCACCCTGTCGTCCACGGACGATGTGGCCTGTGTCGGCTCAGGATTGTTCGGCGGCAGCCTGCTTCCGGGCGGGTTGGAGTGGCTCGCGTACCTGCTGACCGCGGTGACGATAGTCGCTGTTCTCATCAACGCCATCCTCGGTGGCGTTCTGATGATGATCTGGGGCGAACGACGGTTGCTCGGGCGGTTCCAGGGCAGGACAGGCCCGAACCGGTGGGGTCCATTCGGGCTGTTAACGCCGATAGCGGACGCCGTCAAAACCATGTTCAAAGAGGACGTGATGCCGACGGTATCGGATCGTCTGGTGTTCACAGCGGCGCCGATCCTCATGCTGTTCCCTGCGTTACTGATATACGCAGTCCTG
>JAYGCG010000002.1:0-87571 GCA_046583455.1 Dehalococcoidia bacterium | reverse complement strand
CGACGCTCTTCCGATCTGATTAGTCCGCAAAGGTGTTTTCGGGGCGGAATATGTGGCCGCACCCACGGCAGCGATAGCAGGTGTTCGCCTCGATACGGGCCTTTTCAAGCCGCACCGTGTCCCCACCGGCACACCTCATGCATGCCACGGGAGATTCAATCGGAGCACTCACCACGCCGCTCCCGAATTCAGCTTCACCCATCCGCGTCTCCTCCTACACCTACAAAGCGACCAGCCAGGGGAATTCCGCCACCGTCACTGTGTCACTTATTAGAACATATATTCTGATTATGGCGAGAACAGCAGCCCTGCGTCAAGGACCGGAGGGCATGAATTGATCGGCGTAGATGCGGATCGGTATCCGCCCTCGCATATCGTTCGAGCAGCGCATGAAATGAGCGATACGGTTGACCGTCATCCTGAGCCTGAGGCGAAGGTTCTCCCGGAAAGCGGAGCGCGAGGACGTGTATCGTGCCAACGTCATCCAGAGGCGAGTTTCTTCGTCGCAAGCTCCTTAGAATGACTGTGGATCTAGGAGCTTGTACTGAGCCCGTCGAATGTGCGCGGGTTTGCGACAACATCATCCCCACAGCAGACCAACACTTTTCTTCGCCCAAAATCGCGGGCCGATGGGCCCCTAAAGCGGAAACGCCTCTTCGAGCGCCTCGCGCAACTCTTTGCACGCTTGCTCTTCCAGCGCGCATATCGCAGTGAGCCGGTTTCGCTGCCAGAAGTTGCAGCAGTCGTCCGGGATCGTCCGGCCGTGTAGCCAGGTTGGATCGACCGGCACGTCTACGCCAAGATCGGTAACACTGTGGCGATATAACTCCACAGCTGCGCCGTTGAACGTCCCTGCCCAGGCGTCGAGTACCTTCGCCCGAACGGGCCTCAACTGCGCGGTCTTCTCGAAACCAACGCTGACGGCGTTATCGATCGTCCACAGCAGTCCGTCGTCCACCTCCTGCACGGCGTCTTCAGAACATGCCGCGGCCACGAGGACGAATAACACGAGGGCGACGAGCGCCATCAGAGGTCGTCTACCCGAATTTGTAGATGCAGCGTTGATGTATCGCACGGCAAACCACTTTACCGGCGTGGCACACGTCCGTCGCTCCAAACACATCCCAATGGCGCACGTGTGCGTGTAGGATGCGCCACGCCCAGATATCGAATCAGGACTCCAGACAGCGAAACTTCCGGGAGATCAAAACATGGCCGATCACGCAATTCCAACGCGCACAGACATCGATTCATATCTCAAGGATCGACGCAACTGGGGTCGCTGGGGTGACAAGGGCGCTGCCGGGGCGATAAACCTGATCGACGACGCCAAGCGGCTCGAAGCTGTTGGCCTCGTTAAAAAAGGCCGCACCGTCTCGCTGAGCCGCCCCTTCCCGATCACGCCTTCCGCTGAAAACCCGAAGCCTGCGGTGCAGTTCCTGATGAAGAACGAACGGCCGCCGGGCGGCGGGTCTGCTACCGACTACTACGGCATCGCATATCACGGCACGTCCACCACCCACATCGATGCCCTGTGCCACGTATGGGACGAGAACGGCGGATGGGACGGCAAGGATCCGGAAGAAAATGTCCTGTTCAGCGGAGTGCAGTACGGCACGGTCGACGAATGGTCGGACGGCATCCTGACGCGCGGCGTTCTGCTGGACGTTGTGAAGCACCGGGGCGGAGCCCACGTGACGCTGGACACCCCGGTGCACGGCTGGGAGCTTGAGGAGATCGCCGCAGAACAGGGCATCGAGATCAGGCCCGGCGACGCTCTGTGCGTATACAGTGGTCGAGAGAAGTTCTCGGTCACGAACGGCGGTGTGTGGACACGAGGGGCAGAACGACCCGGCCTTCACGCATCGTGCTTACCTTTCGTAAGAGACAATGACGTGTCCTTGATCGTGTGGGACATGATGGACGCGGCCCCGAACGAGTACAACATCCCCTGGACGATGCACGGCGTGATCTTCTCTTACGGCGTGTCCCTCGTGGACAACTCGCTGCTGGAGCCGCTGGCGGACGTGTGCGCAGAAGAGGACAGGTACGAGTTCATGCTCACCATCAACCCGCTGAACGTCATCGGAGGAACAGGCTCCCCGGCCAATCCGATAGCGGTGTTTTAGGGAAACGCGTGGGGGAGAGGGGGCACGTCGTGCTTGAGATGGCCTTATTCAACTGGATGTCATCCTGAGCCGAGGCGAAGGATCTCCCGATTAGTAGGACGCAATCAGACCGGTCGTGCGGGCGTTTACCGGCGACGAGATTCTTTGTCGCAAGCTCCTCAGAGCGACATTTCGGGGAGGATGGCTATAGGCACCTCACTGCGAAAAAATGCTGCAATGGCAGACCGACGTATGGCGTGGCCGCGAAATTCCGCGTGATGGAGTGCTAGTCGGGAGATTCCTCGCGTGCGGGCTTCGGAATGACAGAAAGAGGCCATCCCCTACGACGTTGATAAATGCCGTCCGCACTCACTACTCCAGACCACGCTCCCCGAACCGCTGCATGATCAGCGCGGCGTGCTTCGCTCCGTACAGGAAATCCTCTTCCGTGATGTTCTCGTTAGGGGCGTGAATCTTGTGTGACGGGTGGTCCACCCCGGACGTCGCGATCGGCATTCCCAGAATCTCCGCGAACTCGTACATCGGCCCGGTTCCGGCCATGGTCGGGGCGATCACCGGCTCGCGGCCGTAGATCTCTTCTGCCGTCTCGGCCACGAGCCTGACCCACGGTGAGTCGATCGGCGTCCGTGCAGGGTTAACCCCGGCCAGATACTCCAGCTCGATGTCCTCGAACCCTTGCCGATCCAGGTGGGCGCGTAGCTTCTTGAGGATGTCCTCGGGACGCATATCGGGCACAAGCCGGAAGTCCATCTTGGCCTTCGTCTCTGCCGGCAGCACCGTCTTCATACCGGCGCCGTTGTAACCACTCTCAAAGCCGTTGATATTGGCGCTCGGCTCAAACAGCAACTTTCGACGCAGATCCTCGCCACCAACTCCGCCTACAAAGGACTCCACTCCGAAGGTCTCTTGCCATTCAAGCGACTCGTCAGATAGGGCGGCGACAGCGGCGTTTTCGGCATCTGTTGCCGGCCGGATGTCGTCATAGAAGCCCGGGATCAGGCAGCGGTCGTCCGACGGGTCTTTGATGGAGTTCAGGGCCTGGATCAGTCGCCAGGACGCGCTTGGCAAGATTGGCGCATACGAAGAATGAGCATCGCCGTGAAGCAACTTCACCGACATTCCGATGGTCAGGATGCCCTTTAGACCGAGGTAGATGAAGGGATCGCCCGAGAGGTTTCGGCCGCCGCCCTCCCAGATGCAGGCGTCCGCCTTGAACTCCTGCCCACGGGTCTCGATCAGGCCGCGGAGGTTGCGGCTGCCGATCTCCTCCTCGCCCTCGACGAAGAACTTCAGGTTGCAGGGCAGCCCTCCACGCACCTCGTTGAACGCACGAATAGCCGCCAATCGGGCGACAATATTGCCCTTGTCGTCGGACGTGCCGCGGCCGTAAATCCGGCCGTCGCGGCGTGAAGGTTCAAACGGCTCCGAGTCCCACAGCTCTAATGGCTCAACTGGCTGGACGTCGTAATGCGTGTAGAACAGCAGCGTGTGCTCGCCCGTGCCCGATTTTGACCCAAACACAGAAGGATGACCGTCGTTTGGAACTGGCACGATCTCGGCGTTTAGCCCGACCGAATCGAGAGCGTCCTTGACCAGCCCGGGAGCCTTATCAAATCCCATATCCTGCGCCGAGACGCTGGGCTGCCGTACAAGCTGGGCCAGCAGCTCCATCGACTCATCCAGATGCGACTCAATGTGGCCGTAGATGTCCTGCATTTAGATCCTCATATCTCGATGTTGCCAGGTCCTGTCTGGGACAACTCGATAATCTTCATACCGATCGGTTCGAAATTATGAGGGCGATCGCGCATCGCTCTGAGATTGAGTGATGTCAAAGTGATCCCGCTGACATCCTTATATTTTGAGTATCGTCCTCAGTTGCGGCATCGACGCCTTGTCCATCACAACATCCGCTCGATTGTCATGACGGGCCGATTAATTGTCGATTAGCGTGGTTACCCAACAACTTGGGCCGCGAAACTTTATCCAAATGTTGTCACACCACACGACATCACCCAGCATCAGGTACCGCAATGTCACGAATCCTCGTCTTTGACGTGAACGAAACCCTGCTTGATCTTGGCGTTCTCGACGAGCTATTCGAGCGCCATCTCGGCAATGCGGCGCTTCGTCCGCTCTGGTTCACTCGGGTCATCAACACGGCGATCACCGCGACGATGATTGGCGCGCCGTACCGGCATTTCGGCGAAGTCGGAGCGGCAGCCCTCAAGATGATCGCAGCACGCAACGACGTGACATTGTCGGACGAAGCGCTTACCGAAATCCCCGGCCGGATGCTCTCATTGCCGCCGCATCCCGACGTGCCGGGCGGAATCCAGCGACTGCGCGACGCTGGATTCCAGATAGTGGCGCTGACCAACTCACCACTCGCCGCCGCAAGAGCACAACTCGAGGCCGGTCGGCTGATCGACCTGTTCGACGATGTGATGTCTGTCGAGGCGGTCGGCGTATTCAAACCGGATACACGTGTCTACCAGATGGCGCCGCCGAGCTAGGCGTTGAGACCTCAGACATGCTCATCGTCGCCGCACACGACTGGGACATAGCCGGAGCGATGGCAGCGGGATGTGGAGGCGCGTTCGTCGCACGCCCGGGCCAGGTAATCAATCCCTATTACGACCCGCCAGACATAGTAGGCAAAGACATCAAAGAAGTGGCCGAACAGATAATCGCGACGGAAAGTTAGTCCCGAGACAAGTCCCTGAATACAAACGTCGCACGCGGCCAACGATGTATCGAAGCGTTTCGAGGCGATTGAACGCTGCCGCAGAGATAAGTCCCTCCAAATAAACACCGCACGCGGTTACAGGGTGCCTGAGGCGATCATTCCGCCATCCACCAGCAGCGTCTCGCCGTTGACGTAGCCGCCCATGTCCGAGCACAGGAACACCACGGCGCCGGCGATATCGCCCGGCACCCCTCCGACCTGCATCGGGATCCGACTCTCCATCGAGGGCCTGTCTGCGATCGTCAGTCGTTCCGGATCATGCCCGTCGTCCGTAAGGGACGCGTCAATCAATCCGGGCGCAACGCAGTTCACCCGTACGCCCGTGCCTGCCAGGTCCGTCGCCAACCCCATCGCCATTCGACGTAAACCCGCCTTCGCCATCCCGTATGGCGTCCAGCCCTCGAACGCTCGATACGCATGCACACTCGCCATGCTTACGATCGCGCCGCCATCACCCTGAGCCACCATCTCCCTTGCGGCGCGCTGCGCGGCAAAGAAGTAGCCCTTCAGCGACAGGTCCATCATGTGGTCCCAGAACGCCTCGTCGATCTCGAAGAATGGCCTGTTCTGGGGCTGCATGATGGCGTTATTCACGAGGATGTCGACCCTGCCGTGTACATCCAGGAACTCGTCAAACATCCTGTTTAGATCGGGAATTTTCGTGGCGTCCACCTTGTGTAGCGATGCGGTACGCCCCTGCTCACGGACGAGCTCGGCGGTCTTTTCCGCCTCATCGTCCAGCAGGATGTCGGCGATCCCGACGTCAGCTCCCTCGGCGGCAAGCCTTACGGCGACCCCGCGCCCGATGCCTTTCCGGGCGCCGGTCACCAGCGCCTTCTTCCCTTCGAGCAGCATGTTCACCCCTGTCGATCTAGTTGATTTGCCAGATTAAACTCGGTCGGGCTTCTAATTTCACGTCGGACTAATCACCCCAGGGAGCCAGTGCCTAATCGCCTCAGCGGGGCAACCCTATTCACCCCACCGGGGCAACGAGACCGGCGACAGCTCGTCCACGTCGCGTTCGCCCCAGTCTGCCTGCGGAATCCGATCCCATAGCCGTTCGCCGGATGCGTGAAGAGTGGCAGCCAGTTGTCGTATGTCAACGCCCGGGATATTACGTTCATCCATCACCGTCCGGCCGTTGATAACGACTTTTTTGAGGTCTTCTTCCCGCGCCGAGTAGACGAGGTTCTTGATGGGATCCCGGAACGGCGTCATCCATGGGCTTCCGGTGTCCCATAACAGCAAATCTGCCTTTGCGCCGGGAGCGAGCCGGCCAAGGTCGTCTCGTCCGAGTGCGATCGCCCCGCCAAGTGTTGCGGCGCTAAATACCTGTGCTGCGGTGGAACGCTCCGCATCTCTCCCCGTGACCTTGCCGAGAACGGCCGCCCAACGCATCGCTTCAAGCATCGTTTGCGGGGCAGTGTCTGTCCCTATCGCCATATTCACACCGGCGTCGAGGTAGTCGGCAAAACTTTCGAGTGCGATGCCACGCCGGGCGAATACCCAGGGAGCGTGTGCCACCGTCGCGCCCGCGTCCCCAAGAATCTCGATATCGTTACCAAGTTGGTTTATCCACGAGTGTGAATTCGGGAATATCGCGTGTCCGACAATCGCTTTTGGACCGCGAGGACCAAGAAAGCCAATGTCGAGCAGCCACTCGATGGGAGTCCGGCCGTTCCTGCGTTCCATCTCGCGAAACTCGACCACCGACTGCGACGCATGTGTCTGGATAGGCACGTCCAAGTCTCGAGCCGCATCACACGCCCTGCGGAATAGGTCTTCAGTGCAGGTGTCGATCTGCATCGGGCACAACATTCCGCGGATCAACCCGCCGTGAGCGCCATCGTTCCGCTCGATGAACTCGATAGCGCGGGCCAGCCCGTCGATCCCCGCCTGCTCATCCCAGTCGTACAGGACCTGCCGACCGTCCGGCGTGTACCAGCGACCCGACCGGAACGTCGGTCCCACGTACATCCGAAGCCCGATCTCGGCGGCCCGTTCCATGTTGTATTCCGGCATCGGGTCCATGGAGAACACGGTCGTCGTGCCGCTCATGATGAGTTCCGCAGATGAGAAGTCCAGACAGGCGCGTGTGCCATCGTCATCCTGCGCACCCGACCTCGCCGGTAGCATCTCGAACAGCCCGGACATCCCAAACTGCCTTCGGCCAACGTCTTCGATAAATGACTTGTCGAGCGGCGAGCCGCCGATGTGCGCGTGGAGGTTTATCAGCCCCGGCGTGAGCAATCGGCCCGGCGCTTCCACCACGGATATGCCCTCGGGCGGCGTCCACTCAGAGTACGGCCCGACCCACGTTATCGTGTCGCCTTCGTATGCAACTACGCCGTCTTCGATATGGCGGTGTTCTGTACCGTCGAACCCGATGACATGGCTCGCGTGGATCGCTGTCGTCGTGGCCATGCCCGCCCCTTCGTTAACTGTGAACCGGGCTGACTGCCCCGGCGAATCAAGCCTAACGAGTCGGGGCGGCTACCGGGTCCCGATGGGCGTCGGCTCTGGCAGGGGTCGGAGCAGGTAGTTGAACGCCAGTGAGCGCCACGGCATCCAGTTACGCGACATCTCTTTTAGCGACTTGTCGCTCAGGGATTCGACACCCACCAACTCCGCAGCCGCCTTCCTGAGTCCCATGTCACCAAGTGGAAATGCGTCCATGTGGCCAAACACCCGCATGGCGAGCATGTTGGCGGTCCAGGGCCCGATTCCGGGAAGCTGCCTCAGGTGTGATATCAACTCCGGCAACTCGCGTGCATCGTAGAGATCCAGTGAACCATCGACCACGGCCCGGGCGAACGATTGAAGGGCGTGTGCCCTTGCACGCGGAACGCCCATATAGGTTAGATCAGCTTCTGCCATGCGTTGTGCCGACGGAAACAGGAACCCGAGTCCGATCTCATCAAGCCCCGGAACCGGGACGCCCAGCTTGCTCGTGATCCTTCCGGCGAGAGTACTGGCGCCTTTGACGGTCACTTGCTGCCCGAGAATTATCCGGATCGCCGTCTCGAATCGGTCCCATGCTCCCGGGACTGTGAGGCCGGGTTGAGAGGATATCAGTGGGCCGAGCAACGGATCTTTTGCAAGGTGCTCTCGGGCCTGTGAGATATCGATATCCATGCCAAAAAGGGTCCGACAACGCGCGACATCCCCGAGCAGTCCGGTAAACGACGAAAGATGAGCGATCAGTTCCAGGCCGCTACCGTCGGCGGCGGCAGATACCTCGATAACACCCGGGTAGCCGCACGTGTTAGTGACACGCCTGTACACACCATCGACGACCGACTCCACGCCGGGGATCGTACGGGGCTCCAGAAACTCAAGTACAGCGGCAAAATCAAACTCATCCGGACACGGAACCCGCAGTCGAAGTCCGCCATCCACCACAAGTCGATCTGTTGTCCGGCGTTTCTTCCTCAACTCCCGTGGCGTGAAGCGGAGCACCCCAAGCATCACCCGGTTCATCTGCCGTACGCTCCTGAACCCGGACGCATCTGAGATATCGGTAATCGTCAGATTCGTCTCATCCAGGAGTCTTCGAGCGAAGTGAGCGCGCCTGGACTGTGCGACAAGGGCTGGTGTCGCTCCGATTTGGTCCTCAAATAACCGATTGAGGTGACGTGAACTTATCCCGAGTCGTCGCCCCATGACATCGGCCGTATTCTCATCCATAAAGCCATCGGTGATGAGCATCAAAGCCTGCCTGACGATGTCCGGTGTCGTGCCGTCAATGAGCACATCGGCGCGTCGGTCCGGTCGGCACAACAGGCACGGCCTGAACCCGGCCGCCTGTGCCACTATCGCTGACTGATACGGGGCGTGATTTTCGGGCTTGGGACGTCCGGAACAACCCGCGCGGCAGTAGATACCGGTGGTGAAGACCGCGTTCACTTCACGTGGACCTAATTCGATGAGGCTCATAAGACCATTTTGCCAACGTAGTTAGCTATGAATTAGACATATTCGGACACGATTTCGCATTTATCGCATAGCCGTCTGAATATGTCCAATCAGGAGGCTCGAATCGACCTAAATTATTGGTATGGAAACGATCCGCTCTGGAGCTACAACAAGCCCCGACAAAGCAATATTCACGACCACGGATTGGTCGCTTCTCGCGATCATCTCACTCATCTGGGGCTCCGCGTTTTTATCGACGGCGATCGCGATGGAAGGTTTCTCGGCGGAGGCTGTGGCTTTCTTGAGAATCGCCCTTGGCGCGGCCGGACTGGCACTGATACCGTCCGCACGACGCCGTATCGATCGTGAGGACTGGCTGAAGTTGCTGGTGGTCGCAATCGCCGGTAACGCCGGGCCTGCGCTGCTGTTCGCCACCGCAATTAAAACGGTGGATTCTGCGGTGGCCGGGATGTCAATAAGCGCCGTGCCGCTAGTCAGCCTCTTCATCTGGATACTGATAAACCGATCGCTTCCGGCGCGCATCCAGCTACTCGGGCTTGTTGTCGGGTTCGCCGGCGTCGCGCTCGTGGCCACCCCTCACCTCATTGGATCGGAGGCCGCTCCACTCGGAATTGGCCTGCTGGCGCTGGGCACACTTGGTTACGCCGTCACACAGAACGTGATCGGCCCATTGCAGCGTAAATACGGATCGACACCCGTGATTTTCTGGGCGCTCATGATTGGCTCTGTCTTCCTTATGCCTCTCGGCGCCACAGGCTTACACGACTCAAATCTTGACGCACGCACGATCGTAGCGATCGTAATCCTTGGCGTGATCGCCACGGGGTTCGCAAGATCGTTCGCCGCTGTCTTGACGGGTCGTATCGGAGCGGTCCGCGGCGCCGTCCATGGATACTTCATCCCGGTGCTGGCGGTCGCGTTCGGCGTCTTGCTCCTCGGCGAGAAGGTGACCACCATAGAGCTGGCCGGGCTCCTCATCGCGTTGGCCGGCGGGTACCTTGTCACCAGGGAGAACGTCCCGAAAGTCCCTTATATATTGGGACTGGCATACACGCTTGATCGCGGCCTGCAAGCTGTCCACCGGTTGCGTAAAGGATTCCTCGCATCATGATCGAAGACCGACATTACATAGCGGTTCTGAAAAGCCAGTTCGGGGAGTTGACACTCATCGCCACCGACAAAGGGCTCCGAGCGGTGAGATGGCCCGCCGAGATGGCTAACCGAGTGCCGCTGCCGGATGAGATTACGGATCAATCGGACCACCCGATGCTACGCGACACGCGAAATCAACTGCTGGAGTACCTGGGCGGCGAACGAAAGTCTTTCGATTTGCCCTTCGATCTACGAGGTACCGAGTTTCAGGAAAAGGCATGGCTCGCGCTCGCCTCTATCCCGTACGGCTCGACCACGACTTACGGTGAACAGGCGGCACGGCTTGGAAGGCCGAAGGCCGCCCGCGCAGTCGGCGCCGCAAACGGTCGAAATCCGATCTCGATCATCCTACCCTGCCATCGCGTCGTAGGCGCTAGCGGTCACCTTGTCGGATTCGCCGGTGGCCTTGATACCAAAAAACGGATCCTGGAGTTCGAAAAAGAGAACGTCTTCACCCGGTAAAACGCCGAACTGCCCGAGAAATTGCCGGATTCATCCCCACGCTCATCTGCACCGGCCTGCATCAAACTTTGTAATCGTGGGCCACGTGGCTCCATAACGAGCAAGATAGACCGATACGGACGAATATTTGACGATCACAACCTCGTTTACGTTGAGCAGTGTTTTGAGGCACCGAAAGACACTACTGGGAGCAGTAGCGCTGGTGGCGGTGGTGGCGGTCGCCTGCGGAGCGAACTCCGAGGATGCTCAGCCAGCACAAACGATCTCGCCAAACCCAACGGCAACAGCCATTTCACCCGACCCGGGCTTCTCGGCAACAGCGACGCCGGCAACGGAACCAGCCCTAACCGAAGATGGTCTGCTCGCGGAAATCGGGCCGAACGAGCGTGCCCTTGCTAGCGCCCTCATAGGACAGGGCTGGCAGACCGATTTCACACGCTTTGCCGTTGACCTGCACGTCCGAAACATCAGCTCCGGCGGGGTCCCACGTGACGGGATCGGTTCGATAGACGCTCCCCGTTTTGCTCCTGTTTCGGACGCGCCGGATTACATGCGTCCTGAGGAGCCCGTCATCGTCCTGAACGTGAACGGCGATGTGCGCGGCTACCAGTTGTCGATCATGACCCAGCACGAGATCGTGAACGATGTCGTTGGCGGCGAGCCGGTGACGGTCACCTTCTGCCCGCTCTGCAACACTTCGCTGGTGTTCCCGCGAACCCTGCCAGACGGCACGGTGTTGGAGTTCGGTGTGTCCGGGTTCCTCCAGAACAGTGATCTGATCATGTACGACCGTCAGACTGAAACACTCTGGCAGCAGATTACCGGTACGGGCCTGATCGGTACTCACGCCGCGGTGCAGCTTGATTTTCTACCCGTCTCGATCACTTCATGGACCGACTTCAGCACTACGTTCCCGGACGGACAGATTCTGCTACGGCCGTCAGACACGGAACGCCATTCCGTTACTGGACGGCCGTTGTCACGCAACTACGACCGGCCGCCGTACGCCGGATATGACAGCATCGACAGCTCGCCGTTTCTTTTCGCCGGACCCCTCGACGGAAGGCTGCTTCCGATGGAACGAGTCGCAAGCGTGACGATGGGCGAACTCGATGTCGCATACCCGTACTCCTTCCTCACGGAGCAGCCTGTAATTAACGACGTTGTCGGCGAAACGCCGGTCACAGTGTTCTTCGACAACGGCACTGAATCGGCGTTTACATTAAGGAGCGGTAACTTCTCCAAATCCGGCTCAACAACCCTGTTTGAACGGACGGTGGATGGCAAAGAGTTGATCTTTGATCTGGTTGATGGCGTGATCACGGATCGCGAGACCGGGACCACCTGGAATAAATTCGGCGCTGCGCTTGAAGGTGAACTGGCGGGAACTCAGCTCGAACCGGTGGTTCATGCCGCCCACTTCTGGTTCGCATGGGCGGCATTCAAACCAGATACCGAAATCCGAGCGACAACCGACTCCCTGACTTTCGGATTGACCGAAATCGTCTCGCCGGGATGATGGAATATGGAGGACCCAGCGATGCGCGATGCTGACGTTTAGCGGGACTCGTGTCTCGCTCTACGCCGCAGCGGGGATCGGCGCCTCCATAACGATTGCCTGTAGTTCGAGCGGCGCGGAGGATGCCGTCGCAGTGACCTCCCAAATCCTCACGCCGTCAGCCGTCCCCGCGGCTACACAGGCGCCAGAATCACCCGACCCGGAAGGCACGATCGCCGAGCAGATCAGGAACGGCTGGCTCCAGGGACGCGTCGACGACGGATGGAACTTCGATATCACCTCATTCGTCCCGGGCCTAAAGGTCGGTCTGTTCACAAAGCCTTCGGTTCTCGGCAAAGACGGCATCCCGTCCATCGACACGCCCGAATACGCGATCGCCAGTTCTGCCCCGGACTATCTCCGGCCGGAAGAACCCGTGATACAGATCAACATCAACGGCGACGCTCGGGCGTTCCCGCTCTCAATCCTCATGTGGCACGAAATCGTCAATGACACAATCGGGGGCGAGCCCGTCACAGTGACGTTCTGCCCACTCTGCAACGGCTCCATCGCCTTCTCCGGAATGCACGAGGGACAGCTGCTCGACTTCGGCACCACCGGTTGGATCGCCAACGCCGACCTTGTGATGTATGACCGGCTTACCGAGACCTGGTGGCAGCAGATCACCGGCGAGGGGTTAATCGGCAAGCTCGCCGGGACAAGACTGACTTTCCTCCCCTCCTCCATCGTCGGTTGGAAGGAATTCGCCGATCAGTATCCAGACGGCAAGGTGCTCCTGAGACCGACGCCTGGCACGTTACATCCGATCTCCGGGATGGAGATTACGCACAACCGGACTTATGACGAACCGCCGTACTCCGGGTACGACGTGGCCGGGTCCCTCCCGCTCTTCTTCACAGGGTCGTTCGACAGCGGGCTCCAGCCGATTGACCGCGTTGCGGCTCTGGATTTCGATGGCGAGTCCGTCGCTTATCCATTCAGGGCTCTCGCCGTTGAGCCGGTCGTAAACGATCAGGTCGGCGATCAGGAAATTGTGATCTTCTACGACGACGGCACGGAGTCGGCATTCCGGACCAGTACACGCGGCCAGAACTATCAGAACAGCGGTTCGACGACCGTGTTCTCCCGGAAGGTCAACGGGCTGACCCTGAACTTTTCGGTGGACGAAGCCGGGACGATCACCGACACCGAAACCGGGGCGACATGGGACAAGTTCGGGAACGCTTCCGCAGGTGAGCTTGCCGGTGCCCAGCTGGAGCCCCTCGTCCACGGCCAGGAATTCTGGTTCGCCATCGCAACCTTCAGCCCAGGTACCGAAGTACGCCTGAGGGAGCTGCTAGCCGTCGAGTAGCGTGAGAGAAGACGCCTCGACGTTGCCTCGGTGTGGTGATACGTTTCGCCGATCACACATCCAGAGAATGCCGGGAATCCACGGCCGAACGGAGCCAGCGCAACCTTGACCATCACAACGGACGTCGTCGTAATCGGTGGCGGTGTCATGGGCACGAGCATCCTGTACAACCTGGTCTCGCGCGGCGTCCAGAACCCCGTACTTTTGGAGCGCACCACGCTTGGCGCGGGATCGACAGGACGCTCGTCCGGGGCCATCCGGATGCACTACTCGACCGAGGTGAACGCCGCCCTCGCATGGGAGTCCCTGAAGACCTACGAGAACTTTGATGAGGTCATTGGCGGCGACGTCGGTTTCGTGAAAACGGGTTACATGGTGTTCGTGCCCGGAGACGCCGTCGACGGACTGCGCCACAATATCGCACTACAACAGGACCTCGGCATCGACACACAGATCGTATCGCGCGAAGACGCCCACGAGCTCGCTCCGGCGTTCGCGCAGTACGACGACGAGGTCTTCGCATGGGAACCTCGCTCCGGCCACGCCGATCCCTCAGGCACCGGAATGGCCTACGCAACGCGCGCCCGTGAATTAGGCGCAAAGGTGCTGCTTGAGACGCCTGCGACCTCGGTGGAGATAGAGAACGATCGCGTGGTCGCTGTGACCACCGCTGGAGAGCGGTACATCACCGCTACCGCGGTCGTGGCTACGGGTCCGTGGTCGAAGACGTTCATGGCCGGAATTGGCATCGACCTGCCGCTGGAGGCCACCCGGCACGAGGTGTTCCTGCTCAAGCGAAATCTGGAAGAGCTGCCGTTCCACCCGGGCGGCGCAGACATGGGCAACATGACCTATTTCCGGCCGGAAGGCGCCGATCTGACGCTGGTAGGCAACGGCAACCGGGAGGAGAACGCGAACCCGGACACGTACAACCCGCGGCCGAGCATGGACTACCTGGAGGACGTGTGGCTCCGGCTGACGAAACGGCTACCCGGGATCGCCGGTGCCGAGTATTTCACGGGGTACGCCGGGCTGTACACGTCAACGCCTGATCTCCACCCGGTGATCGACAAGGTGGACGGCATCGACGGCCTATACATCTGCACAGGCTTCAGCGGCCACGGCTTCAAACTCGCTCCCGCGGTCGGAACCGTGATGGCCGAGCTGATGCTTGATGGCTCTGCGAAAACAGTCGACATCACGGCGCTCAAGATGGACCGATTCGAGCGCGGCGAAACAAACACTACGTCATACGAATTCAAGGTCATCGCGTAACGGGCGGATCGAAGTCCCCTCTCCCAGCGGGAGAGGCCCGATGCATCAGGGGTGAGGGAGAAATCCCTTAGGCGTGACGCGTTCCCGCGCAACCCGACCCTTCGAGAGCCTCAGGGCATTGACGTTTAACTAATCTTATTACGCGGCCCCAACCGCAACTGAGTCGCACCAATCCGGGCTCTGATGCCCGCAATCCACTCATCAAAGTCGGGACGGTCGGCCGAACTGTTCACACTGTCCCACCAGTAAAACCCGAGGTTCTTCATCCGGGCGAAGCGCGGTAGTTCTTCAACCCACCTATCGGAGAATTCCCGGACCTCACGATATCCAGCCAGAAACGCGTCAAAGAGGGGATCGAACTGTTCGGCTGGCAGATACGCGAACTCCAGAAATGGCCGCATCACGTCGGATGCGTACCAGTGATAAACAGGCTCGTCGAAGTCAATGATCCGGACCCGTTCTTCGTCCCACATCGCGTTTTCCGTCCGGATGTCCGTATGCGTCAGCCCGTATACGTCCGTGGTCTCCGGCAATGAAGCCAGCCAGGGCGTGAGCTGCTCGTACTCGTCCCAGACCGGCTCGCTATCGTCCCGGTCCGTACCGTCATGCGTCTGCTGCCACAGGTCTTTCCAGGTCAGATACGTAAGCTCATCAGATGGCCGATAAGACTCTGCGGCGCGGTGAATCTTGCCTAAAGCGACGCCCCAGGCCCGGAACTCCTTAATGGACGGCGAATCCAGCGAGATCACCCGGCCGGGCGCCTCATCGGTCACCCACGCCAGAAAAACATCGTCATCCCACCGGTATTGCTCTATCAGCCTCCCATTCCGGGACAACACCGGTGCGCAAACTTGTGCGCCGTTGCTGGCCAGATGCTGTAAATACTCCGCCGCGGCCCGTTGCTCCAGCATCGATCGATTGGTCGCGGCACAGACCTTCAGGAACATGACACGCCCACCGACCTCAAATCGGTAGACGATGTTGATCCGATCGTTCACCAGTTGGACTGAGCCAGGGTCGGCGTCCCAGAGTGCGGCGATCTTCCGGCCCGAGCGTTCGCGATCGAGCCCCGCATTGCGATCGGACCAGGAGTTCATACTTTGAATTTCGCGCTTAAGGCTTCGGACTTTCGAGAAGAACGGTCGCGCCCATCCCGATGTACTTGTCCCGCAATTTCCAGTCGTAGTTACGGATCATGAGCTTCGTGTCCGTGCCTTCAAGCGCCTTAACGGCGTACTCCACACAGGCGTCGTCGGACACCGACAACGGGTGGTTGGGGTTGGCCTCACGGTCGAACGTCAGGTCGGCCGGACCCCATGAGATGAGGTCAACTCCACGACGGATCAGCCGTGGGATGTTGCAGATCGCCTGGATAGACTCCACCTGCAGCATCAGCACGCCGTAGTTGTTCCAGAACTCGGCATACTCCAGCCGGCCATTGTTCTCGGCAAGCCCGGCACGCGGTGCGCCACCGGCGCTTCGCTTTCCGAACTGGCGGTAATAGAAATAGTCGACGGCTTCCTGCGCCGTCGTTTCGGTCTCGGTCTGAGGCACCTCGATGATGCTCGGGCCGAGGTCCAGCCAGTTTCCGATCTGCCATGTGTAGTTCGTGTGTTTGATTCGGAAGTGGACCGGGATGCTGAGGTCCTGCGCGGCCTGGCAAACGGCGACGAGGTCGGTCTCGTTCAACGGGTTGTGCTGGCTATCGACCGAGATGTAGTTGTAGACATCATCCTTGCCCCAGATATCTTCAATCTGGGACTTCGTCGCGTTGTACGGAACCTGCACGCCGATGGTGGTTTCGCCGCGCCTGATGCGTTCCTTGAGGTTCTCTTCGCCCGCCATACGGCCTCCTGATCTGGTGTGAGTTGCGTCCGGAGTTCTGTCGCGGAGGCCAAGATACGCCTGCGCAGGCGCGGATGCCATGAGGTTCCGTCGTATCGAAGGCGACGTAGAGAAACCCCGGAGAATCTTCGCCTCGGGCTCAGAGTGACAAGATGAACTATGGGCGCAGCGCAGCCGCTCCGGAATAACACCGTAGGGGCGAATCACTATCCGCCGTCGGGTCGATACCAATCGACCCCTACGATCGTCATGGACACCAGCGCCGCCTCAGCGGAACTCCACCCGGTCGCGCAACTAGCTATAGCCGGTAAAAGCGCACCGCGTTATTGTGGAACAGCTTCCTGCGATCCCCGTCCGACATACCGCTCGTGATCTCATCGAAGGCCGACCATATGGCCGTGTAGTCGCTCGTCAGGCTGTCCACCGGGAAGTTTGAGGCGAACATGCATCGGTCCACGCCAAATATCTCGATCGTCCTCTCCACATAAGGACGAATGTCCTCTACCGTCCAGCCCGGCGTCGCCATCCCTAGTGCCGAAATCTTGACCGACACGTTGCCCGCAGCAGCAAGCGCCCGCATCCCGGCGTCCCACTGACGCTTGCTCGCAGCGTTATTCGCGTACGGCATCCCGGTGTGATTCAGGATCACCGGTACCTCGGGAACATCCAGGGCAAGCCGGGCCGCCATCTCAAGCTGCCATGGCCACACCTGCAGATCGAACGACGCCCCGAACTTTGCCAGTAGTCGATAACCGTCTCGCCAAGCGGGATCGTCCATCGCGTCACCGCGGTCGATAAAGTTCAATCCGGGATTGTCCTGAGAGTGGTTCAGCATCTGGCGAATGCCCCGGAAATTGGCGTGCGCCGCGTGTCGTTGCAACACGTCCTCGACTTCGGGTGAGAAGAAATCTGCGCTCCCTATGATCGCCGAAACCAACCCGTTGGATTCCGGTGAATCCGCCACGGCTTGCAACCACGCCGTCTCGCCAACAGGGTCGCTATCGTGATCCCATTCAGCCTGCACATGTACCGACTTCACCAACTCATGCGGTCCGGGAGACGCATCGGCTATCAAGTCCTTGATCAGGTAGGTCCGGCGAATTTTCGAGTAGCCGCCCGCGAAGTGGTCGATCGGCGTCTGAAGCCACGGGTAGCGGTTGTTCTCGAGGTCCCACAGGTGGTGGTGCGTATCGATGATTTTCATACGGTGTCCTAAGGGAGAACCTGTCGTCCATCACCACCATCGTCCAATCCTGGGCCATTGGTCCCGCTGAGGCGATTGTCGTTGATGTAGTCCCAGTTGAAATCGAAGCCCAGCCCGGGGCCGTCCGGAAGATGCACGGAACCCTGCTCGTCCATCGGGTCACATGGCTTGTTCAGGTACAGGGGCGGCACGTCATAATCCACACCCGGGTAGAGTAGCCCCCGCTCAAAGAATTCACACGTCTCCTCGGTCGTGGCCCCGAGAATTGCCGCGTTTCCGTGCCCTCCGACATGCATCTCACACGGCACTCCGAACGACTCGTACATATCGACGGCCTTCTTACAGGCCGTAATGCCGCCAAAGTTGACGTCGATGCGTCCGATGTCCGATGCCTTCTGAATCAGCCACTCCGCCCGGCTGTAGTGCATCCCGTCCGTCAGCTCCGGCGAGCACACCGGGATATCCAGCTCCTGGCACAGGCGGCGATACGGCTCCGCCCGGCGCTCGTCCATCGGGTGCTCGTAAAAGTAAAATCCGAGCCGTTCTAACTCTCGGCCCACGTACACCGCCTCCTGGTACGAGTAGACGCCCCAGGGATCATGCATCAGCGTCATGTCCGGGCCAACGGCGTCCCGCACCGCCTCGCATATCTCGACATCCTCACGCGGCGAGGCAGGCTTTCCGGGGGTTGGCGTCATCGTTTTCGGGTCCATGAAGATGTAAGCGTGGACCTTGAACGCCTGATAGCCACGCGCTTTACATGCCAGTGCAAGATCGGCGTACACATCCGGGCCACCAAGGTTCGGCGCGGTACTGCCGTACGCCTTCACCTTTGTGCGCGCACGACCCAGTAACTTCGCCACGGAAACTCCGGCGACACGGCCGGCCAGGTCCCATAACGCAGAATCGATGTTGCCGAGCAATCCCTCGGAGATACCGCGATGCTGCGCCATCCAGTTCCAGAGCAGTTCCCGGTCCCACGGATCCTGACCGACAAGCATCGGCTTGATGACCGACTTCACCTCGGCCGAAGTCGCGCCATAAAAATAAGAGTGCACGCCGCCGGTCGAGTAGCCAATCGCGCCGCTGTCCGTCGAGATGCGGGTAATCGACTGCACACCGTCGTGTTCTGCAGCGACCTCTCCGTAACCCCACTTCGTGCCCTGACTATTCGTGGGCATTCGGAACGAGATGACATCGACGTCGGTGATCTTCAAAACGGTCTCCTCAAATACATCCGGCCAGGGCAAATCGTGTCGAACGCCGTCGTGAGGGTATCTGATATTAGGCAGCTCCGGTTTTCTTCAATGGTGGGCCAGGCGGTCGCCACTCTCCTGCCCACCGAATGTTTAGCAATCCAGCCTCGCCTGAGACTTACGCTCGGGCGATGACGAGCAACTCTCCGTCTCCCGCCCCAACATTTTCGCGATTCCAACCACCGTAAATCTGCTCAACGACAAATCCTGCATGCTTCAAGAAAGCCCGCACGTGGTCCTCCGGCCTGAAACGTAGAGTGGCGGTACTCAAGAGCGCCTTCCCGTAAGGGAATTCGTAGTGGATAGCGAAGCTCACAGCGCCATCCCGGATGTCTGTCACCTCCGTCCAGGCTTCAACAACTCGACCGTCCGACATGGTTATCCAACGGAAGGAGTCCTCCGGGTTCCATTTCTCCCACCCGCGATCTTGTGGATCGCGCGTGTCGAATACGAGTCTGCCTCCCGAAACAAGGGCTCGCTTATGGTCGGCGAGGGTGCGCTCCCATTCTTCGTCCTGAACGAAGAATTGAGCCACGTGGCTTGTCATGACCGCGACATCAAATTAGGCGTCTGGAAGGTAAGGCGACGTTCCCACGATCCAGGTCACATGATCCGCTCCCGGTTTCACCCGGGCAGCTGCTACCGAAGCTTCGGCGGGATCAACCCCGGTGACAGAGTTGCCGGCTGCGGAAATACCGAGCGCAAGACGGCCAGTGCCACAACCCAGATCGAGCACACGGGCCGCGGGAGTCTCGTTCACCACGGAGAGAAAGAAGTCATCCTCGCGTGACCAGGGACATTCGGCGTCATAAACGGCTACGAGCCTTGGATCATTGAACTCAGCGTGTCGCATGCGCGGATCGTAGCATCGCGGGTACATAAGCTTCAGCCCGCACCGTACGCCGTCCAGTCTTCCGGCACGTCCGCCAGTGCGATCGGCGTCCCGTCGATGGCACTCTTGATTGTGGCGAGCGTGGCCGTCAGGTCAGCCAACCCGTCTTCCGGTGTATAGCGCGGCGGCATGCCATCCAGCACTGTGCATGCGAAATTACGGAGGGCGTTGCCGTGGGCGCGGTCGTAATAAGAGTTATTCGACGTCCAGGACCGGTCATCGCCTTCTTGCGGATCGAAGTGCGTCTCAGTCCCGTTTGCGTACAGCGTGATCGGCGGAACCTGCGGAAATCCCGGCGCTGATCCACCGCCCTCGCCAAAGACAAGGATACTGCCACGGGTACCAACGATCTCGGTACGAAAACCGACATAGCGCGCTCCTCCCGGCTCATTGTCCGCCTGCATCCACAACCCATCTGCCCCACCGCCCTCGTACATCCACGTGACCACCGTGACGCCCCGAAGATGCGCTTCACGCCCCTCCCCATGTGGCCGAGGCAGCGCGTTTACGCGTTCGATACCCGTCATGCCGTTGAACAGTCGGGCGGTCGCGAAAAAGTGCGGCCCATGGTCCATCATCCAGGGGAAATCGCCACCGCCCGAGAGTGCCGGATCATAGCGCCATGTGATGTGATGACCCTGCCCGCCAAGACGCTCGTTTTCCGCCTCGTTGAACACCCACGGCGCTTTGAACTGGCGAACCTGTAACACTTCGCCGATGGCGTCGCCCTCGATCAGGTTCCTAGCGATGAGATGCGGCCCATGGAAGGCGTAACTCTCGCCCACCATGAGTTGGACGCCCGCGTCGGCCGCCGCACGCACCATAGAGCGCGCCTCGCCAAGACTGCGTGCCATCGGCTTCTCTACGTACACGTGCTTGCCCGCACGGGCCGCTGCGATAGCCATCTCTGCATGCACAAAGGGCGGCGTGGCCAGATCCACGGCGTCGATGTCTGGATCCGCCAACAGTTCCTCGTAGCTTGAATAGGCCTTGTCGACTCCGCGCTCATCGGCCAGCAACTGCACGGCATCGGCGTCCAGGTCACAAACGGCAGCGAGATTCATCCGCTCGATTGTTGGGATGGCGTTCAGATGTGCCGGCGCAGCGACCAGTCCGGCCGCTCCAACCAGCGCTATGTTGAGCCTGTCCGATGGCATTGGTGCTCCTGCAGTAGCGGGTTGTTACCGCTGTTGAACCACTTCAATTCTGACATCGTCTGGGCCTTGCACAAACGCTATGAGGTTGCCGCCTGGCACATCGATCGGTCCCTCAAGAAGCGGCGCGCCAAGCGCCGCCAGCCGCTCGATGTCCGCCTGTAGATCATCCGAATTCACGCCGAAATGCTCCAGCCCCCAGTGCGACCCCGCATCCCCGTCCGCCATCTCCTCGCCATCTCGGGCACTCGAAATGTTCACGATCAGCCCGCCCGGGGATTGGCAGTTCAGACGACGGTCGCCAAAAGAGCGGACGGTATCGCTGAGGATCTCGAACCCGAACGCTTCTACATACCACTCAGCGGTGCGACGAGGGTCGGGCGCTTTCAGGTGGATGTGGTTGATCTCGAACGCCAACGCGTGCCTCCGGAATGTCGTGTGAACAAAGACGCCCGGACACAGCGGCCCGGGCGTCTTTTTTTGTTCAGTTGCCTGCTAAGGCCGCTGAATAAGCTCGATCCGAATCGGGCCGGGGACCGAGATAAAAGCGATCTTCAAACCGCCGCCTGCGTCGATCGGGCCTTCCTTCAACTCGGCGCCGAGTCCGGTAAGGCGCTCAAGCTCGGAGTCCATGTCGTCGACATCGAATCCGAAGTGTTCCAGGCCGAAGCGTGGCTCGGCGCTAGCCGCATCCAGCTTTTCGCCAAGCTTGTCGCGCTGGCCGGAAATGTTGATGTTGAATCCGTTGCCGTCGTAGCAGCGCAGGAATCGGTCGCCCCCGGCTTCCCGCACGTCATCCGAGCGAATCTCGAGACCGAACGCTTTCACAAACCAGTCGGCGGTCTTCCCGGGGTCTTCAGACTTCAGGTGGACGTGATTAACGATGTGTCCCATGGAATTCCTCTGGCAGTCTTAGCTGCCACATGTTTCAAGTGTTATCAGTAGCCGCACGAGATTATGCCCCGCACATAAGACGGTCAAGGAGCCATCGGCTCCTTCGTTTGGTAGCAGGTTGCCTAGTTAGAGGCGTATCCGCGCTGACTGGTGATCACGGGAGATGGCGGTGCATCAAAAATCACCCTGCTGGCATGAGTTCAAACATACACCCGCACGCGGGTTAGATACCGATCACCTCAAACATGACGCCGGAATCCACGCCGAGCCGCTCCCCGGCCGCTGCCGCGCTCCAGGTCAGGAACTCCTCGGGGTCGAAATCAAACGACAAACCTTCGATGTACCTCTTGTGCTCCTTTAGCGAAGCGATACCGCGCGAAAGCGAGTCCGTTACATCCACCCCGTGCGTCGGGCTGCCGGACCCGCCGGTCAGGACCGAGCGGATACCGTCCCAGGGTTCGTAACCCTCTTTCAGAAGCTCAGGAAATATCCAGCGATTACCGGCGTCACGTGCCGCATCCAGCACCCCGAGTCCGGCCCAGCGGTGATCCGCCATATTCAGCTTCCCGCTCGGGAACAGCAGTCGATGATTCCCGCTAATCACGATGTCCGGCTTGTACTTCCTGAACGCCCGGGTGATGTCGCGTCGGAGGTCCATGCCGTACTCAATGACGCCGTCCGTGTAGTCCAAAAAATCGACTGTCGTCACGCCGACCTGTGCAGCCCCGGCAACCTCTTCCGCCTCTCGCAGAGGCCCCGCGTCACGCGGGTGTATGCCATCGATTCCAGCCTCCCCACGTGTCAGCAGAAGGTAAGTGATCTCCTTGCCCTGCGCCGTCCAGCGCGCAATCGCCGAGGCAGCACCGTACTCGAGATCATCTGGGTGAGCGGCCACGGCAACCGCTCGATCCCAGTCCTCGTCCAGCATCAATAGTTTCTGTGGATTTTCCGTGCTCATGTGTTATCTCCTTCTGGCAGCAGGGTTATCGATTGGGTTGTTGCTCAAGTTTCCGTCGATATTAAATATCCGGAGGCAGAGGTGTCGGGAGACCGCCGGGAAGTCATCGCATCAACTCCAGCAAACCGTCGTGGGCATCTGCCCATGCGGCGATCATCACCGGCCACGGATCTTTCGTGCCCCAGTCCAACTCACCACCACCACCATCGGTGACCTTCAATCCAAGCTCCTGTGCAATCGCCAGGCCGGCGGCGAGGTGCACCGTGCCAACGTCGTACACAACGACGGCTGAAGATACCGTCGGCGAAACGGCATCGGTCACCCGCGTTGAAGAAGAAAAATCCGTTGAGGATGTTGCGGCCGCCTGAGTTGTACCAGACTCGTTAAGAGCGCCGAGATCGTTACCCGACGACGCTCGCTGTACGCTCTACAGCGTCATACCAGCCCGCAATGAGGCGCGCCCGCTGTCCCTCCGACATGGCCGGATCGTAACGCGCCCCGGCTCGCCAGAGACGTGTGAGCTCGCCGTCGCTCCGCCACAGTCCGATCCCACGCCCGGCCAGAAATGCCGCCCCGAGCGCTGTGGTTTCCACGATCTCAGATACCTCAACGGGCCTATCCAGGATGTCCGCCTGGAACTGCATCAAAAATCGATTCCCCGTCTGCCCGCCATCTGCACGGAGCGGGGTAGAAGAAGTCCGGCCAGACGGGGACATCGCCTGTATGACGTCCCTCACCTGATAGGCCGTCGCCTCCAGCGCCGCACGCGCCAGGTGCTCACGGGACGAACCGCGGGTCAACCCGGTTATCGTGCCCCGCGCATCCGGATCCCATCTGGGCGCCCCTAGCCCGACGAACGCAGGGACCATATACACGCCGTCGTTATCGCCCACTATCTCCGCCATTTCGTCCGTCTCGGATACCGAATCTATGATTCCCAACCCATCCCTTAACCACTGCACGGCTGCTCCCGTAACGAAAACACCGCCCTCACTGGCATACGTCCGTTTGGAGCCAACCTGCCAGCCGACGGTCGCCAGTATTCCGGGCTCAGGCGATGGCGCTTTACCCCCGGCATTCGTCAGCACAAAGGCGCCCGTTCCATAAGTGCACTTGGTCATCCCATTCTTAAAGCAAGCCTGCCCGAAAAGTGCTGCGTGCTGATCCCCGGCGACCCCTGTAATCGGAATCTCGCCGCCTAACTCCGCACCGTCCGTGATCGCGAAATCTCCGGCGGAAGGGTGTACCTCCGGGAGAATCGCTTCCGGTACGTTGAACAACTCCAGCATGGCCGGATCCCACTCAAGGTCGTGGATGTTCAGGAGCATCGTTCTGGATGCGTTGGTAACGTCCGTAACGTGGCTCCGCAAACCGCTGAGCCGATACACCAACCACGAATCGACCGTGCCGAAACACAGTTCTCCGTCCTCCGCCCTGCGCTGACCATTCGGGATGCGGTCAAGCAGCCACCGAAGTTTTGTGGCGGAGAAGTACGGATCCACCACCAGGCCCGTCCGATCACGTATCTCGGCCGAGTGCCCGGCACGAATAAGTTCAGCGCAGGCGTCCGTTGTACGCCGGCATTGCCACACGATCGCGTTCGACACGGGTTCGCCGGTAAATCGGTCCCATACCACGACCGTTTCGCGCTGGTTGGTGACGCCGATCGCCACAATATCATCCATGCCAAGGCCAGATTTCTCAACGGCGCGCTGGGCGACGCTCACAGCGCCCCTGTAGATCTCGGACGCGTCATGCTCCACCCAGCCCGGTTGCGGGAAGTGCTGCTCAAGCTCCACCTGCGCCGAACCAACGGGCCGCGCCTCATCGTTGAATACGATGGCACGCGTGCTGGTCGTGCCCTGGTCGATCGCGAGAATGTGTCGACCTTCAGGCACCTGTTACTCCAAAATTACTAGGCAGCGAAGACGTGGTCAGAGCCGACAGGCTAAATTCCGCGCCTTCGTGGGAGGTTGCCGACTCCCGGTCCCGGCGTACCCGGCAGAATCGCATCCAGCTCCGTCATCTCCTCGGCCGTAAGATCCCACTCGCTCGCCGCAGCATTCTGTTCGATCTGCTCGACACGAGTCGCCCCCGCGATCACGGAAGATACCTCCGGGTGGCCGAGTAACCAGGCAAACGCAAGCTCCACCATCGTGTGACCGTACTCACCGGCGAACGATTGCAACGCTTCAAGCACGTCAAAGTTGGCGTCCGTCAGTTGCGCATCGGCCATTCGCTGCGTGGTGGCGAGCCGCGTGCCCACCGGCAGGTCAGCGCCGCGCTTGTATTTTCCGGTCAGGAAGCCCGAGGCAAGAGGGAAGTAGGGCAGGATGCCGGTCGAGTACTTCGCGCTTGAGTGGATCAACTCCGTCTCGGCGTCACGCTTCAGCATCGAATATTCGGGCTGGTTGCTGACGAACTCTGGCCAGCCGTAGCGGCGTGACACATGGATTGCTTCCACCATCTCCCACGCCATGAAATTTGAGCAGCCGATGTAGCGCACCTTGCCGGCGGTCACGATGTCGTCGAGCGCCCGCAGCGTCTCCTCGATCGGCGTAAGCGGATCAACTATGTGCACCTGGTACAGATCTATGTAGTCGGTCTGGAGGTTCCTGAGACTCTGGTCCACCGAGTACTTCAGATGAGCTGCGGACAACCCTTCCCGATTTGTCTTTCCGGCCCACGGCATCCCGGCCTTAGTGCCGATGATGACGTCCTGCCGGTAGTCCTTCACGGCCCTGCCTATGAATTCCTCAGAGATGCCGCCGGAGTACGAATCGGCGGTGTCGATGAAGTTGATGCCGTGATCGCGACAGGCGTCCAACGCCGCCTTAGCCGACTCGTAATCCATTCGGCCGAGCATCTCGCCGAAGTTGTTTGTCCCGAGGCCGATGCTGGACACGAGCAGCCCTGAGCTGCCAAGACGTCGGTACTTCATACGTTCTGTGATCTCCGTAGTTTCGAGTGATCGATATCTGACGCCCATTGGTTTCGGTCGCGCTACGTCTCGGGCGTCGCCGGATTGTAACTCCGCTTTCTGATATTGCACGTGACACGCTGCATGTGGAGGGAACTTTTATCAGCCATATGGCGTCTTTAACAACAGCGCCCACAAATGGCGGGTGGTCAATGTCGCCCGCGCTCCGCTCACACAACAGGCACACTTATCAATTGACGGTCAGTAGGGATGAGGTAACGATCATGGCGCACTTACGTTCGGTTGGGCTCGTACTTCCGGTACTTCTCATTGCGCTCAGGTACCTCTGGAGCCCCCACATCCAGGGGCGCCGCCGCGACAGCCGCTCCGGCAGCCGCATCAGCTCCGGACTCAAGGCCAGCGTCCGATGCGCTGTTCGATTCCTCATCGTCGGGAGATGCGTTGGTTGAACCCGGCCCAGCTGGCCAACCGGGCGCCGTCGGCCTGCCCGGCTTTCCCGGTTCTCCCGGGGATGTCGCCGGCACGGTCTCAAACAGCCTTGAGGTGCAGGTGCAGGCCATCGCCGCGCTTGACCGGATCATCGTCCGTACCGTCGACATGACTCTCGTCGTACAGGACGTCAGCCGGGCCATCGACGAGATCGCGGAACTCGCCACCTCGTCCGGCGGATGGGTAGTCGCATCAACTCGTAACGGCAACCACACCGCTTTTATTTCATTCAGAGTCCTGACAGAAGGCCTCGACACCACGCTCGACGAAGTACGCTCACTTACCGTCGAAGTGGAGTCCGAAAGCTCGACCTCTCAGGATGTCACGGACGAGTACACCGACCTTCAAGCACGGATTCGCAGCCAGACGGCCAGCGAAGACGCCCTGATCACGCTTCTCGATTCTGCCCGAACCATCGAAGAAACACTCAAAGTGGCGACCGAGCTCGCTCGTATCCGTGAAGACCTCGAAAGCATGCAGGGCCGGCTGAACCTGCTCGCTCAGACTTCAGCCTTCTCGCTGGTCAACATCTTCCTCAACGCCGAACCGATCGAGATGCAGGTAAACGCCGGAAGCGACCTTGCGGTGGCGGTCGGCGAGCCGGTCTCTTTCACTGCGACCTTCGAGCCGCCTGAGGGGACAGATGAATTTGAGATCGAATGGGATTTCGGTGACGGCACAGGCCTGGTTGTCGTTCGCCGAACGGCCGCGACCGTGATTGAAGGTCAACGGATCACTTCCGCCGTTACCCACGTCTACCGCTCGGAGGAGCACTCGCCATTTGTCGTATCCGTAAAAATCACTGACATTGGAGACGCCGGGATTTCTGAGGGTGAAGACGCCCTGATCGCCACCGTCAGCGAGATCCCGGTATTGGACGTATTCGCGGGAGAATCGATCAACGTGGAAGCCGGAGAGGCCATCGGTTTCGCCGGAACGTTTACAAGGCCGGTCGGTGTGGGCGAACTCACGTACCGCTGGGATTTCGGTGACGGATCAAACCCGGTCGAAGGAGTGCTGGAAGAGGGCGTGACGGTGGCCGAGGCCGTTCACACCTACGTTAACAACCGCCCCATCCCTTACACCACAACCCTCGTGATCTCCGGAGTTGCGGACGTTGGAGAGATTGAAGGCCGCAGCTCGTTGACCGTAAGGGTCAGGGAGGCTGAGGGCTGGGTGATCGCAGACTGGAACGTCGGATCAACTTTCAAGAACGGCATCCAGGCCCTCTCGGCGGTCGGCGTCTACGGAGTCCAGGGACTGATCTGGGCCGTAGCGCTGAGCCCGGTCTGGATCCTGGCACTGATCGTCCTGGGTATCGTGAGGTGGCAGAAGCGGCTGAGGTCTGTATAGCTGTCATGGACGGTTGCCCCCTCTTCAGATGGAAGACAGCCTGGGTGAGTGCGGTTCTGGATCCGGCACAGTCGGCCCCTTCTGGGCAGTTCGCTCAAATGGCGAAGATCCCTCGGCTATACTCCGGATGACAAAATAAGGTGCACATCGATTTGTAAGCGATACGCGAAGTACCCGCGCTCCCACATCACGCTCCAACCCGGAGATAAACGCCCCAACCGGGGCGCCGTCCATGGCGTTCACACTTGAAGCGCTGATCATCTTCCTGGTTCGGGTAGCAGGCTCACTGCCCGTCTTGCGATGGGCCTTTGCCGGGGCCGTTATCGCCATCCTGGTGGACTTCTCAGACCTGTTCCAGAAGAACCTGATCCACCTTGGCGGAGTCGGCAACTACCAGGAGTTCGATAAGTGGGCTGACCTCGTATACATGCTCACGTTTCTGTACGTGGCGCTCAAATGGGACGGCGTCAAGCGAAACGTCGCCGTCGGACTATTCGGCTTTCGGATCATCGGGATGGTGGCGTTCGAGATCACATCTTCCCGGGCCGTCCTGATAGCCTTTCCAAACCTTTTTGAATTCTGGTTCCTGTTCGTGGCGGCGCTGCAGCACTGGTGGCCGAACTACGATCTCACACGAAATCGGCTCGCTGGTTGGCTACTCGTGCTCCTAGCCCTCAAAATGTTTCAGGAGTACGCGCTTCACGGGGCGCAATGGCTCGATAAATACACGGCGACAGGAGTCGTCGTAACCTGGTGGAACTTCCTGACGGGATGGATCTGAAGCATATGACCGCACCTTTCGCACGACACAATCAGGTCCCTACGCGATGACAGACGCCGAAGCCGTTCGCCGGGAGTTTGAGCGCGCGGAAGACCTCCGACGCCGTGGCAGTGACTCAGGGGCGGAAAAGGCGTTTCGGCAGGCGGTGGAACTGGGCCGCGTGATTGAAGATCCAGAGGCGCTCGCATGGGCGGCGGCGGCGGCATCGGGCCTTGGGGTGGTGCTTCGCTATACGGGCCGATTCGGTGAGGCCGCATCGGCTTGTCGTGACGCAATCGCGCTGGGCGAGAAATCAGGACCCGGCGATGGGCTGGCATGGGCGGCCCGGGCAGCACACAATCTTGGTGTCCTCCATGCCGATGGTGGGGAAAACGGCGAATCAGACCGTTCGTGGCGACGATCGATCGAGCTAGGACGATCTTCTGACACAAAGCGTGGCTCTGTCTGGGCGGCCCGCGCGTCTCACAACCTGGCGGCGCTGCTGGTAGAGGTTGGAACACAGGAAGAGGCCGAAACCGCTTGGCGGGACGCCGTGGATTTCGGGCGAGCGGCCGGCGACAGGGGGCTGGAGACGGCGGCCCGGGCGGCGCAGGCCCTCGGCGTCCACCTGGTGCGATCCGATCGCCCGGCGGAAGCAGCGGAGGCGTGGCGTGAGGCGATGGCGTTCGGCACGGCCTCCGGATCGCCGCGGGCCCTTGAGCGCGCCGCAGTTGCGGCCTACGGTCTTGCGACGAGCCTCGCAAATCTGTCCGATCCCAAGTTGGAAGCCGCCTATCGAGACGCAGCCACGCTCGGCAAAGAATCTGGGTCTCCAGACTCCCTGGTCATCGCCGCTGTCTGTTCATACAATCTGGGTGTGCTGCTGATCGACAAAGATCGGCCCACAGAAGCCGCTGCGGCTCTAGACGAGGCCATCGAGTTGGGCCAACGATCACGGACGGCAAACGGCATCGTACTGGCCGCGCAAGCGGCGATCAGCCGTTCCGAACTCGAAGTTGCGGCCGGCAACACCCCTGCGGCCAGAGACTCACTCCAGGAAGCGATCAACCTGGGCCGCTCGGCAGGCACACCGCCCGGACTGGAAACGGCGACCGACGCCAGCAAGAAACTGGAAGAGCTGGTTTAGGGCACGCCGATGAGCCCCGCGGGCAGCCGTCTATCTACTCCAACGCTTCAAACGGACCACTGATCACCGTTTTGACGGGATAACCGTCCAGAAAATCCGGGATGGCGTCGCCACTTTTTTCAGGGTCGACATACACAACGATGCAAGGTTCGCCTTCGCTTTCGCCGACACCAAAACCAGTCACGCCCGACTGCGCCAACAGCCATGCGCTGCGCTTGGTCACGATATCGTTGATGCTGAGCTCAGGCATTGCCTTCCTGTTCATTCGACCTCAATAGTTAAAAAGTAAGAGAGGGTGGGAAATAAACCCCACCCTCTCTATACGTTGTCGCCGTTACTAATTTACTGACTACGGGGTGCCGGTTATGGTCACTCCGAACTCGGCAAGGATCGGTGCGATCGGGTTGGCGAGTGTCCTGCTGCTGCTACCAGCGAAGAGGAGACCCACCGGGTTTGCCGATGGATCGTTCGTCACGATCAGAGAGCCGGAATCTCCACCTGCGCTAAACGAGCCATCTGATATCGAAATCTGATCAGTGAAGAGCCCGAGAGGGCCAAAGCAATTCCTCCCTCGGATCGTGCCGTAGCAGACCTGGACATTCACATTAATTAATTCGATGACTCCAAAAGTCTGGCCCGTGGTTCGCCCATACTTCTGGACACCCATGCCTATTTCAGCTGGCACCGTCGCCGAGGACGGAGTGCCGTAGCCATCCGGCGGGGTTGCGGCCTCAAGCGTGACTCCGCTGATAAGGGCAATCGCTGCATCCATTGCGTTCGGCGTCGTCCCGTTTGTCACGATGGGCTTGTAGGCAGCCAGAGTGCCGATCACGTCTCCGGGTACGGACCCTCCGTCGATCGAGCCTGGCTGCAACACTTCAACGCCGATGGATGCAGCGTTTACGTCTGCGTACACGTGATTGTTGCTCAACGCGTAGACGTTGCCCGCTCCGTCAGTAACACGCGCTCCAATCGTTCCCGCGGTTATATCTGGATGACCCGTGGAGATACCGATCGGAATCGGCCTGTGTTTTGCGGTGCGGTCAAACGGAGAAGGTGGAGAAGTACCGATAGTCAGGCTTGCGCTATCAGATGCGGATTTACCGTCAGAGTCCGTGGCGGTCGCCGTGATGTTGTGTTCCGCATTGTCGAAAAGAGTCACGATGAGATTGGCGCCGGTCCCAAGATTTCCGTCAATACTGGATACCCAGGCGATATTGAGTGTCGTTCCTGAGGCATCATCCTCAACATCGGTAGCAGTTGCGGCCAGTGTCGCCAGAGTACCGACTGCAGAAACACTGTCGATCGTGATCCTGGGCGCCTTGTTCTTGTTCTTGCCGCCACCGCCGTTCCCGCCGCCACCGTTGCCACCCCCGGGAGCGCCGCGAACTGCCCGCTAACACGTACCGATGTAGAAACACCGTCTAGCTTGGCCGGAATGCCTTGAACTCCTGGGGCATCCGTGAGCACGATAACAACGGCGTTACCGTCCTCGTCCAGGCCGACGCCGTTTCCGACGACGCCTGAAATCCCAAACAAAGCGTTTGATTGCGCTTCCTGCGCCTCGATCGCCCGCGCAATCCCGCGGTCTCCGTTATTGGCCCTTGCGGAGGAATCCCCGCCGCCAATTGTTGCCAGCAGCACAACTGCAAGTAAGGCAAGGCCCAATAGGCCCGGCGCAAATATGCGTTTGAAGAATCTCGAACTCATGACACCCATTCTCCTGTTCACCGGCCCGGCCGTGCCTTCCGCATCGGACCGACCACACGATCGCTGTGTCTGGGATCGATCCCTCACCCTGAGAGACCGGTGTAACTCTTTAACGAAAACGAACGCTCCGCCGCCATCATGACGATGACGCAAAAGCAGCAATCCGTACCCGGCGACGATCCCATCGTCAGGCGTGCTCTTGGATTGGGCGCATCTTATTCACTGGTGTCACGATGAGCGCACGAACAATTCCCTTCCGAAAGGTATATCGGAGGAACCTGGCCCCGCACCGGAATATCACGGCGCCGCCATACGCCCGCTCACCCACACGTACCACCCTCTGCTACCATCGCTCACAAATCCGCCCAGACAGTTCGGGCGCGCGTTCAGAAAAGCACACGCAAAACACACATTTCGAGGTCGATTCATGGTCGGGACCGCAGAACAGATCAACCTATCGGGCGAGAGACTGGCAAAGGTAGACGCTCTACCCAAGGTCACCGGTAGCGCCGAGTTCGGCGCGGATATCGACCTTCCCGGCCTGCTGCAGGCGAAGGTTCTTCGCAGCCCTCACGCGCACGCCAACATCAAATCCATAGACACCTCGGCCGCAGAAGCGCTCCCCGGCGTTGAGGCCGTGGTCACGGGGGCCGACTTTCCGACGATCGAGGCCAGCGGATCTGCCGGCACCGGCGAGGTGGACATCTCGCTCCGATACCTGTCCGAACTGGTGATCGCCCGCGGCAAGGTTCTGTTCCAGGGCCACCCGGTTGCTGCCGTCGCAGCACGAACAGCGGACATCGCAGAAGCGGCGACAAATCTCATCAAGGTTGTTTATGAAGTTCTGCCTTCAGTCCAGGATCCGGTAGAAGCGATGTCGCCCGGTGCGCCCCTGTTGCACGACGACATGCTCACCAAGTCGATCGGCGGAGAAGCAGACGCGCCAAGCAACGTCGCTCTCCACGTGGAACTGGGAAGAGGCGACGTTGACGCAGGATTTGCGGCCTCAGACCACATCGTAGAGCGAACCTATAAGACTTCTATCGTCCACCAGGGCTACATCGAGCCCGAGGCAGAGACCGCCTGGTATCGCAGCGACGGCACGATCGAGGTCTGGGCGAATACCCAGGGCATCTTCGACCACCGTACCCAGTTGTCCAACATCCTCGAGCTGGAGTCGGGCAACATCCTCGTCAGAGGAACCGAGGTCGGCGGCGCGTTTGGAGCGAAGGCACAGACCCGCATCTCACCGCTTTGCATCATGCTATCGAAGGGTTCCGGCAAGCCGGTCCAGATCGTCCTGAGCAGGACAGAGGTCCTAACGGCCACAGGTCCGGGCGCTGCTGCCACGATCACCGTCAAGATCGGTGCGACGAACGACGGCAAGATGAAGGCCGTACAGGCCCGATTTGTCTACGGCGCGGGAGCCTTCCCGGGTGCGCCGGTGGGGATCGGTTGCCTCTGCTCGTTCGCCCCGTACCAGCCGGAAGCGGCCCGTATCGATGGCTACGACGTGGTCACGAACACGCCACGAGTCGCCGCGTACCGTGCGCCAGGCGCAACCGTGGCTTCCTACGCCGCTGAATCCGCCGTCGATGAGTTGGCGCAGAAACTCGGCATGGACCCGATCGACTTCCGCCTCATCAATATCAGCAAGACCGGCGATCAGAACATGAACGACATGGAGTTCGCCGCCATCGGCATTGAGGAGATGCTGCTGGCAGCCAAAGCACACCCGCACTACACCGCGCCGCTCAAGGGCAAAAACGCCGGGCGGGGCATCGGAATCGGGTGGTGGCCAAACGGAATCGGCGTTTCAAGCTGCCGGATGATCGTCAACCCGGACGGAACGATTGCGCTGATAGTGGGAACGATGGACCTTTCGTCCACCCGCACCGGCTTCGTACAGCTTGCGGCCGAGACGCTGGGATTGGACCCGTCAGAGGTCCATATAACCACCGGAGACACCAGCAGCATCGCCTACTCCGGAACCGCCGGAGGAAGCCGGGTCACGCGATCCATGGCCTCCGCTATCTACGACGCATCGCAGGACGTCGTGGGACAGATCGCTGAACGCATCGCCTCCAAACTCGGCGTGACTCCTGAGTTCGTGGAGTTCTCGGACGGCGAGTTCGCCGCTCGTGATGTGCCGGACAACTCGATGTCCTTCCGTGAGGCGGCAAAAGTAGCTGCTTCAAGCGGAAACGACATCGTGGCCTCGGCTTCAAATGACCCCAACATGCGGGCGGCAAACGGCTACGCGCTGAACATTGCCGATGTGGATGTAGACCCGGACACCGGTAAGCCGACACTGACACGCTTCACTGCGTTCCAGGACGTCGGAAAAATTGTCAACCCGGACGCCGTGGAGGGGCAGATCCAGGGCGGAGCGGTACAGGGCATCGGCTGGGCACTGAACGAGGAGTACGTGTATGACGACACCGGAGTGCTCCAGAACGCCAGCCTGCTCGACTACCGAATGCCGACGGCGCTCGATCTGCCGCGGATCGACTGCGTGATTCTTGAGACCCCAGCAGACGAAGGTCCATACGGTGTCCGCGGAGTCGGCGAGCCCCCGATCGTCCCACCAGCCGGAGCGATCGCCAACGCCATCCATGACGCTGTCGGCATAAGGATGACGCAGCTACCCATGAGCCCGGAGCGAGTGTTCTGGGCCATGCGGGATGCCGCAAACGGCAGCTCAGAGGCCGCCGGCGACTAAGTCCAGTAATCGTTTCTCTAGTTTCTGGTGACCTCCGTTTTGGGGGCGTTAACCCCCGCTTTACGTTCGGAGATAGTCAGGCCTTTCGTTTCAGTGTTTGCCGCTGATGAATTGAGATGAGAAACCATGGTCACTTAATTGGGCCAGCTTGAAATGGCGATGTGCTCTGTGCGCATGACATCTAACTCGTCATAGGTCCCGGATCCGCAGGGCTCAATCTTTAGATGTCTGTCAGTTAGTCACGTGTCAGACCAAGATTTCGGACGCCCATCTGATCTGAATCCTCGACGGTGTTGTCATCAAAACGGAACTGCCCGGAAGCCGAATTACTGTTCAGCGTCATTCCGGCATAGATCTTCACTTCAAGGTAGTCCGTCTGGTCCACGACAACATATTCGGTCGGCGTCCAGAATCCGGTTACCGTGATCCAATCATTGGTGACCGTGATATTGCCTGAATTGGCCACATCGGTCGCCAGCGTGGTTCGGACGACTCCATTAGATTTGCGAACCAGGACATCAATATCCGCGTGAAGGATGGAGTTGCCTATATTTTCGGCCACGGTATACGCGGCGATAGAGACATCTGTATCCGTCCGGTCGATGTGCTCCTCCCATATGTTGTCCGAATCAATCCCGATAGCGCCTTGACCGTGTGACTGCGCCGGCAACTGTTTATCGAAATCATCCGTTGAGCCGTTTTTCCTGATCCCGAAATCGACCTTGTTGTTCCTGTTGTTCTGTGCGTACAGGATCAGTCCATTCGCCGCCGAGGGCACGGAATAGGTATCGGCGTCGATATCTCTCCACCCGTTGATGGCAGGATCAGCCACCGCAACGTCGTCTGTGTAGTAATAAACGGACTCCTTCGTATACGCAATCAGATAGACGACTATCGACGAGTCTGCCAGGTAAATATCGAACTGATCGTTTGAGTCGATACCGACGAAGTACATGCCGTTCGATTCGCCTTCAAGTCGGTGAGTAATGTCCGAGTACGAACTCCCTGCCTCACGTATTCCGTAGTTGGTGTCGTTAGCTGTGGCGTCTAGAAACAGGATTACGCCCGTCGCATCTGCGGACACGTTTGCCGAGACATCGATCGTCGTCCAGGACCCTGTAGTCGCAGGCGACACGTCGACCGGGGTGGGCAGGTACACCGGATCTGTGCCGGCCGTGTATCCGATGAGCCGGACCACTATGTTTGAGGTGGACTCGATATAGCCCTGTATCTCAAGGTCACTGTTTACATCCACGACCTGCCAGCGATGTGAATGACCGGCCATTTTCTGTGCGCTGGCGTCCGGCATGTACTCCGTCGCGTCGTCACCGCCACGCACTACTCCGCTAATGGCGTTGGAGGGATGTGTGTTGATCAACTCAACGATTGCCCCGGTCGTCCCCGCTGGCACAGACCCGGAGAGATCAATGACCTGCCAGCTGTCGATAGTCCCCGGAGTGATATCGACTCCGTCGTCCAGCCAGACGAAGCCATATCCTTCCCGTTTGACTCGATAATTTACGGTCCACGATGAATCCGTAATCCGCGTATAGCCTTCAAGCGGATAGAGGAAGCGTCCACCATTCAGGTCCACGCTGAATCGTCCGGTTGAATCGCCTGCATCAGCTAGAAGGGTCAATGGCCGTCCGGCTGCGTCGGCATCACGCTGCCCGGGGAGCCTCATCACGGATGCCAGAGAATCGGTGTCGTACGCCAGCCACATGTCATCCGCCGAGCCGGAGCCCACGATCACCTTGAGCTCAAGCTGATTCCCGGCTACCAAGGTGTAGTCGACAGACCCGAACTCAAGCAAGCGGTTTACCCACGTGCCGGTTGCATCGGTGTCCCACGGACTCCCGGTGAGAGTCCCGTTGGCGATCTCTGTGTACGACGACCCATCATAATCGCGCAGGAAGAACTTCAGTTCACCTGCCAGCGAAGTGCTGAAATCCTTGACCGCTGACCAGATATTTACGGTCACTGGACCAGAGATGACGATAGGCTCGGTCGAGCTGGCCGTTCGCCAGTTCTGATACTTCGTGAGATCCGCCTCACCGGCCCCCGACCCGCCCTGCAAAAGCACAACTCCGGGTTGCGCGTCACGATCCGTGTCGTAATTAAGTAGCGATGTGGCGGACGGATACGTTGTGGTGGCGCTCAGGTCGGCCTGGGAAGTCGTGTCCAGAACGGGCGGTGACGGGTTGTTGTGGAGGTAATAACCGTCGTCATGCGGCCCTGTGCGAGTCGTATAGCTGAGCAACTCCCCGGTCCGCTGCTCGTCGGCGTGAAAAACAAGATCCAGGGAATCGGCATAAGACAGTGACGCCGGGTAGCTAACCGTGTCGTACGCCAGCCACATGTCGTCGCCCGATGTTGCGTTGCGGGCACGACCAACTTGATCTCAAGCTGGTCGCCGATCTCCAGCGTGTAGTTCAAGCCCGTAATGGCGGCTGTGGCCTTGACCCAGGTCCCGCTGGACAGCGTGTCCCACGGGTCTGAAGTCACCGTGACGTTTCCGATCTCCGTGTAACTGGCCCCGTCGTAATCCCGCAGATACACCGTGATATCGCAATGCAGACTCGTGTTGAAATCCTTGATCGCGGCCCAGAACGTCACGCGGACCGTTCCTGTGAGCTCAAGAGGCTCGGTCAGGGCCGGGGTTTGCCAGTTCTGGTACTGCGTGAGATCCGCTTCCGATGCCCCGGAACCACCTTTAAGCACAACAAGCCCCGCGAGCGCGTCACGATCGGCATCGTAGTTATGGAGCGTGCCCGCGCCCGGGTAACTCGCGTCAGCCACCAGATCAGCCTGGGACGTCGTATCGCCAGCTGGAAGGCTCGGGTTGTTGTGAAGGTAGAACCCGCACGTTGTCGTCCCAACGAATGGGATCTCTACCACGGCGCCTTCGCGAGTGCTGATCGTCAACTTATTCAAACCGGAAGCGATGGCGCCCGCCGGCAACTCCACGGTCACCGTAGCCCGTTCACCAGGGTCAAGTTCGCCAGAGCCAAACGCCTCAGACCGGCCATTTACAAGCCGAATATTGCTTAGCTTAGCGTCCACTCACCGGAAGCGGCCGGTCCTGTGGCCGTGTAGGACATCCAGTCGGCACTGACCGAGCCACTCGACTGATAGTGGGCGAGTACGTCCCAGTCGCCAAAATCACGAAGCGTTGACTGGCCATCGTTCTCGATGGTGGCGGTGATCGTCTCTCCCAGCGGCACGACACACCCCGGGACATAGCGCAAAGATGATCTATTGATCTGCCCGCGAGTCTCTGATGCCGTTACGTACGCCTCGGCATTGGACTCGCTGCCCCTGATTGCCGTGATGGTAAAGGTCAACACTCCCGCCATCAGTGTGGCGATTGTTATTAACCCAAGAACAAGATTTGGCATACGTTTCCGCTGTGCGCCGTACTTTCACGTAAGGCGAGACCACCTGATTGCCCGGCGATCGCTGTGGGAATTACTGGTGCGTACGCGAGTTCGCCCCGTGCCATCACCCGGCGTGGACTCTGGTACGCCAGAACATCATCCCCGTAGCACTACTTGATGCCGATAGGCGATACCGCGATCGACCTTCGGCAAAACCCACAGATTCTGTTTGGTGGTGAACCGGTGGCCCATCTGACAGTTGTCCCGCTACTCACCTCAGATAGCGCTCGATTTAAGGCATCAGCCAACCCGTTGTCAGTACGCCGCCAACCGTCTGCGGACGAAGTGCAACTTATTCGTTGACACTTCGTAGTCGCGCTCTTAAACTTCACTCGCTTAGCACTTGGAAGGTCTGAGTGCTAATTCCGTTGGGAAACACAAACGGGTTATTGGAAAGCGAATTCGCGCGCGTCGTTCCAGCACGTTTTGAGGTTCATCTCAGGACGTCCTACGACCGGGTCTTCGCCGAGAGAAAGACTCGAAAGAATCAGGAGGAAAATAAGAGTGGCTGCAAAGGTCAAAATCAAGCCGCTGGCTGATCGCATCGTGATCGAGCCCAGCGAAGACGATGTCTCCCAGAGCGCAGGCGGGATCTACATCCCGGATACCGCAAAAGAGAAACCGCAGACAGGCAAAGTCGTTGCCGCCGGTCCCGGTCGAGTTACCGACGAGGGAAAGACCATCGCCCTGACCATCAAGGTCGGTGATGACGTCATCTACTCCAAGTACGCAGGAACCGAGTACACCGAGGGTGGAACCGAGTACCTGGTCGTTCGAGAAAGCGACATCCTCGCAACAATCTAGCCCCCGACCCTTCCGCGGAAGGGTTATCAACACGCCGGGCGGATTGGCCCAGCGTACGGAGAGGAAAATATGCCAGCAAAAGTAATCAAAGTCGGCCAGGATGCTCGAGCCCGGCTCAAAGCCGGAATCGACATACTCGCCGACACCGTAAAAATTACGCTCGGCCCCAAGGGTCGCAACGTAATCGTTGACAAGAAATTTGGCCCACCACAGGTCAGCTCTGACGGCGTATCAATCGCCAAAGAGATCGACCTTGAAGACCCCTTTGAGAACATGGGCGCACAGCTCCTCAAAGAGGCTTCCAAGCAGACCAACGACGACGCCGGTGACGGCACGACCACGTCGACGGTCCTCGCCCAGGCGATCATCAACGAAGGCTTCAAGAACGTAGCCGCCGGTTCCGACCCGATGGCCCTCAAGCGCGGCCTCGAGATCGCAGTTGAGTCTGTCCGCAAGAGCATCTCGAAGCTCTCCACCTCGGTCGAAGGCCGTGACCAGATCGCACAGGTTGCGATCCTGTCCGCCCACGATGAGAAGATGGGTAACCTCGTTGCCGATGTCATCGACAAGGTCGGCAAGGACGGTGTCATCACCGTCGACGAGTCCCGTGGCCTTGAAGACGAAGTCGACTACGTCGAGGGAATGCAGATCGACCGCGGTTACATCTCGCCGTACTTCGTGACCAACTCTGAACGCATGGAGGCCTCACTGACGGATCCTCTTGTCCTCATTACGGACAAGAAAATCTCCGCCGTCTCGGACATCCTCCCGGTCCTCGAGAAGGTCCTGAAGGTTTCCAAGAACCTCGTCATCGTCGCAGAAGACGTTGACGGTGAAGCACTGGCCACCCTCGTGGTCAACAAGCTGCGTGGCACACTCAACGTGCTCGCAGTCAAGGCCCCGGGCTTCGGCGACCGCCGCAAGGAAATGCTGCGGGACATCGCCATCCTCACTGGAGGACAGGTGATCTCGGAGGAAGTCGGACGAAACCTGGACTCCGCAGAGGTCGAAGACCTTGGCCGGGTAAAGAGCATCGTCTCCACAAAGGACGACACGACCTTCGTAGAGGGGGCCGGGGACTCGTCCGAGATACAGGGCCGAATCTCCCAGATCAAGGCACAGATCGAAGAGACTTCTTCCGACTATGACCGCGAGAAGCTCCAGGAGCGCATGGCCAAGCTCTCCGGCGGAGTCGCGATCATCAAGGTCGGCGCGTCAACGGAGATCGAACTTAAAGAGAAGAAGCAGCGAGTTGAGGACGCCCTGTCCGCAACCCGAGCGGCCGTCGAAGAGGGTATCGTCCCCGGTGGCGGAACCGTCCTGATCCGTTCAGCCACCGACCTTGGGAAGATCAAGGCGAGCGGCGACGAACAGACCGGCGTGGACATCCTTCGCCGATCTCTTGAAGCCCCGATCCGTGTCATCGCAGCGAACTCCGGCGCTGAAGGCGCAGTGGTCCTGGATGCAGTCGGCAAGGGCAAGGGCAACTTCGGTTTTGACGCCCTTGAGGAAAAGTACGGCGACATGCTGGAGTTCGGCATCATCGACCCGGCAAAGGTGACCCGAGCGGCGGTAGAAAACGCCGTTTCAGTGGCGGGAATGATCCTGACCACAGAGTCGCTCATCACCGAGATGCCTCAGCCCGAGCCTCCCATGCCAGGCGGAATGCCCGGCGGTGGGATGGACTTCTAGTTCTTCGGAACTGTCTCGAAACCATTCTGGTTTCCAAGAAAAGGGGTCGGCCCTTCGGGTCCGGCCCCTTTTTGCGCGAGAATTCGGCCAGTATCTTCGTTCTCGTGACACAGGCCCCCTGAACTCCCCCGGCTCGTTGCTACAATCGCCACACCCAATTCCCGGGTCCCCCACCGATAACTGGCGCTCATGCAACCCTTCCGCTTCGTACACGCCGCTGACCTGCACATCGACAGCCCTTTCAAGGGGCTGTTGAAGTACGAGCTGCGAATTGCGCAACGACTTAAAGAGGCGACCTTTGAAGCGTACGAAAACCTGATCGACCTGTGCATCGCACAAAACGTCAACTTTCTCGTGATCGCGGGAGATGTATATGACGGCGCCGATCGGAGCGTGCAGGCCCAGATGAGGTTCCGTGGCGGGCTGGATCGCTTACATGAGCATGGCATCCAGTCGTTCGTGGTCCACGGAAATCACGACCCCCTCGACGGCAGACTGTCACGCATCCGGATGCCCGAATCCGCACACACTTTCGGCCCCGAACCCGAATGGGTATCGGCCTCAATCGCCGGGACTTCGGTCGCTCAAATTCCCATTGCTCAGATTCAAGGAATCAGTTACCCAACGCAGGAAGTGCACGACAACCTCGCGCTACAGTTCGCCCCTCCATCAGACGGACTCTTCTCTATCGGGCTGCTCCATTGCAACGTCGGCGGAATTGCAGAGCACGACAACTACGCGCCATGCACGATCGAGGATCTTTCAGGGACGGGAATCGATTACTGGGCGCTTGGACACGTCCACACGCGCCAGACTCTAAAATCGGCAAACCCGATGATCGCGTACCCGGGCAACCTCCAGGGCCGGCATCCGAACGAGTCTGGTGCGCGGGGCGCGTTGATCGTAGATGTTGACGAAACTGGGCGTCCAACCTCTACGTTTGCGCCGCTGGACGTGGTGCGCTGGGAACTGCTCTCGGTATCGATAGACGGGCTGTCTGACCTTGACGCGCTACTCGATGCAGCTCACGTCTCAATCGACGAGGAGCGCGTCCGCGCAGGTGAACGTGACCTTGTATGCCGCATCTCCCTGATCGGACGAGGACCGTTACACGGGGATCTATCGGCCGAAAACGCCATACGCGACCTGACTGATGTGTTGCGCGGCAGCTATGCCGCAACGGCACCGTTCGCATGGGTGGAGCGCATATCGGACCGAACGGGACCTCAGATCGACATCGACGCCCTTGCGAAACGTGATGACTTCGTAGGTGCGGTAATGAAGCGCAGCGTGGCCGTTCTTGAAGAGGACTCAGCGGAAATCAAACTAAGAGATTCACTCTCCAACGTCCTGGCACAGAGACGCTTTTCGGGGATTCTGGAAATGCCGGACGATCCACAACTGGCCGAGATCGTTAACGCAGCTCGCTGGGAGCTGGCCGAGTTATTCGGGCGCGAGGAATAGGATGCGCATTACCCGGCTGGACATGGAAAACTTCGGTCCGTTCAACGGCAGGCGGGTGGATGGATTCTCGCCCGGGCTGACCGTCGTTCACGGGGAGAACGAGGCGGGCAAATCCGCTCTTCGCGCCTTCATGCGTGTCGTGCTGTTCGGCTTCCCACGGCGTCGCACAGAAGATCACGATGACTACTACTATGAGCCCGCCCTACCCGGGGGCGCGGCCGGCAGCGTGCACATCACAGACTCGTCAGGTGACCCGTACGAAATCCACCGAGCGGAAGGGGTACGTGGAGGTCCGGTAACTATCTCAGGCATCCGAGACGGCGGTGAGGACCTCCTTCGGGAGCTGATCGGTGGCGTCGACGACGCGTTCTATCAGAACGTGTTCAGCATCAGCCTGGCGGAACTACAGTCCTTCGAGGATCTTGGTCGCGGAGAGATCACGGAACGGATCTACTCGGCAGGGCTCGGGATCGGCAATATCAGTCTTCGGGAGGTTGCAAAACGACTCGATGACCGTCTGTCCAGGTTCCAGAGGACCGCCTCAACCCGTTCATCTGCGGGCTCGCTTTTCGATCTTGAGCGGGACCTCAGGGCATCCCGCGAGGAGTTGGAGGACCGACGCCGCGAGCTCGCCGGATACGACCGACTGTCGGACGAGCTACGAGAACTGGATCGGTCTGCAACAGATCTCGAACAACAACTGAAAGACCTGAGAACAACCGTCTCGCGCACACAGCATCTGCTCGAACTGCGAGACCCCTGGCTGACGAGTCGGCGCCTGCAAGACGAAATCCTGTTGCTGCCGGCGACCAACGCCGTACCGATCGATGGTGTCGACCGCCTGCACGCTCAAGAACAAGATGCACGCTCCATTGAATCAAGAATCTCCGGTGGCGACAGACGTAATCGGGAACGGGAGCGTCTCGTATCGGGGCTGCCGATTGTAGAAGCCTTCGCTCTCAGGGAGAACGATGTCCGGACTGCGACGTCTCGTATCGGCTATTACCAGGAGGCAGTGCAGGACCTGCCAAAGCGTGAAGCCGAAGCCGCCGAGATAGAAAGCGGGGTTGTCCGCGACCTCGCCGGCATAGGCCCTGAATGGACCACCGAAAAGGTCTCCAAATACGGAGACGCAACTGGAACTATCGCTCGCATACAGGCAGCAGCAGACGCAAGGGCCGAAGTGGGCCGAGCCGCATCACAAGCGAAGAGAGATCTCACAGATGCAGGTGAAATGGTCCAGCAATCACAAGAAGCTCTTCGAATCGCGAAAGATCAACTTCAGGCTACCCCCGAGGCGCCATCGGAGACGCACGAAGATCTCGAACGCAAGAGGGACCGGTTGGACACGCTTGAGGGGGCGCTCGCCGAACTTGAATCGTCCCGGTCTCAACACGCCGCTTCGGACGATCGAATTCCCGTACCAGGCGGCTTGCCCCTCGGAATCATCCTGGCCATCGTCGGGATGTTGGGCATCGTGTGGGCGATCGTCTCGTCAGAGATTACCGGGGCGGCTATCGGCGTCGCGGCAGTAATTGCCGGGACCATACTGGCGGTGATGGCTCGCAAACAACTTGCAACCGTTTCCGGCGCAGAGGAAACTCAGCCAAACATAGCCAATGAGGTCGCCTCAATCGCAAGGGAACTGGACCTGCCATCCCCGCTATCTGCCCGCACCGTGGTGGAGATGCGAAACGCCGTTGGTCGACAGATCGATCGCAAGCGCGAATCAACGATCTTGACCAAAAACGTCGACAACGCGACGGCTAGCGTCGTCACCGCTCGGGAGCGTCGCGACGCCGTCGTGGAAACAGTTGACCGATCAGAGACCGATCAGGCCGGCGCTAACACGGCCTGGAGCGATCTTCTGCACCAGCTAGGGCTACATGCTCACTTCGAGCGAGACGACGCACTCTCCGCTGTTAACGATCTCGGACTCATAGCCGGACGAACGAAGCAGGTTGCCCAGCTACGCCAGCGCGTGTCCGCAATGGGATCAAACAACGCCGAAACCGACACCTTATTGGCCTCCATATTCGGTGACGCAGAATTGGAAAACCCAACACCGGGAGCCGGACTGACGGCTCTCCGTGAACTCGAACGTCAATGGGAAGATCATGTGGAAGCGGTCGGGCAGCGACAAACGCTGAATCGAGAATCCGCTGACTGGAAGGACGAAAAGGAGGGCCTGTCTGACTCTCTCAACAGGGCAAAAGATGTCATCTCCGGCCTGCTAAGTGGAGCGGGCTGCGAGACTACTGAGCAGTTCCGTGAGCTGGCCGCACAACTGGAAAACCGGCGCAGGTTGGAAAACGAGCTTGATGCAATCAAAAGATCCGCCCCGGACCTGTTTGGCACTCAGGCCTCCGAAATAGACACCGCTCTCGAACGGGCCGAACCGGAGCAGCTTGAGGCTGAACTCCAGGCTCTACGGGAAAAAGTGACGCAAACCGGTGAAGAGCGCGACGCCGCTGTTGGTCAGGCCGGTGAAGTGAAGGCTGCGCTGAAGCAGATGGAAACAGAAGCGGAAGTTGCACGCCTGCACGCGCGTATCGACGAGCTCACCGAGCAGCTTCGAGAAGACGCTAGACAGTGGAGCGTGCTCACCGTTGCACGCTCGCTCCTGGACCAGACCCGCGAAGAGTTCCAGGAACAACGCCAGCCTTCTCTTTTGTTGGCAGCATCCCGCTACTTCAATCGGATGACACTTGGCAGGTATGCCAGCGTGAGGGCGGTGATCGGCGAAGAGCGGTTTGAAGCCGTCACCGGCGATGGCCGGCCGATTTCACCAGAACACCTGAGCCGCGGAGCAGCCGAGCAGCTCTGGCTCTCCATACGGTTCGCTCTCGTCGATGAGTACGGATCAGGCTCCCCATTGCCTATGGTCCTCGATGATCTCCTTGTCAACTTCGACCCGCGGCGCGCAAGGGCTGCATGTACGGCTATCTCTGCGTTGTCGGAACGACAACAGGTCATATTCCTCACCTGTCAGCCCTCGACGGTCTCGATGTTGAAGGAAGCTGTCGGATCGAATCCGGCGGCCATCATGTCGCTAATCAACCTGGACGACACAATGAGCCAAAGGGTCGACGATAAGCCTGGGTCGAGACTCGAAGATTCCGAGAGTGATTCCACCGGAATCGAGCCCGACACGGTACCCGTGCCGACGCCCCCGGAAACGCCGCGCCCGCGCATGCAACCCTTGCTCTAGGCAGGACCCTTACGCGATTGAGCGTGGGCGTTAGCCCGCAGCGCCATCGGTATCCACCCCATTATCAGCGCGTGTGCACGAAAAGTACCCTGAGTGTGGGCGTAATTTCACGTCCAGCGCGTTCAACTTTGGACCGATCGTAATCACGCGGCTCACGTATACCCGGAAGACACTCAGGGACACATGCGGCGCACTCGATTCATTCATGTGGCAGGTTTCCGGCTCAACAGCCAGTACTCCGGGTTGCGTAATCTGAGCGCGGCTGTTGACGAACGCCTGAGAACATCCCCTTTCGATGCCTTTCGCAACTTGCAGGCGCTTTGCAAATCAGAATCGCCAGACTTCCGACTGATCGCGGGCGGGGTCTTTGATCTTGTGGATCGCAGCATCCACGCCCAGCTTGCATTCCGTGACGGCCTCGCCGCCATAGCTGACGCCGGTGTGCCGGTCTACCTCGCCCATGGTCCGGAAGATCCCGCCGCTGCATGGCTCCCCACCATCAACTGGCCAGACGGCGTTCACGTCATGGGCGCAAGGCCCGAATGGATCGCCATCACCAGAGGCGACGAGACGATCGCGTTGCTACATGGCGCTAGTCGCCAGTCGAGCACGCTTCCCGGACCGTCCGCGTCCGACTTCATCGCCGCTTCGAGTACCGACGCGTTCACCATCGGCCTCGTAAACCAGATCCCTCTGGAAGACGATGACGACGTTGACTCACAAGAATCGCTCTCCGGGCTTCACTACTGGGCGTTCGGCCCAACACAGGAAGGCTCGCTCCCCAGCGATCCCGCACGCAGAATCCTCTCCGCGGGGGCCATCCAGGCGCTCTCGCCGATAGAAACCGGCGCACATGGTTGCTACATCGTTGAGACAGACGAAGCAGGGCGGGCAGGTCCGTCGTTCGTCGCACTCGACAGTGTTCGCTGGGAGCATCTGGCCGTCGACGTCTCCGGCGTGACAGCTGAAGATCTCATTCCCACAGCGCGGCATGTCGTGATCGACGCTCTGGCACAGGCAGATGGACGCGACCTTATCTGCAGCCTGGCGTTCACTGGCGCCGTCCAGAGTTCGCTCCCGAACGACGCCAAATTGCTGGATGACCATCCCGGCACTGTGGATCGCGCACGAGACGCCGCCATCTCCGCCGAACCACGGGTGTTTGACCTCGGGCTACAGGGACGTCAGATCCGCCTGTCCGCCTGATCGGTCCCGGGACCTTCCTCAGGGTCTACGGTTGGTGCCGCGGGATTACCACGATCATTGTCAGGCGTAGGAGATTTAGATTTGGGCGTGATTCTACATTCACGTTCAAGCCAGTTTATAAACCGCCGCTGATCGTCAATTAATTTTTGTAGTAGTCCCAAATATAACTATTCTTTTTTAAACGAATATTCAATAACTAATTAGTTTGTAGATATTGCTTCACATCCAAGCGATTGACAACACCAACTAGATCGTCCACATCAAGCACGATAAGTTCGTCCAACCGGTAGGTTACCATAAGGCCGATCGCCTCAGATATGGGATCGTCGGGATGGACCGACAACAGCGGCGGCCTCGCCATCACGGCCGACACAGGAGTCTCCTTCCAGAGATCCCGGTGTACGCCCTCCAGGTCCTTAAGCGTGACAACCCCGGCGATACGCCCGCCTATGATGACCGGCGCCGAGCGACGACGAAACGGGATCATATAGTCGTCCACAAGTTCGGCGATCGACATCCCCTGTTCGACAGGTCGGGCGGGCGGGGACATCACTTCACTCACCAGAACGCCATCCAGCGCTCCCGGGGATCTCATGGATCGGCGTTCGCTTCGTCGCACCGCGGCCGCAGAGTCTTTCAGGTACCAGCCGATGAATCCCATCCACAATCCCGATACCACGTTGTCGTTGATGGCAATGAACACCCCTCCACTGATCAGCAACCAGCCGAAGCCGATGCCAACCATCGACGCGATCGCAGTAGCGCGTGGCATACTCCCGGTCGTGGCCCAGATGATGGACCGCAGCACCCTGCCGCCATCCAGCGGGAATCCAGGAAGCAGGTTGAACAGCCCCACGAGGAGGTTGGCGAGTGTGAAGTAGATGAGGATCCCCTCTACCGGGGAGCCCTCTCCACCCACTCCCGCCCGCAATGCCAGGAACCCGGCCAGTGAGAGCGCGAGGCTGCTCATCGGACCAACGAAGGCGATCAGGAATTCGTCTCTGGCGGAACGAGTCTCGCCACCTATGTTGCTCACGCCGCCAAATATAAAGAGCGTTATTCCCCGAACCCTGTGTCCCCGTGCGATCGCCACAAGGGAGTGCGCCAGCTCGTGAACGAGAACGGATCCGAATAGCAGCAACGCCGCCATAGCCGCCGCCGCCCAGTAGGTGTACGCAGCCCAGTCAGGGTAGTCGGAGGGGAACCAGTTACTTGCAAGAGTCCACGTAATCAGGGCGAAGGCGAACAGCCACGTGTAGTGGACGCTGATATCGACACCAGCAACCGTCGCAATCCTGAACGTACCCTCCATGGGTTTATCTTCCTTATTGGGCGTGACCAACGCCGCAGAAACACTCTTCCGACTCAAGCCTAGACCTGATCTTCAAGCTCTACCATGTCGTGATGGATTTATACCTTGTCAGACACGGCGATACCGAGCTCGGGCCCGACGGCCTTTATCTGGACCCCGCTCACTTAAGCGAACTGGGTCAAGCCCAGGCCCGCGCACTCGCGCCACGGCTGGAATCGATCGCCCCGCACGCGCTGATCACTAGTGGCCTGGAGCGAGCCGATGAAACGGTCGCACCCTACGTTGCAACCTCCCGGATCCAGCCAAAGTTCGTTCCCGAGTTTGACGAGATCGGCATCGGCGACTTTCGCAGTCGTGATCTTGCTGTAGTGAAGGCGAAACTCTTCCAACAACCATTCATCGCCGATTTTTCAGAGTATGACGGTGAATCTTCAACGGATTTTGCGAGGCGAGTAATTAGCGCACTGCAAAACCGGATTCTGGACCGTTTCGACGAGGAGCAACGCGTCGCCCTTGTCATACACGGTGGGCCTATCAACGCGATCCTTGATTGGATCGAGCACGGCAGCTTTACCGGTTTGCTCAGCCGGGACATTGAGACGGCGTCGATAACTTTACTGAGACAAGGGCCTTCTGACCTCGAGGTCGTCTATGTCTCAGACACGTCACATCTCAAGGGCGTGAGCTAACCAGCCCTGGAATCGCTGGAGGTCTGATCGCCACTCTGTCCGAGGGAATCCATAAGCTTGGTCATCCCGTCGAACCATTTCTGTTGTGTTGTGACGTCCCAATTGGGGTCGAAATCCGGGTATTTTTTAAGCACCATCTCGGCGATAGAAACGCCCGCCGCCTGCACCGGAGCGGCTACCACTACCGGGGCGGGCTGGGCCGACGAACGCTCTGCCTGCTGCTGGCGCGATCTACTTGAACCGCCTGAAGATCGTCTCGATACATGCCGTCCAGCCAGGACGTATGACGAAAGTTCAAGGCCCGCATCCTGCGCCGCCTGGATGAAGAACGCCTCACATTTTGCGAGCACGCCCTCTTTGGCGCCGAAACTTCGGAACGCCTCTCTGAACTGCGCTCGCGTGGCGCGCGGGAGGTCCAGAGCGAACACCGGCGGATAGTGTCTTCGCAACAAGGTCGCCAATGCGGTGCGGCGCTCGTCGCCCTCCAACCCCACCAGGTGCTCAAGGTCCTCGGTCGGCCGTCCATCGTCATCCACAAGCCCCAGAACCCGGAGCGCGGTCATCAACTGAATACCCGTACTTCCGGACGCACGCTGACCCCAGATGCTTCTATCGATGCGTGCCGGCATGCCTTCACGAAGGAATTCCAAAAAATTTCGGAATGTTCGGTATGGGACATATGGGGGTATCGTGGGGGTAGGGGATGTCACGTTTATCACGATGAGAAATTGGGAAGGGCTCTATCGTAGTGATACCAAGCTATCCCAGCCCCATTCCAAAGTCAATTTCATTCTGGACAGTTTTGGAAACTACTTCTTCGACCGTCCAGAATGATGTCCAGTTCGGCCGGTGTCCCCCTCCTGTTTAATCGAGGAGCGAGACAATCCGGCGACCCATCATCAGAAGCGGGAGGCTGGCATGCTCCTACCGGTCCACTCCATAATTCCAGACCCCGATCAGCCGCGGAAGCTCCCCCGTAAAGGGCGCAGTGCGAACACATCGGATGACCTGCGCACGCTGGAGTTGCGTCAACCTCTTATCGTGAGGTCCAACCCCGCTCACGACAGCGACCCGGACGCTGCCCCCTACGTCATCGTCGTAGGCGAGCGTCTGTGGATGGCTGCGCGCAGGGCCGGCCTTACCGACATCGATGGGCAGCTCCGCGCTGATATCGATGAGCAAGAACTCAGGGAACTCCAGCTCAGCGAAAACTACCACCACGAAAAAATCCCGCCCATGCAGCTCGGGCGTGCCTTCCTTGAATACCGAGAAGAACACTCCGTGACTCAGCAGGAACTGGCCCGCCGGACCGCGATAACCCCGGGGACGATTCACCACTACGAAAGTCTAATCCGAAACCTGGACCCGGAACTTGGCAAGAAAGTCGACTCCGGCGAGCTCACATTCAAGGAAGCCCGCAGCATCGCCGACATTGATGACTACGCCCGTCAGCGTGAAATCGCCGGGCCCTTCGTCTCTGGTCAGTTGAGTTCGGTATACGTCGAACGGATCGTCGGACGTGCGAAGAACTTTCCGACCAAGTCCATCGATGACCTCTTGGACGAGGTGATCAACGGCGCCAAGCCGGCCCCCGAGCCTGAACCCGCACCTCTGCCAAGAGCGCCGGAGCCGGTGATCCATCAGAGGAAAGACCTGGAGGGCATGCTCCTGCAACTTGCCGGACAGCTCGACGGGTTGCCTCTTCAGACCATCCCGGAGTACCGACGCCTCAAGCTGGTCTCGACTCTTCGGATCCTGGATAGCCGGGTCCAGCTCGCTCTGCATCACCTGTCCGGTGCGCAGATTGCAGGCGCCGGTATGCCGCCAGCTCTTGTGGGAGCGGCTTCCCGGAGATAGACGAATACGACAAAACCCAACCGGCGCTTCTCGGCCCCCCAAACCCCCGTTGAATCGCCGGACCCTCGACCCCTCCCCACCGCCTCCGGGGAGGGGTCTTTTTATGCGCTATTTAATGTCCGGATTCGTCAACCGTGACCAGTCTTCTAATACCGGCTTAAATGCACAGCTTAGTTTTCGTATAAATACGTTGATACCGATGAACCACATTAACGCCGAATTACTGGGACGGATTCTACTAAGATACACCCTCAATAAAGCGACGCGGGTTATCGACCATCACGCTCTGGATATTGGCATCCGTACCGCCAATCTCCTTGAGGTAAGGCAGCGCGTTGCGAGAGATGAACAAGAACTTGTCCGGGTTCTGCGCCACCCGCTCCGCAAACGCCTCCCTGGAAGCGATTCGCATACGCACCTGACTGTCGTGTCCGAGCATCAGCCGATCGCCGTAACCGGCATCGATCAGGGCTTTCGTGGTCTCGGTCCGGGTACGCCAGTCAGGCACACCCGGTCGGGCCACCGGGTGATACCGGTCCATACCGATCCACACGCCCTTATCAAGAAGCCCCTTCAGGTAATCCAGATCAGTCGTATCGTTACTGTGACCCACACAGACACGATTCAAATCTACACCCTCGTCCTCAAAAATCGTGACCTGCTGATCGCCTACCCGTTCGGGCGCCCAGGTATGCGTGTAAATAGGCGCGCCCGTCTTCTGATGCGCCCTCGCCGCCGCCCGGAGAACGATCTCGCCTTCCGGCGTGACTCCACCGATGTCGTTTGCGACCTTGATGATGCCCGGCTTGATACCGGTCCCCTCTATGCCCTCCTCCAGTTCACGCACATAAAGCCCCGCAATTTCACCTGGTTCCGCCGTCCAGAACACCCGCGGGATGTCACGCCAGGTTCCGGTCGCGGCAATGACGTTGACGCCACTTCCACGCGACACCGCCTCGATCACTCCGATATCGCGTCCCAGATCGTGCGTCGTCAGATCGAAGATCGTGTGCAAGCCGCCTTCATATGCGTCCTTAAGCAGCTGGATTCCTTCGGATATCGTCTCTTCCCGGGGAACGAACTCCGGGAAGGTCGCCTGGATGCCTGCCGATGTGATCAGAATGTGTTCATGGGACAGGGTGAACCCCATCTCCAAAGTATCCATCGGCCCGAGTACGGAATTGACCGTCGACATCCATATCCTCCAGAAATAATTTGCCGGGGCTGATTGGAGCGCCAGTCACGGCGCCGCTGCCCGGACACATGCGACAGCCTGGAATACGCCGCGCCGTCTCGCGGTTGCCTACCTTACCCGCAATCATCCACATCCGTTCCGGCCTTCGAAAGCTCCTGTACGCGTGTTGGCGCGAGACTGTAGATCTCAGCCTGGAGTCAGTGACATGGCGATTTCGGGAATTCTCATACCTCTGGACGGCGCAGCGATATCGGCGGCGATTCTGCCGGTCGTGGCATCGCTTGCCCGGCCGATTCACGCGTCCGTCCACCTATTCGCCGCGATAGATCTGCAAAAACGCGAGATCCAGTCACTTTGCTACACGGCAGACGGAGACGCTTCGCCCGTTGAACGGACAGCCGGGCCAGAATCAGCGCCGCTAAACCCGTCCGGGGTTCAAGCAAGCACAGCCGAGGTCACTCAACGCGTGGAGCATGCACGCGCATTTCTTGGCGCCCTGGCGGCCCGCCTTCAGGCGCTCGGCATCGAGAGTAGCTATGAGGCCAGCGTTGGCGATCCGATGAGCGACATCGTGAACCTCGCGCGGCGCAAACGCTTCGGGCTGATCGCCCTCTCGCCCCACAGCCGGTACGCCATCGGGCGCGGGCTGGGCAGCGTTACAGACCGGGTGCTGCACTCGTCGCCAATACCGATTCTCGTCGCTCCACCGTCGTCCGCTCCTCCACCAACCGCTTCCGCCCTCACGATCCAGACCGTCATCGCCACGCTCGACGGGTCTCGTGCTGCGGAGGCCGCATTGGACCCGGCGAGGCAGATCGCCGAGGCCTGCGGAGCGCAGTTGTTACTGCTGCGTGCCATAGGAGGCCGCGCCAGGGAGGCGGCATGGGAAGAGGGCGCCGAGCGAGTCGGGCGTGATATCGACTCCGATTTCCATGGCGCAGCGATGCGCTACATGACCGACGCTTCCGAGCGCGTAGGAGTTCCGTGCTCCACCATGATCGGCAGTGAAGATGAGGTGACAGAGATCCTCGGCGCCGCCGACAGCCTTCCATCCTCAATGATCGTTATGGCGTCACAAGGCCAATCCGGCCTCACAAAATGGCGGCTCGGAAGTATCACGGACCGCATTATCCGACAGACCTCCCGGCCGGTTATCGTCGTCCCGCCGATCGGACAACTGGCACGCTGACGCCACGCGGCTGGATCGCGCAAAATGATGTCCCGGGCTAAAATCCCTGATGCTTGCGCACAACCGCGCCATCATCACACCGCCAAACTCGCTTCATGAAAGTAAGACTCTTTTGAACAAGCTCAACCGGCGAGCCTTCATCTGGACCATAGTCTGGGTCAATCTCACCGCACTTCTGATCGGACAGCTCGTATTGCGATCGATCCCCGACGGGGACACCGTGTTCATGGCGGTCGATGTCGCGGCGATAACGTTCGTCCTTTTTCGACTCAAACGAACACTCGGCACCCTCAGAGCGCCCCCGGAGCCGCCGGACCAGTAGTCCGGGCAATCACGCCGATACACTCACAAGCATCGTCAAACAAGATCAGGCCAATCCGGCCGCATGAACAGGAGCATCACACTTGGCCGAATACCGCATAAACAAAGCTAAGGCGAAGCTCAAGGCCGGCGGCGTGATATCGATCGTCAACGGCGTAAACGATGGCGACACCGCCGAGATCTTCGGCAATCTGGGTTTCGACGCCATCCTCGCCGAGGGCGAACACGGGCCAATCTCATGGGACGCCATTGGAGACATCTCGCGCGCATGCGATCTCTGGGACATGGCATCGGTCGTCCGAGTACACAGAAATGACCCGGCACTTGTGACCCGGGCGCTGGATCGTGGCGCGAATGGGATCATGGTGCCGCACGTGAACACGTTGGAAGAGGCGGAGCTTGTGGCACGCTCATCTTACTACGGACCGCTCGGCAATCGCGGTGCGTTCGGCGGACGACGGGCGCTTGGCATCAGCGATTACCACCGCAAGGCCAACGAGAACACGCTGGTTACGATCCTTCTGGAAGAGATCATCGCTATCCGCAACATGAAAGAGATCGTCAAGGCGGACGGGATCGACGTGTTCTACGTTGCGCCCGGCGACCTCGCGCAGAGCATGGGGCACACCGGCGATGTATCGCACCCGGAAGTACTGCAGGCGGTCGAGGACGGACTCGGTATGATCATCGACGCAGGTCGAGTGGCCGGAACGCTGGTCAACGACGACACGGTGCAGGGCTATATCAAGGGCGGCGTTCGCTGCGTCGGCGTGGCGTGGCAGCCCTGGCTCGCCGCTGGCGCAACCGGGTTCCTCGGGAAGATGCGCGGATCATGACCGGCGATTTCAGTTTCATGCAGCTGGCCGATCCGCAACTTGATATGTTCGCTGCGATCAGCAAACGTAGCCCGGATGAGGTCACGACGATGCGAAATCGGTTCGCCAGCGTGCCGTACCGTGGCGTTGGCACCAGAGCCGTTCAGCCCATGACCGGATTCGCTCCGGAAACCGCTTTGTTCACGGAAGCTATACAGACAGCGAATCGGCTGCGCCCGACGTTCGTGGTCGTTTGCGGAGACATCGTGCACGAATGGGACGACGACGATCAGGCGGACGAAGCACGCCGAATTGGCCGGCTTCTTGACCCGGGCATCGACCCACACTGGGTCGCTGACAATCACGATGTCGGAGCCGATGAAGGCAACCGAATACCGACCGCCGAATCTTTGAATCGTTATATTATAGAGATGGTTTCGGACCGGACAACTACGCCTTCCAGCAGGGCAATACGAGTTTCATCGTCCTCAACTCGTCGATCATGGACGCGCCCCAGGGAGTACCGAATGAATGGAAGACACAGCTTGATTTCCTCGGCCACGAACTTGAAGAGGCGAAACGGGGTGGCAGTGCACACATCGTGCTGTTTACCCACATCCCTCTATTCATCAACGACTCTGAAGAAGACGATCCGTTTGGCGAAACCGCGGCAATTCCACTCGAACGACGGCGCTCTGTACTGGAGCTCCTCCGGAAATACGAAGCCGACGCGGTATTCGCCGGGCACCTTCACGGGAATATCTACGCCAGCGATGGACCGATGGAAATGGTCGTCTCCGGCCCGGTCGGCTATCCGATCAGCACCGAAGGCTCCGGATATCGGAATGTCCGTGTGACGCCTGACGCCATTGACCACACCTGGTCAAAGCTCACTTTCAAACCACCGTTTATGGACGCGGTGACCGATTGATGGACGTGTTGCGCTTCATCCAACTCGCAGATCCCCAGTTCGGGCTTTTCGCCCGGTTCAGTGGCCAGACAGCAGAGCAGATAGCAGTGTTTCAGGCGCGCGGCCTGAACATCAAACCTGCGCCTCAAACGGGCGGGTTCGCCGATGAAACACGATTGTTTGAGGCGGCAATCAACATCGCCAACACTTTGCGTCCGGCATTCGTCGTCGTGTGCGGGGACATCGTCAACCAGTGGAACGATAGCGCCCAGGCGGAAGAGGCGCTGCGGATTGGCTCGCTCCTCGATGACGGCATCGATCTTCACTGGGTAGCCGGGAATCACGACGTGGGCGCCGACGATGGACACACGATTCCTACCAACGAAAGCCTGGCACGTTATCGCGCCAATTTCGGGCCGGACAACTACGCCTTCCAGCACGAAAACGACAGCTTCATAGTCCTCAACACTGCGGTCTTACAGCATCCAGAAGAGACATCGGGTGAACTGGAAGCCCTGATGGAGTTCCTTGAAACCGAACTACAGGCCGCTCGGACCCGCCAGAGTCGTCACACGATCCTGTTTACGCACCACCCGTTGTTCTTGAAACAGCCCGACGAAGACGTAGAGGGCGAAGCGCATCTCACGATCCCGATCGAACGACGTCGTCCCGTGCTTGAGTTGCTTGAGAAGTACGGCGTAGACGCCGTTTTCGCAGGACACTGGCACCGGAATAACTACGCCGTCAGTGCAGATATGGAGATGATCGCGTCCGGCTCGGTCGGTTACCCATTCGGCGACGATCCTTCCGGGTACCGGGTAGTCCACCTGGACGATGCCGGACTTAAACATAAGTGGTACGCGATGGACGAGCTTCCAGAGCGGCTTGACGCGAACAGTTCAACGTGAGCATGACTGGTCAGGTCATCAGCCGTCTCGCGGTTGCCACAGTGTTGTTGTTATCTGCTTACCTGGTGATGTACGGTCTGACCGGCCTGCCATGGATCATTTCGACCGGCCTGCATCTCTACGCGATCGCCGCGCTCGGCGTCGCCGCCCTGCTCATCTATCAAACCAGTAATCGCGCCCTTTCTGCAGCCCGGCGCTAGTCACGGACGTTTATATGGACCCGTTTTTCTTCATGCAGCTCGCCGATCCCCAGTTCGGGATGTTCGCTCGATGGGGCGGGGCGTCCGACGAGGAGATCGACGTACAACTGTTCAAAGGCCACAAGATCCACAAAGCGCCGCCGATCACAGGATTCGATGACGAGACCCGACTGTTTACAGAAGCGATTTCTGAGGCGAACAGGCTTAAACCCGCCTTTGTCGTCGTCTGCGGAGACATGGTGAACAATCCGGTCTCGGAAGACGAGCGGGCGGAGGTCCTGCGCATTGCAGGTCAGCTCGACCCCAACGTCCCGATCCACTGGGTGCCCGGAAATCACGACGCAGCGGCCGATTTCGTGAGTGCAACGCCGGAAAGTCTACGGATCTATCGCGAGGCGTTCGGGCCCGACTATTTCGCTTTCCAGCACGGCGGGGCGTCCTTCCTGGTGCTGGACAGCATCACGATCGAAAACCCGGTTCCTGTGCCCGGCGAGTGGGAGGCGCAACTGGCGTTCGTTGAAACGGAGCTTGCCGACGCCGTCTCACGCGGCGGACCGGTGATCGCTTTCTCGCACCACCCGGCATTCCTGAAGTCGCCCGACGAGCCGGACGACTACTGGAACTGGCCGCTTGAACGCCGGGAGCCGTTGCTTCGGATGCTGCGAGATGCCAACACCAGTGCCGTTTTCTCAGGTCACTGGCACCGCAACAACTACTCCTCGTACGGCGACATGCAGATCGTAGCCTCAGGTCCGGTCGGCTACCCGCTCGGTGAAGACTTGTCCGGCTACAGAATCGTCAAAGTCAGCGCTGATCGTATCGAACACGACTACTACGCCTTCGGACACGGGCCGGACGAGGTGAAGCTATAGGGCATGCCGTATCTCGGCTGGCGTTTCTGGATTCCCTCCTTCGAGGGAATGACGTGTAAAAAGATTGCCATCCAAACACAGCCATTCGGGGTATCAACACCCATCCCGCAACAAACCGCGTCAAAATAAGGTCGCATCGCGGCCCTTGCGTTCGCTTCGTACTGGGGCCATCCTGTGCCCAAATCGCCCAACAAACCTACCAACTAGATCGAGGCCTCAAAAATGCTGGAACGCTTCTTCGTCCCTGAAGAGGACCGGATATACGTAGACCAGCAGCAGATGCGCACCGCCACTGAGGCCATATTCCGGAAGATGGGTCTGACCGACGACGATGCAGTGCTTTCTGCCGACGTGCTCATGCTGTCCGACCTACGAGGTTGTGAGAGCCACGGCGTCTCAAACATGCTCTCCAGCTACATCGAGCAGTACGCCGCAGGCAACATCAACCCTCGGCCAAACGTGCGGGTGATTAGAGAGAGCGACACCACCGCCACGCTCGACTGCGACACCGGCCTCGGCCTCCACGTGGCTCCGAAGGCGATGGAGATGGCAATCGAGAAGGCCGACAAGCACGGCATGGGCACCGTGATCATGAACAACGGCCGCCACCTCGGCATGCTCGCCTATCACGCTATGCTCCCGATCAAACACGACATGATCGGCGTCTGCATGACCGCCGGGAACCCGATGTCGATGCTGCCAACCTTTGGCGCAGAAAAACGATTCTCGACGAACCCCTGGGCATGGGCCGCCCCTTCCAACAAGCAGCCCCCGTTCGTAATGGACTTCGCCACCACCCAGGTCGCGGGCAACAAGCTGCGTCTCGCGGCACGTGTCGGCGCGCCGATGGCGCCGGGATGGATCGCAAAGCCGGACGGTACGCCGATCATGGAGGAGACGCCGCTGCCGGCAAACCGAGACGACTATCACATGCTGCCGTTTGGCGGCACACGAGACCAGGGGTCGCACAAGGGCTACGGTTTCGCGGCCGTGTGCGAAATTCTGTGCGACGTCCTCTCTGGACAGGGCGCAGGCTTCCTCATGCCTCAGGCGCCTCCCGGAGTCATGGGCCACTTCGTGCAGGTCTACAAGGTTGACGCCTTCACAGATGTCGAGCTCTTCAAATCAGACATGGACGACTTCCTGGAAGGGTTGGCAAACACCAAACCCGCTCCGGGCCATGATCGGGTTGTCTATCCGGGCCTGCCAGAAGCAGAAGAGACGGAGATTCGACTTCGAGACGGCATCCCGTACCACCGGTCGGTGATCGAATGGTTCCACTCGATCTCAAACGAACTGGATCTGGGCCTGGACCTTCCAAGCGCGTAGGAGACGGGCGTCCCGACTACAGATCTTGAGGCCCCAAACCGCGTCCTGAGGCCCAAATAATTCGCGTCTAGAGGCTCTAGAAGGGTCCGTCCCACAACAACGCGCGCCTTCCACAACACCCACGAGGTAAAGTGCTGGCAGCGTGCCAAACAATGCATTTCGTCCCGGAGCACCCTTTGAAACGTGTAATTATCGACACGGACCCCGGCATCGGCGATGCTGCTGCGATCCTGATGGCCCTCGGCAGCCCCGAGATTCAGATCGACGCAATTACCACCATTTTTGGAAACACCCCGGTCGAGAACTGCACGACGAACACGCTAAGAATTCTGGAAGCCGCAAATCGTACCGATATTCCCGTGTACCAGGGTGCGAGCAGGCAGTTCAACTTCACAGTGCCAGCGTCCGCGTCGCATATCCACGGAAGCGACGGCTTCGGAGACACCGGCTTACCGCTGCCTGAAATCAAGCCCCAGAGCGGGAACGCCATCCTGGAGATAATCGACCGTGCCACGAGCGCACCGGGCGAAATCACATTCGTAGCGATCGGCCGTCTCACCAACCTGGCGCTGGCAATCAGTGTGGAACCACAAGTAGCCGACGCGCTGAAAGAGGTCGTCGTCATGGGTGGAGCTGTGCATGTCCCCGGAAACGCGACCCCAGTGGCGACCGCAAATCTCTGGGGTGATCCAGAGGCGGCGAATGTTGTTTACAGTTCGGGCGCCAACATCGTCCAGATCGGGCTAGACGTCTGCAACGAGGTGGAGATCCCGCTCAAACAGCAAGAAATCGTGTGGGCTAAAAACACTCCAGCCACGCGCCTGCTGCAGGCAATCACTCCGTTTAAAAAGTCGGCCAACTCCAAACGAGAAGGACTCCCCAGCGATGATGGCATCCACTACAACGACGTATCCGCGATGCCCTACGCCATCGATCCATCGTTATTCGAATGCACCGATCTAAATATCAGCATCGAAACGCAAAGTGAACTAACAAGAGGCCAGGCCGTCGCCGACTTCTCCTGGTCCGGGTCCAAGCCCAACACAAGCGTGGCGCTAAAAGTCGACTCAGACCGACTCGTGCAGATCTGGGTAGAACGTGTGATGAGGGCCTAACTACCACGGACGTTGACTCATACGACCAGCCCTAAACCCCCAGCGCCCGTTCCGCGTCGCCCACTGCGCCGTCTACTGCTGCTGTTAGCTCGTCGACTTCATCTGCTGTGATCGTTAGCGGGGGTGCTAGCGGGACTATGTAACTGCCTACCCTGATCCAGACCCCTCGGTCCATCAGCCCCTGCGTGATCTTCGGGCCGATCTCCGCCGACGCCGGCCAGTGCTCCTTCGTCTCCCGATCCTTCACCAACTCCAACCCCTGCAACAAACCGATCCCTCGGACATCACCCACGATCGGGTGCTTGTCCTTAATCTCCTGCAATCGATCCCACATCCGTTCGCCCTGGATACGGCAGTTCTCGACCAACCCCTCACGCTCGATAATCTCAATATTCGCCAGCCCTGCCGCACATCCCGCCGGGTGGCCCGTATAGGTGAACATGTGCTTGAACGTGGCATCGGGACCGCCGGTAAACGCGTCAGACACTCGTTTAGAGGCGATCGCCCCACCCATCGGGAAGTAGCCGCCGGTCAGACCCTTCGCGATTGTCATGATGTCCGGCGTCACGCCCACCGTGTCTGCCCCGAACCACTTGCCGGTCCGGCCAAACCCGGTGATCACCTCGTCAAAGATCAGCAGCACACCGTACTTGTCACAGATCTCTCGGACGCGCTGGAAGTAGCCCGGCCCGGGCACCACGCCACCTAGCGGTTGAGACACCGTTTCAGCAATGAAAGCCGATATCGACTCCGGGCTGTGAAAGAGGATCGCCTCTTCCAGGGAGTTGGCGCACAGCTCGGCGCACTCCTCTGGTGTCTCCCCGCCAAACGGGCAGCGGTACGGGTTCGGGTCGGCTATATGCACCACGTGCGCCGGCACCGGCTGGTACTCCTCGCGTGGCAGGAAGGGGTGCGAGCCGAGCCACATCGTCCCCCACGTCGCGCCGTGGTAGGAGCCCTTGCGGCTGATCACCTTGTAGCGGCCCCGCTCGCCGACGCGGTTGTGATAGCCCTGCGCCAGCTTTAATGCCGACTCATTGGACTCCGATCCACCGCTCGTGAAAAAGGTCTTCGTAAGATCGCCCGGGGTCACCTCGGCCAGCTTGGCGGCCAGCCGCACGGTGCTCGGCGTGCTCCCGGCGTAGACGTGCATCGACACGTCTTTCAACTGCTCGTAGATCGCCAGCGCAACTTCGTCGCGCCCGTGGCCCGTGTTGCGGAAGTACATCCCGCCGATGCCGTCTATGTAGCGGTTGCCCTCGATATCATCGACGTAGATGCCGTCGGAGCCGACGAGCATCAACGGCCCGCCCTCTTCGGCAAGCTGCGTTGCGTTGCGAGTTCCGACGAATAGGTGGTCGACGGCGGCCATGTGGAGGCCGTTGGCGTCATCGGGAGCCGGAACGTTTACCTGGGGCGACATGGCCACGTTGCTGTCCTCAAGAACTCGGTTGTAGATCTAATGTGGCGACAGTTTACCTACCGCGCCTCGACTGCTCCACATCCAGATTGGATTACACTCGCCCCAACAACGGCGCCCGGGGCGACTTGATTTCAGGATCGCCAAAAATTGCGGGACAAACCCCAGGACTGGAGTTGGTGATGACGACGAGCCACATGCCGACCGGCATTACGTCCTATAGACCAGACCTTGCGGGCAATACCCACGCCGTTTCAAGCGGCCACCATCTCGCAACCGCCGCCGGGTTCCGCATCCTTGAGCAGGGCGGTAATGCCATCGATGCCGGAGTGGCGACGGGAATCGCCATCAACGTCGTGGTTGCCGATAACACCAGCTTCGGAGGCGTCGCCCCCATCGTGATCTACGACGCCGAAGCGGATCGCGTTTTCACTCTCTCCGGACTCGGGCGCTGGCCCAAATCCGCCACACTTGAGCACTTCCTGGAAGACCGAGGCGGGGACATACCAACGGGCATGGAACGGGTTATCGTCCCGGCGGCCCCAGACGCATGGCTCACCGCTCTCTCTGATCACGGCACGATGACACTTGAACAGGTCATCACTCCAGCACTGGAACTGGCAAGAGACGGTTTCCCGGTCAGCCGGGGAGTGGGCCGTCGCATCGCAGCCGCATATGAAGGCTTCCGTGACTGGCCGGCCACGGTCGAGGTTTTCGCCCCGGAGGGCCGTCCCATCGCGGCAGGTGAGCGCATGGTCCGCACAGACCTCGCCCGAACTTTCAAGCGGCTAATCGAAGCCGAGCGCAACGCGGTAGGCCTGGGTCGAGAGGCCGCTATACGCGCCGCGCGCGATCTGTTCTACACCGGCGAGATCGGCGAAGAGATCGTGGCGGCGGTTCAAGAGGGCGGCGGCTTCCTCACGATGGATGACATGGCTTCGTTCCAGGTCGGGAAAGAAGAGCCTGAGACAGGTCGCTTTTCCGGCCCGAAAGGCGAGTTTGAGGTTTACACATGTGGTGCATGGTGCCAGGGGCCTTCGTTCGCCGAGGCCCTCCAGATACTGGACGGGCACGACCTTCTCTCGATGGGCCACAACTCAGCCGACTACATCCACGTCGTCACCGAGGCCCTCAAGCTCTCATTCGCCGACCGCGACGCCTTCTATGGCGATCCGGACATGGTGGACGTGCCGATCAAGGGCCTGCTCGATCCTTCATACGCAGCCGACCGACGCTCCAAGATAGACCTTGAGGCCGCAGCTCCAAGAATGCCCGCCGCCGGCGATCCCTGGCGCTTTGAGGGTCGATCAGCGCCAGCTGGTTACGACTACCAACCGCCGGAGCCGCTGGAGGCCGGGACCGAGGGCGACACAAGCTACGCTTGCGTGGTGGACGGCAAGGGCAACATGTTCTCGGCGACCCCAAGCGACACGATCGGCATGGCGCCGGTTATCAAGGGTCTTGGCTTTACGCCGTCCGGGCGTGGCACCCAGTCATGGCTCGACCCCAGGCACCCGTCTGCGCTGGAGCCTGGAAAGCGTCCTCGTCTCACGCCGAACGCGCTTCTTGCGTTCAAAAACGGACGCCCCTGGATGCCGTTTGGCACGCCCGGAGGTGATGCCCAGGTCCAGACCACGCTGCAATTCTTCCTCAACCAGGCTGTGTTTGGGATGACCCCGCAGCAAGCCGCCGAGGCGCCGCGATTCCAGTCAAAGAGTTTCCCGGATTCGTTCTGGCCGCACGCTTATCACCCGGGGCGACTGGACCTGGAAGGCCGAATCGACGATGAGACCGCAGAAGAGCTGTCACGCCGCGGGCATCTTGTGAATCGGATCGACGATTGGGCGCGCGTTACGGGCGACGTTTGCGGAATTACACGTGACTACGAAGACGGTACGGTCACAGCGGCTTCAGATCTGCGCGCCGATGCGTACTCAATGGCGCGATGATTTAAGACCTCCATGACAGAACAAACAACACCCGACAATTCATTCGGCGCATCCACATACGACCCGGAGAACCCTGAAACCCTGGGGACCTCTGGTAAGCCCAAACGCTCCTGGCTCCGGCGACCGCGATGGACCGTGATCGGCGGTGCGTTAATCGGTGGCGGAATAACCTTCGGCTACCTGCTCAATTCGTATTTTTTCTGCCTGTCCCAGACCAACTGTAGTCTCGCAGTCGAATGGATCCTTGCCTTCGCGATCATCGGGACCAGCGTCGGAGCTTTCTGGGGCTGGCTCGTCGGAAAGTTCTTCCGCCGCATGTACCGCATGATGCGCGTCGACTGACCTCATCCCCGAACACTCTAGCGGAGCCACACATGCCACCTGCCGGAGATCGCTTCGTCCTGTGGGCGATGAGCGATGCGCACGTTGGGTCTGACCTCATCAAAGGAGACGGCCGCCGGAGCCTCGCTGAAGCGATCGAACAGTCGGAAGGTCCCGACGGCTTCGATTGGGACGTCGCCGTAAATCTGGGCGACTTCTCGGGCAACCAGGGTTCGCCGGAGGATGACGAGGGCGAAGAGATCGTGCGGCAGTACGGCGCACTGAAGAAGCATCGACGGGAGCAGGTTTACGACCTGGTCGGCAACCACGACGCGTCCGGCCCAAAAGAACCGCAACAGTGGTGGTTCAAGAAGTGGCTCGACCCCACAGGCGAGAGCACTGAATTCTCAGGCGTCGATGCAAACCGAAGACCCTTCCCGGTCGACGGCACGTGGGAACGGTACTCATTCGAGGCCGGCAACCTCCTTTTCCTGATGATGGGCGACCGTAACGATGGCGGGCCTCCAGTCGGCCGAGACATCGACGGCGGCTACCCGGCGGGCGCGATCTCGTCGGAAACGCTTGAATGGTGGCGGGACAAACTCGCATCGAACCCGGACAAGATCATTATCTCCGCGCATCACCACATGCTGAAGGAGACGACCGTCGGATCGGCCGATTGGGAGGGAGTAGACAACCTGTATCACGGTCGCTTCGAGCGCGGCGCGCCCATCGGCGCGTCATACCTTTACTGGGTCGGTGGGCAGCCCGATACGGGCGTCATAGAGGCCGAACTGGCGGGCGGCAACAATATGGGCAACAAAGCGCCCGTCATGGACTTGTGGCTCGGCGCACACACCCACGCCCACCCGGACGACGAGTTCAATGGTCGCTCGCACGTCGAGACAAAATGGGGCGTGAACTTCATCAACGTCGCCGCGCTCAACCGCTGGCACATGGACCGCAACCGCACCGGATACCCGCTGTCCCGGGTTCTGGAGTTCACCGATGGCAGTGACGAGGTTCGAGTTCGCTGTTATCTCCACACATCGCAGGTCGCGCCCCAAGGCTGGTACCCCCGTGTCGAGTGCTCGCTAAAACTGCGCCACGCCTTTCAGGCGCCTTGACCCAAACAAGTAGATGGAGCTTCCGGTAAATGCCCACGGTCCTCGAAATGCTGGATATGAGCGGCCACAGCGCCATCGTCACCGGCGGCGGCACGCACCTTGGCCGCGCCATGGCGAGCGCGCTGGCTGAGTTGGGCGCGTCCGTCTACATCGCCAGTCGTCGCGCCGAGTTGTGTGAAGAGACGGCCGGGGTGCTTCAAGAGCTTGGACTGGACGTAACCGGCGTCGGCTGTGATGTCACGGAAGAAGCTCAGGTCGACGCACTGGTCGACAGGGTGATGTCGGACCGCGGTCGGTTGGATGTGATGGTCGCCAACTCGGGCGGCGCGTTCACGAACTCCTACATCCCGGACGCCAGCATCGATGAGTTCCGCCGCACCGTCGATCTGAACTTGACCGGGACCTACATCTGCGCCCAGTCCGCCGCTCGCGTGATGATCCCGGAACGCAGGGGTTCGATCGTCACACTCGGATCGATCCACGGTTTCCTAACGTCCGACAAGAGGATGTACGAGGGTTTGCCGACTTTCAGGCGCTCAGGGCCGCCTTATCAGGCGGCAAAGGGCGGCATCATCAACCTGACCCGCGGTCTGGCCGCAGAGCTGGGTGAGTATGGGATCACGGTCAACTGCATCAGCCCCGGCCAGGTCCCTAAGGTCACTACCGACGCAGGCCACGTCGAGCGATCACGTCAAGCGATCCCACTTCAACGGACCGGCACTTCAGACGATCTCAAAGGGGCGATCGCTCTGCTGGCATCGCCCGCAGGAGCGTGGATCACCGGCCACAACCTGATAGTAGATGGCGGCTGGTCCATCTGGTAGGCCCCACGGAGGCCGGTTATTTACAGGGGACTCGGTCGTTTTGCCTTGCGTTGCTGCGTATACGGACGTTTGGTAATACCTGTCTAAAATCGTTCGCCGCTTACTCGTTTTCCTCAGTCTTCGGCGCTAGCAGCCGCAACACCATTGCAACGTCGACCACGTTCGGACCATCGAGCGTCAGGGCGACCTCGACCTTTCGGCCCGGAAGCAGCGTGACTTCTCGCTCGCCGTCCAGCGCGATCGTCCCCGGCCGTCGTTCTATCAGCCGTCTTTCACCCGGCTGCAACACGCCCCACTCTGACACCGATACCTCGGGCACCATTCCGGGCGCTATCGGCGCCTTCACGGAACGGGCCGTCGGACCATCGCCCTTGCCAAGCCGAATGCGTAGTCCAAACGGGTCGCCGATCGACACAGATCTAAGCCGCGCGCCAACAGCAGAAATACCGATGCTGGTAGGTTCCGCCCGGGTCAAAAACACCTCTTCCACCGTATCCATATTCCACACGGCGCGCGCTCCGACAAACATCTCGGTAGAAACGGCGGCGTCGATCAACGCCATATCTACCCATTCATCGTCCACAAAAATATCGAGCCGCTTGCACCGGGTGACCGCCGCATCCACACCGTCGACCCCCGCAGCAATCGCGCCCGCGGCGATCCCGGCGAGCGTGCCCTCCACCATCTGTGGAAACACGTTGTTAGTTCCCGTCGAGATCGGAACCAGCGGCACATCACCCGCGCCCTTGGCAACGACTCGGTTCGTGCCGTCGCCACCAAGCGTCACGATCACCCCGGCGCCCGCATCTGCCATCAACCTCGCAGCCTGGGTTGAACCGTCCTGGTGATCGATACGCGGCATCTTCAGGTAACTGGCGTCGAGTTGCTCTTCTACATCTTCCATGGCCGGTGCGGCGAGTCGGCTCAGGTCCGGCATGACAAGCACACGCTCGACGCCCGTCGATACCAACCCTGCGAATACGCGCCTGAGCGTGTTGGCTTTCTCCTGGTTGGAAACGACCCTGCCCGCCGCAACTAGCCTTCGAATGTCCTTACCCGCGGCCGGGTTGGCGATGATGCCGACGGTAATCAGGAGGCCATCCACCCGGGGTCAGCAAGGTTGGCCGCGACGGCGCGAAGGAGTTCGCCTGCCGGGAATCCGTCCACTGCACGGTGGTCAAATGTCAAGCTCAGGAAACACATAGATCGGGCCACGATCTCGCCCTCAAACACGGCCGGTTTCTGCACCACACGCCCCACTCCGAGGATCCCCACCTGGGGCGGGTCCAGTAGCGGGTCGAAAGCGTCCACATTGGCCGAGCCAAGGTTGGTGACTGAGAAGGTCCCGTGACGCATGTCATCCACGTTCAGGTCGTTGGATTTAACACGTGACATCACCTCACGCACCCGGCGGGCTATGTCCAGCGTCGTCATTCCGTCAGCGCCGTGGATGACTGGGACGATAAGTCCGGCCGGCATGGCAACGGCAAACGCCAGGTTCACATCGGCGATCAACCGAATCTCGTCGCCGGCAAAGTGGGCGTTCATCCGCGGGTGATCTTTGAGCGCCCGTGCCGTTGCCGCCAGCACCAGGTCCTGGAACTGTGGCCGCAACCGATGCGATCGCCACTCGCCTACAAGCTGGCGCTGCATAGCAACAGCGTTTGTGACATCCGCCTCGGTCGTCAGGGTGACCGTCGGGATGCCGCCGCTCTCGGTCATGCGCCGGGCGATGGTTGCGCGTAGGCCGGTCAATCGGACGGTTTCCGCGACCGGCGGTCCGTCCTCGACCGGATACGATGGGCTGGCTGCGGGCGCTCCAGCAGGCGGCGCAGCGGCGGCGGCTCGAACGTCGTCTTCGAGTATTCGACCGCCCGGTCCGCTTCCGGTCACCGATTCAAGATCGACTCCCAGTTCACGAGCGACCTTTCGCGCGATCGGGGTGATCTGGCGTCTGCCGACGGCAGCACCCTGACGCCCTGCCGGTGAAGTCGTCGAAGGCGTCGGGGCGCTGGCCTTCGCATCGGTCATCGGTTCGGGCAGGTCAACAGCCTCTTCACCGGCGGCAAGGAGCACCGCAAGAAGCGTCCCAGTATCGACCGTCATCCCTTCAGGAACGACGATGCGGGCTAACGTCCCCGCTCCCGGTGACTCGACCTCGCTATTGACCTTGGCGGACTCGACCTCGCAGAGCGGATCACCCTCTTCGACGGCGTCACCTTCCTGCTTGAGCCACTTAACAATGGTGCCATCGTTCATGCCCATGCCCCACTGGGGGAGAAGAACTCTGGTCGGCATACGGCGTTCCCTAGTCTGCTGATAACGAGTGGTCTAAGAGGCGGCGCGAGCGAATCATGCCTGCGGCGAAAGCATACAACCCATCGGACGCGTTCAGCCAGCGACGGGGGGTGATCTACCCGTCCACAAGCGCATCCAACAACGCCGTTGCCTCGTCCACACTCGGCGCTACCGCTACTCCCGCCGCGCCCGTAGCTCCGTCCAGCGCGAATGCGAGTATGCCACCCGGGCCGTCCCATCTGGCGATTGTCATGTCGTCGCCTTCCAGTCGTGTAAACGCAGCGTCAGCATCCAGCACCGCTTCGAAGGCAGCCGAGAACTGTAAAGCATCTGTGTCGGGGTCATCCCACTCGATCAAGAGACCCATAGCTGTCCGATCGCCCGGGCCATCCAGCAGTTGATACCCGTCTCGACCCCAGCCTGCGGCCGCTTGAGCGGCTACGGCGGTCTCTGTACCGAGCGCCTCCAGCCACAAACTGATGTATGCCTCACCAAGGACGTCATCGTCCTGAACACTCCACCCATCGCCGAGAATCGCGGCCATGTCCGGCAACGCCGGCGGGGCTTCCGGGTATTCGTCAGTCAGATACTTTTCTGGATGGATCACCTGCTCCGTCGTCTCCGGCAAATCGGCCCAAACGTCATTTAGTGCCGACATCCCGCCTTGTTGCCAGATGGAGTTCACGAACCCGAATCCGGCGGTATAAGGCCAGCTAATCGACGCCAACAGGAAGTCCGGCGTGGCCAGAAGCACCTCAAGGTCGGCGGGGTCGATGGCCAATAGCTCACCAAGATCCTCGGCCAAAAACGTCCTCGCCCCGTATATGCTCTCGATAAAAGTCGCCTCCCCCTCCACCAGCGCCTGGAGTGCGCCTTCACGTTCGGAATCGCCCTTTGCGTCCTCATACAGCACGCTGAGATCAAAGTTAGCGTCTTGAATCAGATGCGCGTACTCATGCGAGTAGACGGCCTCTTCCTTCACGGACACCTCCTCACCACTGACGAGCACCAACAGCTCCCCCGTTTCGTGGTTGTACAACCCCACCACGGCGCCTTCCAGCAGGGCCTGTTCAATCTCCATCAAGCTCGAATCCTGCGGAATCAGCCCTTGCAGTTTGAGTAACACATCAAGATCGGCGATCTCCGCCAGTACATCGGGGTCTGCGAAGTCTTCTGCCAACTCCTCAGCGATTCGCTGTTTATCGACCAGCGATACGTTTGGATTGCCGCCCGCGGAAAGCTCGCGAATTCCCGAGACAAGTTCGCCGATCCTGGCCAGATCCCCCGCCTTCCCTTCTGGAGTCGGGTCGGGCTGCGAGCCGGTTCCAGTGGATTGCGTGGGCACCGGAGTTGCGCCTCGACCGGGCGTGCTGGGGGTTGGAACCGGATCGGAGTTCGGGTCCGCGGTTGGATCAGGATCAACGCCGGTCGTCGGTCTGGCGGTCGATGCCGACGACCCGGCATTGGAATTAGCATCCGGGGTCGATGTGACCCCTGATGCGGTCGCACCCGGTTGCGGCGTGGCTGCGTCAACGGGATCATCGCCATCAGACGCACATGCCACCACCGAGAGTGACATCAGGGCGGCCAGAAGCACCAACCAACTGGTACGGTGCCATACGAATCCGGCGTATTTTGACTTTTTGTAATCAGGTGACGGCAACTGAATGACTGCTCGATGCGAATGGGCCACAGGGAACGACCTGATGGCCGAGTATCACGATACTGAATGGGGCGTGCCGTCACACGATGACAACCATCTTTTGGAAATGCTGATCCTTGAGGGATCACAGGCGGGGTTGAGCTGGCAGACGATCCTCAACAAGCGCGAAGGCTATCGCCGCGCGTTTGCGAACTTCGATCTCGCCACCATTTCAGCTTACGGTGAATCCGATGTCGAAAGACTCGTTCAGGACGCCGGGATTGTGCGACATCGGGGCAAGATCCAGGCGACGATCGGAAACGCCATCACGACAATGGCCGTACAGGCCGAGTTCGGAAGTCTGGATGCCTATCTGTGGGGGTTGGCCGGAGACGAGCCGGTCCGGAATTCGCCTGAGACGATAGATGACGTCCAGGCCACAACGGAGGTCTCCATATCGATGAGTAAAGCCCTCAAGAAACGGGGCTTCCGCTTCGTTGGCCCAACGACCGTGTACGCGTTCATGCAGTCAGCGGGCATGGTGAACGACCACTTGGTCACCTGTTTTCGCTACGACGAAGTATGATCCCGGTCCCGATGGTCAAAGTGTCAGCGGGTATCCACAGGCAATTTGAATTTCGGGAGCGGCGGAATTGGACAAGCAGATCTTCGGCATCGGCGGCGACTTCTTTCCGCCACAGTGGAAACGCCCGCTCCTCCGTGAACACCTCCTCACCCTGTCAGACAAGTCGCGCCCTAAGGTCTGCTACGTGGGATCCGCCACAGGCGACAACGCCCAGAACATAGCCACGTTCTATCAAGAATTTGGCCGGCACAACACCGAGACATCACACCTGAGCCTGTACTCGCCGCCCCAGAAGGACATCCGCTCGTACGTAATGAAGCACGATATTATTTACGTCGGCGGGGGCAGCACCAAAAATCTGATGGCCCTCTGGAACGAGTGGGGGTTCGGCGAGATCATGCGGGAGGCGTGGGAGGCCGGGATAATCCTCTCGGGCACGAGCGCGGGTTCGATCTGCTGGTTCGACGACTGTATTACGGACTCGATCCCCGGCGGGCTGACAGCTCTGAAGTGCACCGGCCTGCTCAAGGGCAGCAACTCCACCCACTACAGCGGTCACCCGGACCGGCCGTCCACATACCGCCGATTGATCGCTTCCGGCGAGGTTTCTGGCGGGATCGCCACAGACGACAACTGTGCCATTCACTACATAAACGACGAGCTACACGAGATCGTCACGCAAGACCCGGACTGCCGGGCATACCGTGTTGAACGAGACGGCGACGGCTACAAAGAGACGCCACTGGGCGCCCGCTACCTGGGTTAACCGGCTAGCACCGGGGCTCGTTTGGACCCCTCTCCCAGCGGGAGAGGGGGCCAAATGCACAGAGGGTGAGGGAGAAGACCCGCATCCGCACACCTCAGAAGTTCCCAACAACCCACCCCGAGGCTCTCGAAGGGTCTGTCCAGCAAACACGCCCCTAATCCAGAAGCGCGTCCGCAAGTTCGGTGAAGTTGGTCACCGTCACGTCCGGCACGTGAGGCGAGTCCTCGTACGGCAGGGCGTACCGATTCACAAACGCGCCCCGCATGCCGCAAGCACGAGCGCCCATCACGTCAAACGAGTTCGCCGAGACCATCAGACACTCGCCGATCTCAAGTCCGAGGATGTGCGCCGCACGCCGGTACACGCCAGGATGCGGCTTGAACGCGCCCACGACCTGCACGGAAATCACATCATCAAAGTCCCACTTGATGCGATTCTTCACCAGGTGGGCAAGGAAATCCGGCTCGCCATTTGAGAGCGCAACAAGCTTGAATCGGGTCTTGAGGCGTTCGAGTCCGGCGACAACCTCTGGAAACGGCGACAGACTCTGCCAGGCGACTATGAAATCCTTGATTTCACCCCGGCTCGCTTCCACATTGTTGAGCCCAAGGACGTAGGCAAACGCTCGTCGTGCGACCTCGAGATAACCGGAGTGGCCCAGATCAACGATGTTGTCCTGGTACTGCTCGATCCGCTGCCGATACCGCCACTGCGCCCAGAACTCGGCCGGATCGGCATCCGATCCCTTCTCCGTCAAAAACTCGCCGATAAACGGCGTCAAACTGCCGCCAAGGTCCAGCACAGTGCCGAACAGATCAAAAGTAAGGGCCTTACAGTTCTCAAGCTCCGACTTCAAAGGGCGCTCCATTCGTGAACCGAATTAATAACGGGATCCCCATACACGGCATCGAAATCCGGCCCGGGAATCCCGTTTAGTTTTTATAAAACCGTGCTGTGTACTACTCCAGCGTCCGCTTCACCGCCGCCACGATCTTCTCTTTCGTCGGGTAGACCAGTTTTTCCAGCGCCGGGCTGTAAGGGATGTGCACCTGTTCTGAGGCCACCTTGGCGATCGCCGCCTGCAGGGACCAGAACCCTTCTTCCGCCACGATTGACGCTATCTCCGAAGCCGCGCTGCACACCTTGTGTGCCGGGTCAGCGATAACGAGCCGTCCCGTCTTCTCGACCGACGCCAGTATGGTCGCCTTGTCCAGCGGGACGAGCGTTCGTGGGTCGATAACCTCGACCGATACGCCATCGGCCTCGAGCTCTTCCGCTGCGGCCAACGCGAGCGGCACAGACCCTGCAATCGCCACCAGCGTCACATCGGTCCCCTCGCGCAGCGTGTTCGCCACACCGAACGGGATGAGCAACTCACCGTTAGGCAGATCGTCGTTGGCCGGCACCTCACCACGGTTACCGAACAGCGTCCCGTCCTCGAACATAATCACCACATCGTTATCCCGAATCGCCGTCTTCATCAGACCCTTCATATCGGCCGGATTCGATGGCGCAACTATCTTGAGCCCCGGCATGTTCATGAACATCGGGTACGAGCGGTCCGAGTGGTGCGCCGCCGAGCCGCCGCCGTAGTACATCGTGGCCCGGTACACCACCGGCAGATTGACCTGTCCACCGAACATGTAGCGCATCTTCGCGGCCTGACTCACGAGCTGGCCCATGGCGACCCACATGAAACTCGTCAGAGTTTCGACTACCGGCCGCATGCCAACGGCCGCGGCCCCTACGGCGGCGCCAAAGAATGCGTTCTCGGACAGGGGAGTGTCCAACACACGCTTCTCGCCGAACTCCTCCAGCAGGCCCATCGTCGCCCCGTAGATCGAGCGTCTAATGTCCTCGCCCATGATGAAGACCGACTCGTCCCGCTGCATCTCTTCGTGGAGCGCTTCGTTGATTGCGTTTACAAATACTGTTTCTGGCACGGTCTTAAAACTCGCTTTACGTCCGGTCGCACCCGGAAAATTGACGACTTACCCTGAAATGATTCGGGAGATTTCTAGGCCGGCTACGGCTGCGGTATCGGGTCCGCGAACATGTCGTCGAACAGATCTTCTGGTTCCGGGAACGGACTATTTCGGGCGAACTCAAGGGCATCGTCAATCTCTTTTCTGACTTCATCCTTCACTGCATCGCACTCTTCCTGCGTTGCGATCCCCTGTTCAACCAGACGCTTTTCATGGATCACGATCGGGTCACGCTTCCGCCACATCTCGATCTCCTCTTCCGGCCGGTACTCGCCACGGCGAATCCGTCCAAGGCCCAGCGAGTGCTCTTCGTACCGGTAGGTGAGGCCCTCAATCAGGCTCGGCCCGTCACCCGCGCGGGCACGCTCAATCGCCACGCTGACGGCCTCATACATAGCGACCACGTCCTGGCCGTCTACGAGCACGCCAGGCATGTTGTAGGCGCTTGCGCGGTCGGACACATGCTCCACCGCAACGGTATCCCGGTACGATGTTGTTACGGCGTACTGGTTGTTCTCGCAAATGAAGATGATCGGCAACTTCCAGACAGACGCCAGGTTCATCGACTCGTGGCACGCGCCCTGGTTGGAAGCTCCGTCACCGAAGAACACCGCCGAAATAAAGTTCTCGCCCTTGATCTTGGACGCCAGGGCCGCACCGGTCGCTACCGGGAGCGACGACCCAAGGATTCCTGATTCCCCGAGAATCCCGATAGAGAAGTCGGCCAGGTGCATCGAGCCGCCCTTGCCTTTGCAGTAGCCGTCCACACGGCCAAGCAACTCCGCCATGGCGCGCTTCGGATCTCCGCCTTTCGCAAGCGGATGACCATGCGAGCGGTGGTTGCCGGCGATGTAGTCGGTGTCCTGCATGGCTACGCAGGCCCCGACGGCGACAGCCTCTTCACCGATATACGGGTGCGCGGCGCCGCCGAATTCCCCTTTGGCATAGATGTCGATCACCGTTTCCTCGAAGTGTCGAATCGTCCACATGCGCCTGAGCATCAGCATCAAGAGATCTTTATCGATGGCCAAGAGCTGCCTCCTCAGGCGCTTTGAAAGGTTGTGCTCACCTTGAATTTATTAGGAATCGATAGGGAGTTATTCGGGTACCCATCGGGAAGTATCCCGAAATCCGGTCGTTTTGTGGGCCGGATATCCCCGCGGAGCGGGGTGATTATATCCCCCTACAGGAATCTGTTTCTTTTGGCGCCCCAGAAGCGTCTTCAAAGGGCCAGCCAGATTGCGATGCCCCAGATCGACAGATGTGCCACCGCGGCGGCGGCGTAACGCCAAATAAACGCACTTTTCACTGTTTTATGACGCAGACCACGCATCGCCCAGACTCCGCCAAAGAAACCTCCCAGGAAGGCAGACAGGTACAACGTACGTTCCCGAATACGGCGCCGGCCGAGCCTGGCGTGACGTTTATCCCTCCAAACGAGTGCAGCGGACCACATATTGACCACAATCAGGTATCCAACAATGCTCCCGATGACAGTCAAGTCATTCATACAAGAAATGACCCTTCCAAGACTCTGTTCGCCATCGATTTAAAGGGGTCAAATTTTTGATTCGCCTCCACGTTTGTGTTACGATTAGACGGTCGCGCACCGGTAATAAGGCACGAGCGCGCGCGAGGCTCGGCCCGATGGGCAGGGTACTCGGCGATGCAACGCTGATCCGGAAATCGACACCCCGTCAAACACCATCCGCATCAGAAACGTCACGCGTCCATTTTCGCCCCGGATTCTCCCCCCGGGACCCCGACGAGCGCGCCCAATTATTGCTAAGGAGACTCGATGGCACACGCCCCGGTCAACCCGGTGAGTTACGACGCCTCCGATATCACTGTCCTCGAAGGTCTCGAGGCCGTACGGCTTCGCCCCGGAATGTACATCGGCAGCACCGGCCCGTCCGGACTCCAACATCTCATCTGGGAGATCGTAGACAACGCCGTTGACGAAGCGATGGCAGGTTTTTGCGACCACGTAGACATCACCATCCATGGCGACGGCTCAATAACCGTTATAGACAACGGTCGCGGCATTCCCGTCGACAGGCACGAGACCACCGGCAAGACCGGTGTCGAGACCGTCATGACCACCCTCCACGCAGGTGGCAAGTTCGGCGGCAAGTCATACCAGGTCTCCGGAGGCCTCCACGGCGTCGGCGCATCTGTCGTGAATGCCCTCTCAAAGACCACCATCGTGGAGGTACGTCGAGGCAACAAAGTGTACCGGCAGGAGTACTCACTCGGTGACGCCGTGACCGAGCTGGTTTCACGTCCGCAGGTCGAGACCGATCCGAAGGGCACCGGAACGACGGTCACCTGGATGCCGGACATGGGCACGTTTGAAGAGCTCACGTACGACTTCGACACTATCTCGAACCGGTTCCGAGAGATGGCCTACCTCAACCAGGGTCTCGGCATCCGATTCCACTCGGATTTCCATGAGGAACTCTGGCCGCATAACGAGGTGTCGTACCTGTTTGACGGCGGAGTAGAAAGTTTTGTGCGGACGATGAACCGCAAGCGAGGCGCCATCCATGACAACATCGTTTACACGCGGGAAACCGTGGACGGCGCACAGGTAGAAGTAGCGTTCCAGTACAACGAGTCTTTCGTCGAGAACTGCCTGTCATTCGCCAACTGCATCAACACGAACGACGGCGGCAGCCACGTCACCGGGTTCCGTTCGGCGCTTACACGCGTCCTGAACGACTACGGCCGCAAGAGCAAGTATTTGAAAGATGATTCGCCAAACCTATCCGGTGAGGATGTCCGTGAGGGCATGCTCAGCGTCATCAGCGTAAAGCTAAAAGACCCGCAGTTTGAGGGCCAGACGAAGGGCCGTCTTGGAAACCCTGAGATCAAGGGAGCCGTCGAGACCGTCGTCGGCAAACGCCTCTCGGAGTTCCTAGAAGACAACCCGATCGACGCCCAGAAGATTCTTGAAAAGGCGACCACGGCGGCCCGCGCTCGTGCGGCGGCCAAGAAGGCACGCGACCTCGTCCTGCGTAAGAACGCCATGGACGGCGGTTCACTCCCGGGCACGCTCGCCGACTGCAGCGAGAAAGACCCGGCCTTGAGCGAGTTGTACATCGTCGAGGGCCCGTCTGCCGGCGGATCGGCGAAGCAGGGCCGCGATCGTAGATTCCAGGCCGTCTTGCCTCTGAGAGGCAAGATCCTCAACGTGGAGAAGGCCCGGTTTGAGCGGATGATCGAGAGCGACACGATTCGTACGCTGATCACCGCGCTCGGTTGCAACATCGGTGAGGATTACGACCAGTCCAAGCTGCGGTATCACCGCGTGGTCATCATGACCGATGCGGACGTGGACGGGGCGCACATCCGTACCCTGCTGCTTACGTTCTTCTTCCGCAACCTGCCGGAACTCATCGGTGGAGGCTACCTGTACATCGCACAGGCCCCCCTTTACAAAGCCTCCCGTGGACGATCGGCATCCTGGCTGTTCTCGGACGATGAACTGGACCGCTGGCTGGCGTCACGGGTGTATTCAAAGTTGTCCGTCACATCGCAGATCGATGATTCGGTCGCATTCAAGGGCGGACCGCTCGGCGGCATCATGTCGCCGGTGCGTGACTTTGCGGACGCGGTAGCCGCGCTGCGTACTCTGGGTTTGTCAGAGGAGGTAACGCTTCGGCTGCTCACCGATCCCGAGTTGCAGAACCTGGACTTCCGACCTCCAGCCCCCGAGCTTCCAGAGCCGGTACAGCCGACGATGTTCGGTGATGATATATCGTCAAATGAATCGGATTCGGAGTCCGAAGCTGCTGCAGATGTCGAGGAATCAAGCGAACCAGTAGAGCCGCCACCGCCTTTGCCGGACATCACGTTCGACATCGATGGCTTCACGCTCACGCGGGCGATCTACGAGCACCCGACTCTGAACTCCGCACGGCGTCTGTTTCCGAGGGTGAAGAAGGTTGTCGAGAATTCGCCGTATGGCATCTCCCGTGAAGAGGACGAGATCGCAAGAGACATCCCTTGGAACGAACTTGTGACCACGCTCGAGGAGAACGCAGACCGGGGCAACGTCTCGATCCAGCGCTACAAGGGTCTTGGCGAGATGAACGCCGATCAACTGTGGGAGACCACAATGGACCCGGCCGAGCGCGTGATGCTGCGGGTAAATGCGGACGACGCTATACGAGCCGATGAGCTGTTCACGATACTGATGGGTGATGAGGTGGAGCCCCGCAGGGACTTCATCAGGACCCACGCGCTTGAGGTAAAGAACCTCGACGTGTAGTCGACCGGCTTACGCCCAGGTGGTAGCGGCCCCTTAATCGGGGCTGCTACCACCACTACAGAGTGTCAGATATCGTGACGTTGCCGTCCGCGTCTGCTTCCAGCATCGCCCTGAACAGGATGCCGCGCCTGCGTACCTCATCGCTCCCGCCCTGGTGCCGGTCCAGGACGCACAGCACCGCTACAACTTCGCACCCGAACTCCTGTATCGCATCCACGGCGACCAGCAGGCTTCCACCGGTGGAAACGGTGTCGTCAAAAACGACTACCTTCGTTCCCTTCTTGATTGCCCCCTCCACCTGCTTCCGCGCGCCGTGCCCTTTGGCGGCATCCCTTACAAAGAATCCATCCATTGGTGTACCGGCCTGACGGCTTCGCAGAGCCAGAGCTCCGGCGATTGGCACAGCCGCCACCGTTGGGCCGCCTACGCCGGCCGCCCCAGCCTCTACAGCCATCGCTAGAAACGCTTCTGACACCAGGTCAGCCCCTTCCGGGTCTAACGTCAGTACGCGGCCATCGAAGTAGTAACTGCTCTTCGCGCCAGAAGTCAGCGTGAAATCTCCGAACCTGAGCGCATCGAGTTCCTGAGCGCGCTCCAGGGTTCTCGTCGCAAGCGCCTTGAGATCAGCCAACTATCGCTTCTCCTTGTAGTCCCGGTAGTCCCGTTTCCAGAGCCGCTAGTGATACAAACCGTTTTGTTCGATATAAGCGATCACGGACGTATTTACGAGCCCGTCAATTGACACGCCCTCAGATACTCGCGTTCGGACCTCGGTTGCGCTGACCGGAAGCATCGGTCCGGATACAAACTGAGCGTTGCGTCCAGGATGATCGACGGGCAGTCCTTCCGGCAACCCGCTCCCGGGCCTGCCGACACATACCAGCGTGCACATACTGACGAGCCGCTCAGGGTCACGCCATCGCGGCAGTTCTTCAAGCGCGTCGGCTCCCAGGATCAAGAACAGCTCAGAGGCGTGTCCGTACACCTCACGAAGATCCGCGATCGTATCAACACTATAAGACGGCCGCCCTCTATCGGCGTCCACCGTGGATAGCTCAAATCCCTCACGATCGCGTGTAGCAAGCTCCACCATCGCTATGCGGTGATCGATAGAACTCACGCCCGGGCCGATACCTGACTCCTTCATCCACGGGCGATCTGCGGGAACGAAAAGTACGCTGGTCAGCTCAAGGACGTTGAACACGGCCGTAGCGATACCTATATGCCCGTTGTGGACGGGATCAAACGTCCCTCCGAGAACGCCTATCCGGCTGCTTATCCGGCTGGCTCGGGAACTGTTGGCGCCCGTTAACTCCACTCGAGCTCGGCCTCGCCGATGAAAACGGTGTCCCCCATTTTCACTCCCAGTTCTTCAAGAGCCTTGACCACTCCCAACCTGCCAAGAAGGCTGTGGAGTTGGATCTGGACCTCGTACACGTTGAGATCGCTCGCATTAGCCACACGGATCGCCCTGTCATGCAAAATCCGAAACCCGGAGCCCTCTATCTCCGCGAGAGGACGCGAAGATCTCGCGCTCGGTCGAAGCACCCTGATCTGGCTCCCATCCCCATCCGTAGCCTCCAGGGCCTCCTGATCAGCCCGGATCGTGGCAAGGCGACTGAATAGAGCATCAGAGAGACTTTCGAGCCCGTCATACGTTGCCGCCGACACACAGAACGCTTCGCCAGTCGAGACATTCTTAACCAGATCGCCTTCGAGATTTTCAAAATTCTCCGATACCTCTGGTAGATCGGACTTGTTAATCACGACGATCTGCGGTGTTTCGGAAAGCTTCTCGTCAAACGCCAGCAGTTCGGCGTTGATCAACTTCATCCGCTCTTCTACATCGTCGGCTGTTCCATCCACCAGGTGAACCAGCAACCGGGTTCGTTCCACGTGCCTCAGAAAATCATGCCCCAGACCGACACCCTCTGCGGCACCCTCAATTAGTCCGGGGATCTCGACAAGGACTATCGAGTCCAACCTGCGGGACAACACCCCTAGAGAAGGCTCCAAGGTTGTAAAGGGATACGCCGCCACCTTTGGATGCGCGCCCGTTAGGGCCGTCAACAAACTGGACTTGCCGGCATTCGGCATCCCAATAATCCCAACATCCGCTAGTAGCTTCAGCTCCAGCCGTAATTCCCTGCCAACTCCAATTTGACCACCTTCGGCCAACATCGGCTCCTGATTCTGCGAGCTAACGTACTTTACGTTGCCCTGGCCACCCCTTCCACCTTTGGCCGCGACCACGGTATCCCCATCTTCTGAAAGGTCGGCAATGAGCTCGTCATCCTTAGACGGATCTGACGAAACCTCCCACACTTCTGTACCAACAGGGAGAGTGATCACGAGATCATCTGCACTAGCCCCGTGTCTCTTCTTGCTGGATCCATCGCCCCCGGCGATCGCCTCAAACCTCTGTCTGTACTGAAACTTCTTGAGCGTGTTCAGAGTTCTATCGGCCACTAGGAAGATATCGCCGCCGTCCCCTCCGTCACCCCCATCCGGTCCGCCGTTTGGCGCGAACTTCTCCCGACGGAATGAAACGATTCCGTTTCCACCGTCCCCGGAATGGATATGAATAAGTGTGGAATCAATCAATTAACAAACATCGGATAATCAGTGGTCTTTAGTTTGTTCATCATCTTAATAAGTCGGTGGAGACACGGGAAACGAACCCTGGTTACGAGTGGATTGATCCGTAGTGCCTGAGGAGTTCATGTGGATAGGTTGTTGGTTAGGTGTTAGTACCGGCCGACCACCGCTCGGATGTACTAGTCCGGCTGATGATTCTTAACAAGAGGGTACTGTTATCCACAGTTATTAGCAGGCTTACCAACAGGCTAACGATTGTGCGGGTGAATTGTGTGTAAACGCGAAGACATGGCGGAAATCCGCGATTAGATGCCAGAGAAGGCCGTGATTTTAGGGAGGTTCGCTTAGCGGGGCTGACTGGCTAACCGTTGGCGTATCGTCGCTATCACGCTTCGCAGTTCAGGGTCAGTCTCGATGAGCTGTTCCATCTTCTTCTGGGCGTAAAGGACCGTTGAATGGTCTCTACCGCCCAGCGCAAGTCCTACCTGTGGTGAGCTCAAGGAACTGGTCTCACGGAGTAAGTACATGGCGACGTGGCGCGCCAGGGAAACCTCTTTCGTTCGCCTTGGGCCCTTTATCGTCTCGGCATCCACACCAAACTGTTCTGAGACGGCTTTGATAACGGCGGAGGGGGTCATTGGAATCTCTCGCCGCGTCGCCAGCAGATCCCCGAGCGCCTTACGGGCGATGTCTTCAGTCACGGGCGAGTTGGTCATCTGGGCGTAAGCGACGATACGGTTTAGCGCGCCTTCAAGCTCCCGGACGTTTGAGAACGGCCGAGATGCAACAATATCGATCACATCTTCTGGAAGTTGAGTCCGCAGGCTCTTTGACTTCTCACGCAAAATCGCTGTGCGTGTCTCGTAGTCAGGGGGCTGGATGTCTACAACCAGACCGCCTTCAAGGCGCGATTGAATACGCTCTTCAAGGAGTGACTGCCGTGCGGGTTCATCGCCGGTCACTACCACCTGCTTGGACCCCATGTGCAACTCATTGAACGTGTGGAAGAAACCTTCCTGCGTCTGAGCCTTGCCGGCGATGAACTGGATGTCGTCCATCAAGAGAGCGTCTGCGCCTCTGTAGAAAGCCCTGAACTGCTCTGTCGTGCCGTCCTGGATAGAGCGAATGTAGTCGTTCGTAAATCGTTCGCTGCTTACATAAATAATATGCATCCCGCGGGACGTAAGTTCATTCCCGATTGCCTGCAAAAGGTGGGTCTTGCCGAGACCAACACCTGCGTACAGGTAAAGAGGGTTATAGACGCGGCCGGGTTCCGCAGCGGCGCGAGTGGCTGCCGCGTGCGCGAGTTCGTTGGACGGACCTACGACGAATTCGTCGAATGTGTAGCGCGGGCTAAGGGGTAGCGACCCGAACGGAGAATCGCGCTCCCCGGTAGATCTGCTGCCGATGTTGGAGGGACGGTTAGACTGCTCGCTGTAGTTATCCCGAGGCGATTCGACCGCCGAACCGTCTGTGTCAGCGATAACCTCAAACCGCACCGCGACCGGATGTCCTGCGATACGCTCTACGGCCCGGGAGATGGTTGCGGCGAGGCGTTCTTCCAGCCAGGTCGCGGCGAACGCGCTTTCGGTGCCGATAACCAGACAATCATCGTCGAAACGCAGCGCCTGTGTGCCTTTGAGCAATGTCTCGAAATTTGCCCTGGGCACTTCTAGCTGAAGACGACCGAGGGTGGCGGTCCAGAGTTGAGATGGCGCTTGAGTGGTCAGAATGGCGTCCTCTGACGGGATCAGAGAGGTGGGTGCCCGGTGGTGGTCCTGGGCCGAAGCCGGGACCGAAAAGATGCTCACGGTGTCGGTCCGCACTGCACCTGCGCACCATCCCGAAGCCGCTGTGACGTTACCATGTACCCCGGGAAACACAACCCCCGCAAAGGCTCATTTTGGGACCGACTTTCGGGGATATTTTTTCTTGATAATCTTGGCTCAAATACGCTTACAACAGGTTGGGAAATGATCCGGAACCGTGTAGTAGCGCGGATGAGTGCCGCGCGTCAACCCACAGGACGATTCGATTTCAATGACTCCGGTCAAAATTGGGCCGGGTGGGGTCAAGCGAGATGACGCGCATCATCTTTTTCGGCACACCAGAACCGGCCGCGAAAGCGCTGCGCTCGCTGGTAGAGGACGGACATGATGTGGCCGCGGTGTTCACGCGACCGGACAGGATTTCCGGACGATCACGTAAACCGCGGGCGACCCCCGTTAATGAAGCCGCAATGGAATTAGGCCTTACGGCCCACACCCCGCAGGGCCTGCGCGGCGACGATGTCCTGAACGACCTCGCCGGCATCTCGGCCGATATATTCGTCGTCCTGGCGTATGGACGAATCCTCCCTCCGGCAATACTGGCGCTGCCGCCACGCGGCGTCCTCAATGTTCATCCGTCGCTCCTTCCCTTGTATCGCGGCCCGAGCCCGGTCGTTACAGCCATTCGCGACGGGGCGCCCGAGACCGGCGTTTCGGTGATGCTTCTTGATGAGGGCATGGATACAGGCCCTGTAATCGCCCAGTCGGCACCGGTGCCGATCACAGAATCGGACACAGCGGAGTCCCTGACCGACCAACTCTTCACGATGGGTGTGGACCTGCTCGTTGAGACTATTCCGGCGTGGGAACGCGGAGATTTAGAAGCTGTTCCTCAAGACGACGCGCTTGCCACCGTTACAAGTCTCGTCGAGAAGTCCGATGGCGAGCTCGATTTTGGAAAGTCTGCGCTGGACATCGCCCGGGCGATACGCGCGTATCATCCGTGGCCAGGAACCTTCACCCGCTGGGACGGGAAGTTGTTGAAAATTCTTGATGCATCGGTTTCTGAATCGGCTGAGGACTTTCGTCGAGGTGTTGTTTCGATAAGAGACGGCCGGCTGACTATCGGGACGGGCGCGGGCAACCTCGACGTCAAGCGTCTTCAGTTGGAAGGGCGCGGCGCTGTATCCGCGGAAGACTTCCTTCGTGGCTACCCGGCTATTGAAGGCGCCCGTCTGCCAGATCCGGACTGATCTAATACGAATAAGGTGTCCAAATAGTGCGTTCAACGATCACGACCGGCAACCACCTGGAAAGCGTGCTGGGCACGGCGACCCTGGCTATCGTGGGAGATCGGGTGATTTCATCCGGCCTCATCCCCTCTCAGCGCGGTAGCGCCGCCTCAGAAGCCCGGCAGGTGTACCAGGCGGCTGCCAATGTGATGCACAGAGCCGGATCGTCGCTCGTCGATGTCGTCCGGGTGCGCGCCTGGTTCACTGACGGTGATGCGATAGATGCGCTACGGGTCACCCATCCGGTCCTTTTCGATGATCCCGGCCCCGCGCTAACCGTGATCGGTGTGCCGAACCTTCCGAACGGCGTGAAGGTGATGTTGGAACTGGAAGCCGTGATCGGATCCGGGGTCGGGCTCCAGCGATACATGCCTCAAGAAGGTCAGGGGTGGTCCCACGCCGTACGGAACGGCGACGAGATCTGGGTCTCCGGCCTGTCCTCTATCGATGTCGAGGGGTCGAACGGAGTAAGCGACGGATATGGCCCCACCGTTACGGGCGTGATGGACGCCGTTTCCGGCGCGCTGATTGGCGTGGGGGCGGAGCCGTCTGATGTGGTCGCAACTCGTCATTTCATGGGCCGTGATGTCCACGGCTGGGCGCTCCCTCAATCGAAGCTAGACTTCATGGCATGCAGCACGCCTACATCAGCAGGCATCACCATTGAACGGTCCGTCAGCGAGAATGCTCCGTTTTTGTTCGAGTGCGAGGCTGTAGTTGGAGCGTCCGAGCTGGTCACTCGTGTCTCGTCGGGTCGTACGTTTGAGACGGAGCACAACTACTGCCGCGCCGTTCGTGCAGGCGATGTGGTGTTTGTGGCCGGGACCACGGCAACGATACCGGGCGAGATCGTCCAGAGTCCGTATGAAGTTACGGGACAGGTCGAGCACATCCTCGGCACGATCCGCTGGGCGATCGAGGAGCACGGCCTCGCCTGGAGCGACCTCGTCCGCACCCGCACCTATGTCGTGGGCGGCGCAGACAAGCTGGTTGAAGCTCAGACAGCGCTACGAGGACAGATCGGCGGAATGGACAGCGCTGCGGCGGTAGTAGGCGTGCCGGTGCTTGGACGGCCCGAGGTTGTCGTAGAGATCGAAGCGACCGCCATCGCTGCCTCTGATTGAGTCCTGGAGCGAACCGCGGGCGATTTACGGTTTGATCTGAACCTCAACCTTTACAACGGACGTCTAATCCTCTTGAAGCGGTCGCTCGCCGGGCCGCAACGTGCTTCATCAGGACGAAATCGTTGGACCTCGGCTTTTCTCCGAGACCGGGCCGAACTGTGGCCGTGCGCCGCCCGTGGACGGTGATCGTCGCAGCCTCGATGGCCCTGTTGATTTCCGCAGCCGCGTGTAGCTCGTCACCACCGGATTCGAGCAGCGGCAACGAACGGACTGTCGACCCCTCCGGTGTGGAATCGACCCCGGCGGCAACCCCCAAGCCCAGAACCGCCGACGGTCGACCTCTCAATCCATAGCATCCCTCTAAACCAGGTCATCTTCGACACCTTCGACGGAGGTTCAGTCCGGCTGAGCGAAGCAAGCTCGGGAACGATCCGCAGGTTGCGTGATGCAATCCGGCCGGTTTACGAACCGGTCCGTTACCAGGACGTGAGTGGCGGCGACTGGCTGTCGGACTCGGACACGGTGATCGGCTACCTCAGCGAGTCGGGCGCATTTGCTTACCCGATCAATTTCCTGAACTCCCATGAGCTGGACAACGACACGATTGACGGCATCCCGGTGCTCGTGTCGTACTGCCCGTTGTGCGGAAGTGGTGTGGTCTACGACCTTCGGCTTGATGGCGTTCAACACGTCTTCGGCAACACCAGCGCGCTCTACGAGAACCACCTGGTGATGTTTGACCATGGCATCGGTTCCTACTGGTTTCAGGTCGGCGGAGAAGCCATCGTCGGCAAGCTGACCGGCAGCAAACTCGAACCTCTGCCATCGACAACAATTCCGTGGGGCGCCTGGAAGGATTTGCATCCCGATACGCAGATACTTTCCCGGGTCCAGGGTTTTCCGTCGCCGCCGAACTACGACCGCGATCCGTTTAGCAGCTACAAATCCAGAGTCGATGATCTGCGGTTCCCGTTCCCGGTCACCGAAGACAAGATCGATACTCGACTGCCGGCCTCCACCGTCACAGTGACCGTACTTGCGGGTGGTCAGGAGAAGGCATACCCGGTCGAAACGATGGGCGACGCCGTGGCAAACGACATGATCGCCGGGGAGCCGATCGTCGTGTTCAGCCGGGAGGATGGAGTGTGGGGTGTCGCTTTCTCTCGTCAAGTGGATGGCGATACTTTGACCTTCAGCGTGTCGGATGGCGCGATCACCGACGCCGAGACCGGAACGACATGGAGCCTGTTCGGTGAAGGTATTGCGGGAGAGCTGGCCGGAGCTTCGCTGAAGGCCCTCCCAACCCGTCGTGCGTTCTGGTTCTCGATAGCTATCACCGTGCCCGGTATCGAGATCTGGAGCCCTGTAGGCTCGTAATTCTGGGTTTGGGCCACAGAAGGGCCTGGACGTCGTCACTCTCCCCCGCGGTAGAGGCCCACGCGCGTCAAGGTAATGGGACCGCGGCAACGCCGGCATCAATCAGCGGCAACGACCAACACGTTAAAATCAGCCCATGTGCGGCAGATTCATACTGATCGACGTGACGGACCTCGGGTTGCGTTTCCGGGTACAGGTAACCGGCGAGTCACCGCCGATGCCACGCTTCAACATCGCACCGACCCAGTCGATTTGGACGATTACCAACGAGGACGGCACGCGTCGCGCAGAAGAGATGCGCTGGGGCCTGATCCCGGCGTGGGCGAAATCTGCCAACCAGATCCGTTCTTCCTTCAATGCCCGAGACGACAAGGTGGCGACTTCCGGACTATGGAAGCGCCCACTCGCAAGCACGCGCTGCATTATTCCGGCCAGTGGTTTCTACGAGTGGACCGGACCGAAGGGCGATCGTAAGCCACAGCTCATCCGGCTGAAGGGCGGCGGTCTGCTGGGATTCGCCGGGCTGTTCGACACCTGGCAGAACAAGGAAACGGGCGAGACTGTCCGCTCCTGTGCAATTATCACGACTGGCCCGAACGCCCTGATGGAACCGATCCACGACCGCATGCCGGTTATCCTGGATGCCGAGGCCGAGGCGTTATGGCTGGACCCGGCCACCGAGGACCCGAACAGGCTAACCGCGCTCCTACAGCCCTATCCGGCAGAGGAGATGGAGGCCTACCCGGTCTCAACAGCCGTCAACTCGGCCCGTGAAGACCGCCCGGAGATGGTCGAGCGCGTAGATGCGGAAGAGCCGTACCAGGCCCGATTCCCGACTGACTAGCGGGATTGGCGTTATGGACGTCTGTGAAGGTCGTTATTGGGCGTGAGCGCCGGCGAACCGGGAGATCCTTCGTCTTGGACTCAGAGTGACAGCCGGCTGTAGACATTCTCGAATATCGTCCTCGCCGCATGAATGACCACCCCCAGACACCCTCCTATATTGAGAGGGGACATTCGAACTCCCCCCGGTGGGAGAGGGCCCACTACATCAAGCGTGAGGGAGAACCCGCCTCCCTCGAAGCCGAGACTAAACCGTAATAGCGGTCGAGAAGTCCGGGATGCCTTCCCAGCGGCCCGGGTCTGTAGCACGCATCACGGCGATGGTCTTGATCACCTCAGGGTTTGCCAGACCGTGCGGTTTTTCGCCTGTCAGCACGCGGATTACGTTTTCCGCCTGACGCCGGCCTGACTGCTCGATGAAGGTCGGTGACCAGCCCGCCAGGTGCGGCGTGATTAGCAGGTTGTCCAGACTCAACAGCGGGTCCTCGGCGTCGATCGGCTCGAACTCCGTCACGTCGATACCTGCCGACTCGATCTCGCCGTTACGCAGCGCAGCGTGCAAAGCAACAGGATCTACAATCGGGCCTCGTGCGCAGTTGATCAGGATGGCGGTCGACTTCATCTTCGCCAGCGAGTCGGCATTGATCAAATGGTGCGTCTCGTCCGTTGCCGGTGTGTGGATCGTAATGAAATCCGACTGCGTGAGCAGCGTGTCCAGGTCCACCATCCGGACGCCGTATAGGTCGCCCACTGTCTGCGGCACGTACGGGTCGTACGCAATTATCTGCTCCGGGCCGAAACCCTTGATCCGGGTGGCAAAGGCCCGTCCGATGTTGCCGAGGCCGATGATGCCCATCGTGTTCCCGGCGACCCTGCGGACCTCTCGGCGGTAATCGTTCATCTTCGCCGGGTTGTCGCTCCAGCCACCTGCCTTTGTGAATTGGCCGGTCTCCGCCAGCATGCGCGTCTGTGCGAGCAGCATCGCCATCGCGTGGTCGGCCACCTCTGTCGTGTTCGCGCCAGGTGTGTTGCAGGCCAGAATCCCAAGCTCCGTCGCGGCGTCCAGGTCAATCGAGTCCACCCCGACGCCCATCCGGCTGACGACCTTCAACTTCGGGCACGCCTCCAGCACCTGCCGGTCGTGTAGCGGCCAGATACCGATCAGCGCGCCATCGGCGTCCTTTGTGATCTCGATCAGCTCTTCGGTCGTGGTTGCTTCGCCTTGCACGATCTCAAATCCGGCCTCGGTGAGCAGGTTAAGCGGCGCCAGTGAGCGGCCTGAAATAACGACCTTGAGGGCCATGTAGAGACTCCGTGGATGAAATGTGTATTGGGGGTGAACTAGTGCGCCAGGTCGGCAGAGCGGCAAGTATCGCGCCGGATTCATATTGGAGTCCCGAATTGACAGCCCAAGTCTTGATACCTAGCATAACGAGGTATGCCTGCCGAAGCCTTGAAAGGCCATCTTGATCTTCTGTTGCTGACCGTATTAACCGGCCGCCCTGCTCATGGTTATGCAGTAATCGAACGGTTGCGCGAACGAAGCAGCGGCACATTCGATCTTTCAGAGGGAACGATCTACCCCGCGCTGCACCGTCTGGAAGAGGCTAAATATGTGACGAGCGAGTGGGATCGTGACGGTCGGCGGCCGCGGCGTATCTATCGGGTAACCCAGACCGGCACTAAGGCGCTTGCGGACATGCGTGACAACTATTTCACTTTCAGCCGCGGCGTCCGCTCCGTACTGGGAGTCGCATCATGAACCACGACGATGCGATCGAGATGTTCCTGGACGATTTGGCAGCACGGCTTCGTGGCGATGGAGTCCATAATAGGCGAATATTGCGGGAGGTAGAAGAGCATCTCCTTGATGACGTAGAAGGGTTAATTGATTCAGGCGTTGAGAGAGATATGGCGCGTCGCATGGCAGTCGAGAGATTTGGCACGCCGTCCGAAATCGCCCTGGATTTCGATTCTGGACTCCCACGGCGGGAGAGGATTATTTCGGCATCGGCGTCACTAGCGCGTTATTGCGTACTCCTTGCCGGGATCGTGTTTGTGGCGATCGGTGTAAGCGGGGTGATCGCGTTCGTCCTGGGGGAGACGGTTGGAATCTCGTTCGTTGCCGATCCGGTGGTTGCCGGGTCTGTCTCAGACGACCGCTGTGTCGATTTCTTCGGTTTCCACCCAGAAGTAGCAACCTGCGAGGAAGCCGCACTTTTGCACCACTACGATGAACTTATTGGGTATCGTCTTGCCGCAGGTGCGCTTGGCTTGCTGGCGATCGCTGTGGCGTGGGCAACCGGGGTTCGAGGCCCAGTTGTACGGCGACTCATAGCACTACCTCCGACGATACTCCCGGCGATGGTCGCTGGATTATTTGCGGTCACCACATTTCTGGCCCTGTTCATAGCCGTTATGGAGGGAGCTTTCGTTGGCTCAGATGGCTCCGGGGAGATGCTCAGTAACGCATTGACAGGCATGATCTTTTTCGTCCTTTCATTTGGGGCGTTCTTGATAAGTACCGACCGGGGATCAGTTGTGCGCCGATGGGCCGTCGGTCGTTAAACCGTTCGGCGCCTTGACGCGCGCCTGTATGGATAACTAACCTTTTATGGTCAAAAGCTGAGAAGGAGCCGAGTAGTTCCGGCTAATCTGCTGAGCGAGCCCCGTACGGTGTGAGGGGGCGCAGAGTCCCAGAACGAACATCTCTCCCGAGCTTCCGGCCGAAAGTCGTGGGCGAAGACCGCCCAGCTGAGTAGACCCGGACGGCGTGTCGGCCGTTACCTCGACGACGGTTTCTCTTCCCGAGTACCCTGGGATGTTCAGGGTTTGTTAAAGGGACAGTGGACCGGTAAAGCGTCCCGATTTGATCGGGAAATGCCGGGTGGTACCGCGGTATCTCTGATCACAGAGCCCGTCCCTCGATTGGGATGGGTTTTTTTGTGTTTGG